>CAYOQG010000307.1:0-6720 GCA_964405925.1 uncultured Phycisphaeraceae bacterium | reverse complement strand
CAAACCGTAGCTTACCGAAAACGCCCGAGTGTCTCACTTGCTATGAAACGCTACAACAACAACGCACTCCCATACTACAGTAGTCCTGCAGCTCGTCGATCACGTTGGGTCTCGCCACAGGCATCGTTTGGGAAAAGCGCGGTAAGCGAGACCGATGGGGTCTGGGCGCTTTCATGCACTCCGAGTACGTGATGAAACTGAGACAACCATGGATCTTGAAGAACCGAATTACATCCCGCTGACTGCTGTCGATCTTGCGGCTGTAATACCCGTCGTAGTCCGGTTCGTTTTCCTCAAGGATCGGATTGCGTACCACAGGTATCTGGTGATGGCGTTCCCAAAGACCGTCCAGAATCAGATCATAGTTGGTGGTTATTACCGAGTGCACGCGGCGCGCGTCGAAGCACAGGTACTTGATCAACGCATACCATTCTGAAGGTCGATACTCGCTGGTCACGCGACGCCACGATTCGTATACTCGAAAGAACCTATCAGACTCGGACCACGCTGCGACATTATCCTCTGGAAGGCCCAGATCGCTAGCCAGCTTCCGCGGGTACGGGAACTCCGGTAGGTGAAAATTGATGCCGTTTCCGACGAGTAAAATGACCTGTTTCTCGCGTGGGGCCCTCTGGAGGTCGTCAAGAAACGTGGTGAAATCCTTCCACCTGCTCTTTGGGCTCACGCGTTGTCCCTCCCGTAAGACAGCGTGGAACACTATGAATTCAGACCGAAGCGCGACGACGGTGCTATGGACGGGCACTTGGCTTGCGTCGCCTGATCTCCCGGAACAGCGCTCGAACTTGCTCTTCCCTCCAATCCCGCAGCGTCGGCCCATAGGGCCTCCCATGCTGCTGATAATCGCGGTTCGTTTTGCGGGCGTACTCCGTCCGACGGAACAGGTCGACTAGTTCACGGGCAGGTTGTTCGCGTGTGCGGGCGTGCCATGCCTCTCCCCGTGCGTATGAATCCATCAGGTCGCTCGCTTGCGGGCGTCTTCCACTCGTCGCTCGGGCAGTCCCGCGCCATGGGCTGGCCGAACCACTGGATTGGGCGTGCGTGCTCATCGCATGGGAACTCCCACGGTCCACAAACGAATTATTCTGCCTTGTTCCAATAGCATGTCAAGAGCTTTTCAATCGCCTCTGACATTTCGGCAGGCCCAACTCTGGTATTTTGGGAAAAATACACAGAATAGGATAGTGCTGTGGGTCTCAGGACACTGCCGTACCTTGGAGCCGGGCCCCATAACCCCACCCCTTTGGCCCCGTAGTGTAGTTGTCGGCGTGCAGGGGCTTCTCTCGAACCTTGGTGACACGCTAGGCGTCAGATCCAGGCAGCCTGCGCCGGACCCCAGTATATCAGCCGACCCGCCCCATCTGGTATTCCAGCGCGAAATCAAGTTGGAGCCGGGACGTCTCCGTGGCATCGAGGTCGAAGTCATGATCGATACCGAACCCTGTGCACTTTACCCCAGGGGTCTACCTACATCAGGGGGGTGATGGTTCGTACGAAGTCGTAATAGTCGCAAGGTTTGACGTCCCCGCCTTCGTCCCCATCTAAACGCGCGGGCGAGGGAAGAAGCAAGACGCTGGACCCATCTACCCGTGCCGATTGTGCTACGTGTAGATGAAGGCGATTTGACTTTGGGGCAAGCTACACCTGATCCCGCCGCATCGGCTGGGCTTTCATGTAGGTCAGCGAACGCCACAACCACTCCAGAGGCCCGAACCTGAAAATCCGAAGCCAAAGCGGCGACAGGACAAGCTGAAACGCCCAAACCGCGAATACGATCAGGATCTGGTGTTTCCGCTCGACCTTACCGAAAAGACCAAAACCGTAGCCGTAGAAGATGGTCGTGCAGATCACCGTCTGCATCAGGTAATTGGTAAACGCCATCTGCCCCGTGGCTGCCAGTGCCCGGCGAAACGCGGGCAGCACATCGTGTTTGCACGCCAGCATGACCACCGAAGCCCACCCCAGGCTTACCAGGAGGCTGCCCCAATAGTTGAACCGGGGGCCGAAAAAGAAGGAGTACTCCGCCTTCCACTCAGCGGCAAAGTTGCGATGAACGCCGTACAGGACCACCGGCAGACCGATCAGCACCGCCACCACGATGAACAGAACGTACGCCCGAGACGACAGCTTGGCACTGAACACCCCAACCTTGTACAAACCCATGCCCACCAGCATCACACCCCCGGCCCGCCACAGAAACTCCGTCAAAAACAGGAACGTCTGAAAGAACACCGTTGTCGGTGCCCGGTACGCCAGCAGCCCGACATAGTCACCGTGGTGGGCGGCCATTTCACGGGCTACCGCTTCCTCGGTCGGCATCCAGAACGACATCGTGTTTTGAGCAGCATCCGGGGGCCAGAATTGCATCGACCAACCAAAGAAGATCGAGATCGCCGAGCCCACCGCGATCGATCCGATCCCGACGATCAGCAGCGGTCCGGGCCGCCACCGGCGGAACAGGTACACCAAAAACCCGCACATCGCGTAGTAGTAAAGGACGTCGCCGTACCAGAGCAGATAGGCGTGAAGCAGGGCGATGACCAAAAGCACCCCCATCCGACGGTAATGGACCCCAGCCGACCCCCGGCCCGACATCTCCCGGCGGGAGGTCATCAAGACGATCCCCGCACCGAATAACATGCTGAAGATGGTCATGAACTTGGCGTCCGCCAGGACGTGACTGACCAGCCACACCACGAAGTTGATCCCCGTCAGATCACCGTAGGACGTCGGATTGATGTAGGCTGATCCAATCATCGAGAATGACTGGATGTTCATCACGAGGATGCCCAACACGGCAAAACCGCGAAGGACGTCGATGGACATAATCCGCTCAGCCTGCGTGACAGGCCCGCGTTCAGCCTGCGGTATTGGCTCTGTGCTCAACTGTCGATCTCCTGCTTGGTCGTGGAATCCGACTCGCGCGGATAGCCGGTGTCATTCAGCAGACTTGAGGTCGTTTAGTCGCTTTTCGATGAGTTGTCCAGCGAGATTCGGATCGGCTTTGCCGCCCGAAAGCTTCATGACCTGGCCGCGGAGGAAGCCGATCGTGGCACTCGCTTTCCTGGGGTTGTTTAGAGCGGTGTTGACCGCGTCTTGGTTGGCAGCAAAGGCTTGGTCGACCCAGGCTTCGATTGCGGCGATGTCCTGGGTCTGCAAGAGACCGAGTTCTTCGGCGAGTTTGAGGGGGGATACGAGTTGCTCGGGTCTTTCCGCGCGGGCTGAAGCCCGCGGCTCAGGCGCATCCGCGCAGGCTCCCGACACTGTCGGGATGGATGTTGCATGCAGGTCCGATCGTTCGACCATCACCTCTGCCAGGCGGTTGGCAGCGGTTTTGCTGATCGTCCCATCGGCTGTCATCTTTGCCACCTCAGTCATCCAGGATGCGGGGACGCCAAGGTCGGCGATGGGAACGCGGCGAGCATTGGCGAGTCTAAGCCAGACGTTAACAGACTGTTTGCTGGCGATCTCGGCCGGTGCACCGGCAGCGACCACTTCCTCGAACAAGTCAGCCGTTTGCCGATGGCTGACAATGGTCTCGGCATCGTCGGACGAGACGCCATGCTCGCTCACCAATCGCTGGCGTCGAGCGATCGGCAACTCAGGAAGCATCGAGCGATACTGTGTCAGCATCGCCTCGCTGATCGCGACGGGGACCAGGTCGGGGTCGGGAAAGTACCGGTAGTCGTGTGCAGCTTCCTTCTCGCGCTGATATTCCGTGACATGCTTATCCGCATTCCAGCCGCGGTTTTCGTTGAGGCGTTTGCCCAACTGGTACCCGTGATCTTGCCTCCACGTGTTGACTTGCCGTTCGCTCTCGTATTGGATGGCATCTTTGACCGCCCGGAAGCTGTTGAGGTTCTTGATCTCGGTGATGGGCGTCCGATATTCGCCCCCACCCACCTCGATGACCGCATTGACATTGGGCTCGAACCGCATCTGCCCTTTTTGCATGATGCCTTCGCTGACACCGAGGTAGGTGACCAGTCGCTGAAGCTCGACGCAGAATGTGTAGACCTCGTCCGCCGAGCTCAGATCCGGTTCGGTGACGATCTCCAGAAGCGGTGTCCCAGCCCGGTTCAGGTCGACCAGCGTGCATCCCGACGCATCATGAATGTTCTTGCCCGCGTCTTCTTCGAGGTGTGCCCGCTTGATGCGGATACGCCTCGACTCCCCCGTCACCAGGATATCGAAGTAACCGTCTGTGCCGAGCGGAAGGTCGTACTGGCTGATCTGGTAGTTTTTTGGAAGGTCCGGGTAGAAATAGCTCTTTCTATCCCATCTGGTGTTTCGAGCGATCGTGCAGTTCAGCGCCAGCGCAGTCAGCAAGGCGTAATCAAATGCCTGGCGGTTCAAGACCGGCATCGCACCCGGATAACCGAGACACACCGGACAAACGCACGAGTTCACAGCCGCATCGAACCTTACCGGGCAACCACAGAATAGCTTGGTGTTGGTCTTGAGCTGAACGTGGATTTCCAGGCCGACAACGGTGCGGGTCTTGAGCGTCTTTTCAGCCATCAGAGCACTTTGTCAAAGGTGGCTGACGTTTCATCGTTCGCGATTCGCCAGTGTGAATCCTGCGATTACGATCGGCTCGCGATGGCGGCTGCCAGAGGGTTCACGAAGTTCGGCACGACCTTCTCGTTTGCCAACTCATCGGCGATGTCGAACAGCCTTCCCAGTGCTTCGCTCAATGATGCCGGGCTATTGACACCCCAGTACTTGCGAGTGGTCAAAAACACGCTGATCGGTTCATTCTCAAAGTTGGCGTTCCGCACTTCGAACGTCGTCGTTCGCGATTTGATCTCGACATAGGCTTGAAGGTCGCATTCCGGCGACAAGGCTACTCCGAAGTAGGGTTGGGCGTCGATAATGTGAGCCGTATCCTCACTAAACAAAAAGCCTGCGGCAATGTGTTCACCGAGCAGCGTTTCGGCGACGAGCTGATCGTGATTGCCCCGATACTCAAGATCGAAACCGTAGATTGTTTCTAGGTGGTCGTAGTCGATCTCACTGAAGGACAAGTGATAGGGCGCCTGGTCAAGGATGAACTCACCGAAACGGCGCACCTCGTCTTCAGAGGCAGGCGCGAAGTGGCCCAGACGGAGGCTTGTTCGATCGAGCCGGAGCCAACGACGTGAGCCGTGCTCGTCCGCTTCCTCCTCGAGCACAAGGCAGTCGCCGTCTCGCCGCCGCAACCGGCGAAGCCCGGGATACTCCCTGCGAACGCGGTCAAAGAAATGCAGGATCGTCTCCCGCTCCAGAGCCATCTCCAGTTTGAGGAAAAGCCGACTCGTGACGTAGAACTCGTCGCACAGTGCACCAAAGCCATCGTTCATGGCAAATCCCTCATTGCTTTTCCGGCCCGGGAGATTATACAGCCTTGCATTATCGGGCAATCGTCGTGTGATTTCAACCACCGACAATCGCCGCTTTAGCGGCTGCAACGGGCTTGCCAACCCGGGGCCGTTCGAGAATCATGCTTGGGGCCGTTGCTGCCCGCAGCACAGTCGCACTGTGCGTCGCATTGAGCCAATTGTCGCGGTGTGCGCCCGGAGCCGAGAATCATGGAGCCCATCGTCTCAGGAACAACCACCGAGCGGATCGCCCGAACGACCCTGGTTACGGTCCTCGTAAGTGGCTTTGCCATCTGGTTCCTCTGGGATGGCTACGTTCGCTATCCGCGGGATAATGCCCGTCAGCTTCTCGAATCGCTAGGTCTCGACCGGAATCAGACCCTCACCATCAACCCGAAGCTGACCACAGCGGAGGCGCGGAGACTCATGGGCGCTGTACGGAATAGGGCCCCGTACGATGAAGCAGAGGCTGTGCTTGGGGACCCAGCGATTGAACATGGAGACCAGGCCTACTACCTGGGCCCCGGTGGGCATCTCCGTCTCCGCGTTGCCAGTGGTCGCGTCGCTGCGATCGCGTGGATCGACGGCGTGCACTCGGAGATGAGTCAGGCTCTGCAGCGCTGGCTTGGCTACGTCCTTGGCCTCTTTGGTTTGATCTTACTCGTCCGCTTTGTACGGGTGGTGACGACCCGGGTCTCTCTCACAGACGCCGGGCTTAAGGTTCGCGGGCATCCAACGGTTCCATTTTCAGCTATAAAATCGCTACGGCGAGAGCGTTCGGGCAAGATTGGCCTCATCGACCTCGGTTACGAGGTCAACGGTCAGAAACGCGTTGCTCGTCTCGATAACTATGTGATAAACAAATATGATGCCGTTCTGACGGCAATCTGCGAGCAGACAGGTCTGGCCGATCCACGCAGAGCGGATGATTGATCCGTCTCCAGCCGGTAGGCCATTTGGAAGGCGGGCAATGGTCCGCCGGTTCGTGCGTCTAATCACGGACGTGAAGCACCGTGCAATGCCTCGTTGATCGCCTTCGCCACTTCGGACGGCGTGAGCAGAGTTGTGTCGATTGTTAGATCGGACGTTTGCTCATAGAGCGGGGATCGTTGCGCAAGCAAGTGCTCGATTTCTGCCATTCCCGTCCTGTCGGTGAGCGGTGGGCGCGTACTAGCCGTGGCCGGGTCAGTCGAAACACGCCGCCAGAGCACCTGGACCGGTGCTTTCAGCCACACCAACGTGGCTACCGACCTCAGGTTCTCGACGTTTTGCCGATCAAGAACGGCTCCACCGCCGACACTGATCACGGCAGGCGGGCGTCCGACAAGTTCCGCAATTACAT
>CAYOQG010000306.1:0-6750 GCA_964405925.1 uncultured Phycisphaeraceae bacterium | reverse complement strand
GACCAGTCCGGCTATTCGGTGAGTTCGGCTGGTGACGTCAACGGAGACGGCTTCCTGGACATCTTGGCGGGCTCAAGTGACGAAGGGGGGGTCAACCTCTACTACGGCGACGGTTCTGGGCGCAACTGGACCCGCGCGTCGATCGGACTTCCATCAGCAGGTTGGGCCACCCGAGTAATGTTCTTTGACGCAAACAGGGATGGCAGACTCGACATAGCGGCGTCCTATCACGAGGGCCCGCGCGTTTGGCTGAATGACGGCAGCGGTGGTTTCAGCGCCGCGTCGGACGGACTGCCGGCTCCGACGATCGAGGGCCTTTACACCGGGCTCGCAGCCGGCGACGTGAACCGGGATGGGCTCGTGGACCTAGCCGCTGCAAATTGGGTGGACGGGCCTGAGATCTACTTTCAACAAAGCGATGGGTCATGGCGGAAGGCACCAGACGTCTTCCCCCAGATGTTGGGCGGCGCGATTGGCCTCGCCATGGGCGACGTCGATGGTGACGGGCATCTGGACATGGTCGTCGCCGGCCGGCTGGGTCTCGAGGCGGGCTATACGAGAGGCGTATTTCTCCTGCGCGGTGACGCCGATGGGTGGAAATACGTTGCCGACAGCGGGTTGCCTTCCACAGGGCTTGCAGCAACGAGCGGGGTTGCCCTGGCCGACGTGGATGGCGACAACATTCTCGACGTCGCCGCAGCGAGCGGTTTGATCGTTGAGACAGCCCCAGGTCAGCAGGGCCCCACGATCGCCCCCCGCGTGCCGGTCTGGTGTTCCTCGAAAGGCGAGGGAAACACTGACGCAAAGGCGTCACCTTAGTGGCGTGTTTCGTAGGTTCCGCAACTATCTGAGTCGCACGCTTTAGCTCGCCCAGGCCCGCATCCTGACAGCTAAGGAAACCCCGCGAGTCCGTGCCGGGTGAGAGTATCGAGCAGGAGATCGAGCGCGTGCATAGTGCCAATGCCCCCCAACTTGCCGTCACCCACATTCGACGGATGCCCCGCAGCGGCAGGTGGAAATACCCTGGTGATTCATCGCCGGGCCATTGCCAGATGTCCCTCCTGGATAAGGTTTCAGTACGGCCGTGACGGCTCGCGAGATTAGGGTGCTCGTAAGCGCTGGTGCCCCCGGGCTTCCGACCTGCCCCCCTACGGGGCGACGGTGCCTTCGCGAAACGCTAAACACGTATTTGCTCGCCGGGGTTCGTGTGACCCGCCAGTCTTCTTGAAGTCGGCGTCAGGCCAGATGGCACGATCCCTACGGGGATGTTCCGTTGCTCTGAACGCTGGTATGACTTGCGAACCATTCCCACGCGGAACCCGCGCCCGCGATCCGCCACGTCGTTCTACGCCTGGATGAGGCCCTCGCGGATCGCGTACCGGGCCAACTGAACGCGATCGTGAATGTCCAACTTCGCCATGAGATTCGAGACGTGCCGATCCACGGTCTTGACGCTGATCCCCATCGTCTGGGCAATCTCTTTCTTCGCCAAGCCCTTAGCCACATACCGTAGCGTCTCCGTCTCACGCGTGGTCAACGTCGAGGCCAGCGACTTGGACACCTCCTTGAGCCGTGTACCACCATCGTCGATCGCCAGCCGGGACCGGACCTCCTCTGAGAAGCACACGCCGCCATTAGCCACTTCACGGATCGCCTCTACGAGCGCCGTTGGTGACTCCCGTTTGGTCAGGTAACCACGAGCACCCACCCGAAGCGCCTCTTCAACATAGCGATCCTGGAAAAACGCACTGAGAAAGATGAGCTTCGTGTCCGCCCACATCGCCATGATTCGCTCTGCCGCGTCGAAGCAGCCCAGACCAGGCATATCAATATCCATAAGTACAAGATTAGGCCTACATTCGATTGCCTTCTCGATTGCCTCGGCGGCGCTCGACGCAGTTCCCACAACGCAGAAATCCGACTCTCGGTCAAGCTGCTCCGCAAGCGTCTTACGCAACAACGCATGATCGTCGACGATCAAAATCCGAACATCATTCGTCATGCGATGACTTCCTCTCCGACGGCTCATGCCTGCAACATCTCCGCGAAGGTCTCGAGCAAGAGCCAAACCGTAGATTCATGGAGAAATCGTGCAACTGCCGTGGGTCACCCTTAACCCAGATGTCCCCATCCAGGTGGCGATCACCTTCGACATCAACCAACCCGGTTAAGAATCGCCGACTCAATGGGCTCAAGTTCTCCATAACGGACGCGAGATCGGTATCCGCGTTTTTTCCAATCCGCAAGTGGGCGTCAGCGGTGTCTCCGTCGCAGCCCTGGCTTTCCCAGCAGCCGGCTTGATCAACGCCACGGACCCCACCGCCTGATGCTCATCAGCCACCACAACTCGGGCCAAGCCAGCGTGTCCGGATATCGCGGTCAGGGCCTTACGGGTGTTATGGGCGAGCCCGCCGGGGTGGGCCTCAGACGATTCCGCCCACCGAATGTTCCGAGACTCGGCGTCCACCTCTGCCATGCATGTCATCTCGGATTAGGATGGCGCATGCCCTTGGGGCATCCGATCCTGCAGGCTCTCGGTCACGCAGCGGCGCCAAACCGACCCACGTACGATTGGGCCAAAACCCACAGCCATGAAGGCGGACACCCGGGCACGTGGGCATCTTATTGTCGCTTCCGCCGTACCGCGTCGAAGCCGTCGAAGTCGCCCACAACTTTCTCTTGCGGGCCTCCAATTCCGTCAACGATTGGATGAGGTCGGCGGCTATTGCCTCGCAGATCTCACCTAAGCCAATCTCATCCGTTCGCGAAGCTCTTCTTCCCGCTTCAGAGGTCGCGTTGAAAGCACCGTTACGACACCTGCACAGAGGGTGCAGACCAAGCCCGGACGCCCGCACAACTGGTAAATGGTAGGCAGAGCTACCGTATTGACGCAACAGCTCAAGGAGATCTTCGTCGATGTGACTCTCCGGAAATCGCCCCACCTTGACACCCGCCTGCCTGGCGACTGTGAATCACATGCGCCAGAACAGCTTTCTTGAGTACTCAGACACCCTGGCTACCACCCGGCGGGTACCGCTTCGGGCCTGCGCCAGATGTGAGGACCTCCGCCAGAAGACCTTGGGGTCGCGAATAACCCGTCCAGTTGAACTTCGCAGACGATGCGTGTTACCAGGCCTCAAAGTGCAGTTCCCAGGGATGGGAACGGCAAACCTGAACCCGTTCTTTTCCCACAGAGACAACCAGCCCAAAACGGCAGAAGCTGAGTCACCGCGTCCGGGACCGGGATGTTGTGATCGCTGTCTTGCTTGATGCGTGAGCCGTCGAACCTCGTCCGACGTGCACCCCGGACGTGCTACGGCTGTCCCGCAGAAGCGTCCGGCCCCGAAGCGGGAGGCCTCTGACGCGGCTGCACCTTCACTAATTCAAGGCGGGCTTCGCGCAGCAGCTCGCCACCGGAATGAAGTTGGACTCGATATTCGCCCGGCTCGGGAAAGGTCAGGCCGTGGAACTGCAATACGAGGTTGGCGATCGCTCTCGGGTTCTTGAAAACGACCTTACCCTTGCCCTCGACGATCGGCGGCCGTTCGTCGTTCGCGTCTGCGATCCGCAACGTGAATTCCGTCTCCCCGTGCCCCTCCGTGAGGGCAACGTATACGCAGAGCTGCGGATGCGTCGCCGGAAACCCCCGGACGTGCACCCGGCTGAACATCCCAATCAACGACTGCTTCCCCGTCAGCCGGTCAGTGATGATCTGATCGCAGACGATCAGGGCGAGAACATCGGGGGCGGGTCTGCTCATGGTCATCAGGTCACTCCAATCACGGGATGGCGACATTCTAGCCACTCGGGTCGCCGATGAACACAAGCACCCAGCCAGACGGTTGGCGACCTGAATGTCGTTATGGGTGGCCTGGGTGCATCCAGGCGTGCTGACAGACCCAGTAAACGGCGGCCGGCGGGGAGCGGACCCCACCGCGAGACCCCAAGCGATGAGCACGCCCGAACGCCAGCCTCGCAGCTCCGGCCATGCAGGGTCTCGCAAACTGCCGGTGTGAGCACCGAATTCGCCCCCCACCCGGCCAGCCTACCCCGCGGTTTGATTGATCCACTGGAATCCATCACAATACCCCCATCGGCGGGGGCGTTTTGACGCCCAGGCGCACGTTAGATCGACTCCGACCGACGACAGAAGGTACCGGGGCTCGCGGGAGTGATCTGAAGGTCTGCCCTCGCAAGACCTGCAAAGGCAATGCGGCGGCGACCCGGTCCGTCCTCGCGGGTAAGAGCAATACAACCACCAACCACGGAAACCGCATCGATGAAAGTACATGAATACCAGGCGAGAGAGCTACTAACGGAAGCCGGTGTCCCCGTTCCTGAGTCCCACCTCGTCCAAACGGTCGATGACGCCGTCGTCGCCCAGCAAAAAATCGGCGGCAAGGTCGTCGTCAAAGCCCAGGTCTTTGCCGGCGGCCGCGGAAAAGCCGGGTTTGTCAAGCTGTGCGACAACACCGACGAGGTGCGGGATGCTGCCTCCTTCATGCTCTCCCACCGCATGGTCTCACCACAGACGGGTGCCGAGGGGATCGAGGTAAAGCGACTCCTGATCGCCTCCGCCGTCGACATCGAGAGCGAATATTACGTCGCCGTGGTGATGGACCGATCGAAGCGCACATCGGTCGTCATGGTCTCCCGCGAGGGTGGTGTCGAGATCGAGGTCGTGGCCAAGGAGAAGCCCGACGCGATCGTGAAGCGTTGGCTCCACCCGCACCTCGGACTGCTCGGCTTCCACTGTGCCCAGCTCGTGTCAGCCCTCGGCTTTACCGAAAAGGAGCAAGCGAAAGCGGCTGCGAAGGTCATCCGAGGCTTGGTGGACGTGTTCCACTAGTACGACTGCTCCTTGGCGGAAATCAACCCCCTCGTCCGAACCACCGACGGGCAGATCCTCGCCATCGACGCCAAGATGAACTTCGACGACAACGCCATCTTCCGCCACAAGCGATTGCAGGAGATGTTCGATCCGTCGGAAGAGAATCCGATGGAGCTTCGGGCGAAGGAGAACAATCTCTCATACATCGCTCTCGACGGGAATATCGGGTGCCTGGTCAACGGCGCTGGGCTCGCCATGGCCACCATGGACCTGATCAAGCTGCACGGCGGTGAGCCGGCCAACTTCCTCGACGTCGGCGGGGGTGTGGATACCAAGAACGCGATCGAAGCGTTTCGCATCGTATTGGCCGACCCGAAGGTCAAAGGCATCCTCGTCAACATCTTTGGCGGCATCGCCAAGTGCGACACCATCGCCGAAGCCCTGATCGCCGCCGCCCAGGAGATCGGCTTCAAAGTCCCGGTCGTCGTTCGCCTGGAAGGCACCAACGTCGACCGGGCCCGCAAGCTGCTCGCCGAAGCCGCGATCCCCCAGCTCATAACGGCCGACGACCTGACCGACGCTGCGAAAAAAGTCTGCGCCAAAGTGGCGTAACGCAGGCGGTCCCACCGGCGGCGAAACCTGGTGGCGTACGGTCGGCATCACCCACGACTTCACGTGGCGACCAAATGTGGGACGGGTCCCCGGCCCGCCGCACGGCCAATCAGAACCGCAACCGTGACGCAGCAGGCCATGGGGCAAGTCTGTTGATCCCTGCCAGCCGACCGAGTCGGGTCGGTTCGCTGAGCTTAACGAACCCAAGACAAAAGGCGTTTACGGGGTCGAAAACGGCGATTGGTGGGTTCGTTTCGCGAAAAAATCATTTCGTTTTCCTCCTTGGCCGGTTGCGTCCGGACACCGCAGCGTGAGGTGCGGATCGACGGCGTCGGGTGAGCTGGGCCAGCGCGCGGTGCAGTTGACGGTCGAGCATGTTCTCGTAGCGGACGAGCTTGAGCACCTCCTGGGGGGCGGGGAGTGAACCGGTCAGGGGGCTGCGATCGAGGCGGTGCCTTTCGCGTTCCGTGGTTTCCTTGATCCGGGCCGACAATCGGGCGGTTTGAGCCTCGAGGTCCTCGATGCTGTGGGTGAGCTTGGCCAGCAGGATCTCGTGGAGCTGCGCCGGGGGCAGGCCGGCAGCCAGCGGCGAAACGTCGTAGGCGATGTCGGTGAGGTGGGTCTGGACCTCTGCGGCTGTCTCCGGATCGTCAAGCCCGGTGAGATGCCGGATCGATTCGAGGTCACTGCGATGGCGCTGGAGACGGGCCGTGTCCCGGTGGAGGCGGTCCTGGAGCTTGGCCAGGTTCTCGGAAAGTTCAGTGTCAGTCCGCGAGCACTGATCGAGCGACTCGCTAATGGCACCGACCTCGAACCGCTGCGCCCGCCGAAGCCGCCAGAAACACGTTGCGACGCGCTCGACAAGAGCCAATTCGATGGTGGTTTTGGGGTTGAACTCGGCTTTCAGATCGCGCAGCAGGTTGCGGAAATGCTCGGGACGTTCGACACCGGTGGTGATGACGACGTGATCGGAGAGGAGGCCATGCTTTATGGCGTTGCGGGACGATCGGAGCTTGCCCAGGAGCGTCCTGGGCCCGGTGGACTTTTTGGCATTGGCCCGGTTGGCGCGCAGTTTTCGGGGTGAGATTGGCTTCATCGCTTTGGGCTTTTTGGCGGTGGGTTTCTTGGTGACTGCTGCCTTTTTCATGTTTTCCCCTCGGCACACGGTTCCCCTGGGAGACTGCACGGCACCGGGGTTCCCGGTGACCCCATGGCAGCCTGCGCGCAGGTTGCCCTGGGTAAGAACTTCATGGGCGCTCGGCGGAGCGTAGGGAACGGGGAACAGGGAACGGGGAACGGGGAACGGG
>CAYOQG010000305.1:0-6753 GCA_964405925.1 uncultured Phycisphaeraceae bacterium | reverse complement strand
GGAATGTGCTGTCCTCGATATCCGTGTTGGTCACGCTGCTGAAGGAGACTGCAGCTTCGAAGTCCTTGATAGTGCAGTTTTGAATGAGATTGCCGGAGCGAGCACTCATCGTGATTCCGGCGTCGAATTCGCCGAGTCCGTCACCGTCGATGGTGTGGTTCTGGCAATCGAATGTGGCGTTGCTCGTATTGAAGAAGATGCAAGTGCCTGCGGCGTTGTTGATATTGGTGCCTAGCCGGACAACCGGATAGGTACCGTCGAGCTTGTTGGTGCAATCGGCGCATGATGTGCAGGTGGCCATGCACGCGTCGCCGATGCCGTCGCCGTCAGAGTCTGTCTGATTCGGGTTGTAGATATTCGGGCAGTTATCACAGACGTCGGGAATCTCGTCGCCGTCAGAATCCGGGTCACACTCGTCGGGGATTTGGTTGTGGTTGCAGTCCTGGCTATAGCCGCTTTCGATGTCCTGCACGTCAGCGATGCCGTTTAAGTTACAGTCCGGATCGCAGGAATCGGTCGACTCGTTGCAGGCCTGGCCCGGGCCACACGGTGGCGCGCCAGAGGCACATACTCCCCCGCCGTCGCACAGCTCGTTTCCGTTACAGAAGAAGCTGTCAGCACAGGAAGTACCCGGCGGCGCGTGGTTGTTAAGGCAGGTGCCGCCGCCGTTACAGGTGTCGGGATCTGTGCAGGTGGTGTCGGTAGTATCGCCGCATGCCGCTCCGAATGCCTCGAAGGGATGGGTGCATGCGCCGCTGCCGTTGCACTCGTCGGCTGTACAGTCGTTGGCATCAGGCGTGCAGGTCACCCCCAGTGGCTCATGGTTGGGTGAGCATTGGCCAGCACCGTTGCAGGTGTCGGGGTTGGTGCAGTCCGTGTCTAAGGAATTTCCGCACGCAGTACCCGCCGGGCGGGCCGGATGATTGCATACCCCACGATCGCACCGGTCGAACGTGCACTCTATTCCGTCGTCCGGGCAGGAGGTCCCACTGGGCAGGGGCGCATTAACGCACACGCCACCGTCGCAGGAATCGCTCGTGCAGGGATTGTCGTCATTACATTCGTCGTCCTCGAAGCACTCACCGATCCTCGCCGTTACACCGAGGCACAGGTCACACCCCATCGAGTTGTTATTATAGGCTCCGACCTCAAAGTGATACGGAGTTCCGGCGTTTACGGGGATCGAGATTCTGGAGCCGCGATAGGTACCGCATCCATTGGTGCAGTCAACGTCTTCGGTGTCATCGTTGCAGGCGAGTTCAGCCACCATGCCGCTGCAGCCACCGACGTACGCTCTCAACACCGTGTCATATTCCGTCGTGGGGTGACAGGTCGAGAACTCGATGGCACCGTCGATCGTGGGCGTGACCGCAAACCACATGAGGCGCCCGACGTTGGTGGCACAGCCGAAGTCGTCAGACACCTGCGGTGTGTCGTTCAGGTCGAACGTAGCCTGGTACGTGCCCGGTGTGCCCGGAAGTTCGTAAGCCCCCTGGCAATAGAAGTTCCGCGGCGGGTCGCCGCAGGGCGTGCCGATCGAAACGATCAAGCCCAGACAAAGCTGACAACCCAAGGCGTTGTTGTTGTACGCCCCGACCCTGATCGTGTAGGTCTGGCCGGCGTTCGCATAGAAGGTCACCTCGCTGGCACGCCCGTTGCAGTTTGCGGGACATAGCGGATCGCTGGTGTCGTCGTTGCAGGCAACGATGGTCCCGGTCTCGCAAATCTCGCCGCCGGTCGCGACCTCCAGCACCGTGTCATACGCTGTCAGTGGATGGCACGTGCTGACCGTAGCCCAGCCTGTAACCGTCGGCGTAACCGTGAAGTAGACGACGCGGCCCGTGTTCGTGCGGTCACAGATGGTCCTGATGTCGCCGGCGGTCTGTGCGTCCATCATGACGACGTGCTGGCCCGGTGTGCCCGGTATGACTCGGGGGTATGCGCAATTCCCGCTGGCACCCTCGGAATAGGCACAAGTGTACCGGGCCGCGTCCTGACCAGACGCGAGACAGGGAGGCAGAACCAGCCCAAGACTCAAAACTAACGAGAAACGTGACCGAAGATTCACAACCTACCCTCCTTCCGGAACGTGCAGTTTGCTCAGGGCGGCGCCCGCATCGCGCAGCAAGCCGCTGCGCTTGCGACGTGCGAAAACCGTCCCTGGAAACGAAGTCAAGAATACAAACATCAGGCTACACAGATTAGAGGGCGTTCGGCAACTCATTTCATCAAAGCTCCCCACGCCCATCGAAGATCGGGCGAGGCTACTTTTCTCGGACGCTGCTTCTTCACGAAGCCGCCGGGGTCTGCGATCACGGCCGGCTCGTGTCTAACCGATGCAACCAAGATGCAACGGTTCGGCGGCAGCACTTGTTGCCGCCGATCTCCAACGCGATAATCGATCCAGGATCACGACACGTAGCGGCAGGTTTTTTTGCCCCAATCCGGAGGTTGGGTCCGTTGACCGGCGACGCTGACATCACTCAGCTTCTCGTGGACGCCCGCGAAGGCGACAGCAGGGCGATGGACCAGCTCCTGCCGCTTGTTTATGACCGATTGCGGGCCCTTGCTCAAGACTTAATGCAGCGGGAGCGAAGCGATCACACGCTTCAGGCCACGGCCCTGGTTCACGAGGTTTACCTGAAGCTCGTGGACCAAGAGCGAGCCCAATGGCAGGACCGGGCCCATTTCTTCGCGGTCGCCGCCCAGGCAATCCGGCGCATCCTCGTCGATCACGCCCGAGGCCACGGCCGGGACAAACGAGGGGGCGGAAGGGCCAAGGTCACGCTGGATGAGGAGCTTGCCGCCACCTACGACGAGGTCGTAGACGTTGTCGCTCTGGATGAAGCGTTGGCGCAGCTCGGCGAAAGTCATCCCGAACACGCCCGAATCACCGAGATGCGTTTCTTCGCCGGGCTGACGATCGAGGAGTCCGCAGCAGTCCTGGGCATGTCGACACGGACGGTGGATCGGCACTGGCGTTACGCCCGGGCGTGGCTCTATAGAGCGCTCTCAGGTGATGACCAGAGCTCTCCACCGGAGACTAACCAGGATGCCTGATTCGAGCCACGATCCCGCAGAGTTGTTCGAGGCGGCTCTGGATCTTGACTCGCCCGAGCGAGCGGAGTTCCTTAACAAAGCCTGCGCGGGCAATCCCGGGCTCCGTGCGGAGGTGGAGTCGCTTCTAGCGGCCGATGAAGAGGCACTCGAGTTCCTCAAGTCACCGCTTCGAGACGTCAGGACACAACATGCCAAACCCGAAGCAGCAGCGTCTGCTGTTGGAAAACAGATCGGGCGCTATCGAATACTGGGCATCATCGGCGCCGGCGGCATGGGTACGGTCTTCGAGGCCGAGCAGGACCACCCGCGACGCGCGGTCGCCCTAAAGGTCATCCGCGGCGGACAGTTAATCGACGAGCACAACGTTAAGCTCTTTCAACGGGAAATTCAGACGCTTGCCAGGCTCAAGCACCCACACATTGCCGCCATCTACGAAGCGGACCGCACGGATGACGGGCAGCACTTCTTCGCCATGGAGCTTGTACGCGGGGCATCCTTGCTCGATTATGCTCGGAACAAAAAGCTCGATATCCCGCGACGGTTGTCTTTGTTCTGCCGTGTCTGCGATGCCATCAACTATGCCCACCAACGCGGCGTGATACACCGGGACCTTAAGCCGTCGAACATCCTTGTGGATATCAGTGGAAACCCGAAGGTATTGGACTTCGGGCTCGCGAAAATCACGGATTCCGACGTCACTGCCACTACGCTCGTTACCGAGCTCGGGAAGATACAGGGCACGCTGTCGTACATGAGCCCAGAGCAAGCCCGTGGTGATCCCAGTGAGATTGATCTACGCAGCGATGTCTATTCGCTTGGCATCATCCTCTATGAGCTGCTCACAGGTGAGCGCCCGTATGATGTCACTACCACGACAGTCCACGAGGCTGTTCGGGTCATCTGCGAAGAGGCTCCGCGCCGGCTGAGTACGATCCACCGCACGCTTCGCGGAGACCTCGAAACGATCGTGTTGAAAGCGCTGGAGAAGGACCCGGACCGCCGGTACCAGAGCGCGTCGGCTTTGGCGGAGGACGTTGACCGGTATCTCAAGAACGAGCCCATTCTTGCCCGTCCGCCGAGCGCGTTCTACCAGTTCAAGAAGCTGATCGTCCGCCACAAGGTCCCGTTCGGATTCCTGGCGTTGCTGTTCGTGGTCGTCATTGCCTTTGGCGTATGGATGACCGTTCTCTATGGTCGGGCCGACCGGCTTCGGCAAGTTGCTGAGGACGAACGTGCCGCCGCGGTCACCGCCCGTGGATCAGCAGAGCGTAACGCCCGGATCGCCGCGGCCGTGAACGCCTTCCTGACGGACGATCTCCTGGCGTCGGTCGACCCGAAAGCTACGAGTGACCGGGACATCACCATGCGGGAGGTTCTCGACTCAGCCGCGGAGAATCTCGAGGGCAAGTTTGCCGACGAACCGCTCGTGGAGGCATCAGTTCGCTTTTCGCTGGGTAAGACTTACGAGAGTCTTGGCGAATACACCGCGGCTGAGGTTCACCTGGAACAGGCCCTCCGACTTCGAGAACACAGCCTCGGCGAAGAACATCCTGACACCATACTCGCCTTGTACGAACTCGCCGGCACCTACTTGGATCAAGGACGGTACGAGGAGGCGGAGTCTGCTTATGTGAAGGCGTTGGAGCAGCATCGCAAGGTTTTCGGCGATTCCCACTCGGAGACCCTCAACTGCATGAACGACCTCGCCATGGTCTATGATGAACTCGGCGAACACCAGCGTGCCGGACAGCTCTACAAAGAAGTGCTCGGCATCCGAGAGAGAACCTTAGGCAGGGACCATTCCCATCTACTGACGGCGCGAAACAACCTCGCTGTGCACTACATGCACCAGAAGCAATACGATCGGGCGGAACCCCTGCTCGCCGAGAACCTCGAGGCACTGCGCCGCACCATCGGGGAGGAGCATCCCAACACGCTCAGGGCCATGAATAATCTCGGTGCCGTGTGTGAGATGCAGGATCGATTTGATGACGCCATCCGGTACCACTCGGAAGCCCTTGAACTGCGTCGACGTGTACTGGGTGACGAGCATCCTGACACGCTCACATCGATGGGTAATCTCGCGAAAACGCTGAATCGTGCGGGCAGATCACAAGAGGCGTTGCCGTGGTTCGAGCGGCTTTTGGAGGCGGCGTCACGAAGCCTCCCCGACGAGCATCCCATTGTCGGAATTGCCAACCTGTACTACGGCGAATGTCTAACTAAGCTCGAACGCTACGAAGAGGCCGAGCCGGCATTGCTCGAAGCGGAAGCTGGCCTCACAAAGACATTCGGGGCAGCGAGCGTGCAAACACAACGGGCCTTGCAAGCGCTCGTGTCGCTCTACGAAGTTTGGGGTCGCCCGGAGCGGGCCGAGGAGTGCCGACGACGGCTTCAATCAGGCGCTGATCCGGAAAAACGGTCTCCGCACTAGCGCAGGGAACATCGACGGAGTCTCTCGTCACGGTCGCGCCGCAGCTAGTGTGCTTAATGCTCCCAGCCGGTTAACGGATTGCTGCCAATATGCGCGACGGGTCGCGAGGCCGCCACACCCGCACCCTGCGTCAGCGTTTCCGCCGCGACCCCGACGCAAATCTCCGCCAGCTGGAAACGCCTTTGCCCAAGCGAACTTGCCGCCGCAAAAAAAACTGAAAATCGGTGTAAGATTTGCCACCTCATCAGGGACTACTCCACGGCGGACCGACGTTCGGTCCTATTGAGATCTGTTGGAGGACTGCTGATGAGGCCCACCCTGCCGTTGCTGATGACGATCTGCGCCACTACATTCTGCGGGACCGTGGATGGGGGAAGCGAACCATGCTTGGGAAATCGACCGCACCCGTTCCAACGTGAACCGGCCCATTCCGAGGAGGGACGCTCTGACCTCTGGATGCCACTTCGGGAGCCCAAGGGCACGGGGCAGCCACACTGCGGGCCGTGGGTGCGAGGGCCCCTTGAGAGCATTCAGGTCAACGTCGACCGCGACGGATGCAACACCGTCGGCGACGCGGCCAATGAGCCGTCGATCGCGGTCGATCCGACGAATCCGCGTAGAATCGTTATCGGATGGCGGCAGTTCGATACCATCGAGTCCAACTTCCGCCAAGCGGGGTGGGGTTACAGCCACGACGGCGGTCATACCTGGACGTTCCCCGGCGTGCTGGAGCCGGGGGTGTTTCGGAGCGATCCCGTGTTGGATGCCGATGCGGATGGAAACATCTACTTCTACAGCATCCGGTGTCCCTCGTTCGAATGCGGGGACCTGTTCAAGTCAACGGATGGCGGCGTCTCCTGGGAACCTTCCGTCTTCGCGTTCGGGGGTGACAAGCCATGGATGACGATTGACCGCACCGACGGAATCGGACGGGGGAACATTTACGTGGCTGAATCCATGATCAATCAATTCATGCGTTCGACCGACGGAGGGGCGAGCTTCGAGCTACCCACACAGGTTGGGTGGATGTGGGGGACGATGTCGGTGGGCCCAAGCGGTGCGCTGTACGCTTTGGGAACGGGCGGTGACTTCTCGCGATCCGTGAACGCCCAGAACCCCGGGGCGGTGCCGACCTTTGATCTGGACGTCCGGATTGAGTTCTGCGCCGAGAGCAAGAGCACCAGCGTCTGCTCGACAGAAAAGGCTACCGAAGTCGGGTCGGATCCGAACCCGGGGGGGTTGTTGGGGCAGCCCTGGGT
>CAYOQG010000304.1:0-6755 GCA_964405925.1 uncultured Phycisphaeraceae bacterium | reverse complement strand
CAACGGGCAGGTAATAGGCTGCGCCGGACTACCATGAAAACGAAAGGCCCACCAGGTCCGCCACCACCGGATTGAGGCCCGTCGTCTCCGTGTCAAAGGCAAACGACGGCTGGGCGGCAAGCTTCTCGACAAAAGCGGCGAACGCCTCCTGTGTGTCGACAAGGTGGTACGTACCCCGCTCCGCGGTCACGCTCGCCTTCTCAAGTCGGTCCGGTGCGCTTGTCCATGACCCCTCGATGAACTGGTCCAACTGCTCTTTCAGGCGAGTGAAGCCGAGCTCCTCGAAGATGGGCCGAACGACGTTAAAATCGATGCCTTGAACCTGACAATCGGCAAGCGAAAACTCCATTGGCACATCGCGGCGCAGGGTCACCAACTGCCGGGTGAGATCAAGTTTGTCGGCAAACGCGATCACACGCTCGCGCATCTTGGGTGTCAGCTTGTCGGCGTTATCGATGACAGCCTGCGCCGATCCATACTCGTTGATCAGCTTGGTCGCTGTTTTGATGCCAATGCCAGGCACACCGGGCACGTTGTCGGTTGAATCACCGGTCAGCGTCTGGATCTCGACCGCCTGCTGTGGGGTATAGCCTTTGTTCTCGCGCAGCAATGTGGGATCGATGACCTCGCCCTTCGCGACGTCGTAGAGGCGAACGTGGTCGGCGAGCAACTGTTCGAGGTCCTTATCCCGGCTCACCAAAAATACCTCGACGTTCTCACCTTGAAGCCGATGTGCGAATGTGGCCATCAGGTCGTCAGCCTCGAAACCCGCCAGCATATAGATCGGAATGCCAAGGGTTGACACAATCGAGACAATCCGATCAGCCTGGACAACCAGCGACTCAGGCGGTGGTTCGCGGTTGGCCTTGTATTGCTTGTCCAGCTCCCGCCGGAACGTGGTCTCGTCACCTGCGTCCAGCGTGACCGCCAGGTAATCAGGTCGCCGGTCGCGGATCAGAGAAAAGAGCATCTGGCAGAAGATGTACGTGGCCCGCGTTGGCTCACCGGTGGGGCTGGTCAGATCCTGGAAGGGTGCATAGAACGCCCGGTAGATCTGGTAGTGCCCATCGATAATGTAAAGCGTCTTGGCCATCGCAGAGGCGAACCCGCGCCACCCGGGTAGAAGCTCACCCGATGCTTGACAAAGCACGAGGCTTGCCAGCTACCCATCGAGGTGATGGGCATTCTACCTTGGACGGCGTGAAGGATCACCCCGCCGAACCGCGGGCTTTTGTGGCGAGCAGATTCCGAACCAGATTGAGCAGGGCTTTGCGATCCACCGGCTTGGCCAGATAGTCGTCGGTGCCGCACTCCGCGGCACGTTCGATATCCGCCGTCTCGTTCAGTGCCGTGACCATGACAACAATGATGTCCCGCGTCTTGGGGTCGCTCTTGAGCCGTTTGCAGACCTCGAACCCCGAGACTTTGGGCATCATGATGTCGAGCAGAACCAGGTCCGGCGAGGTTTCTTGGACGCGGGTGAGTGCTTCCTGGCCGTTTCTGGCGAGAACCACCCGCACCTCGGGCAGCTCCTCCATGTAGGCTTCCAGGAGCTCGAGGTGCTGAGGGTTGTCCTCAGCCAGCAGGACCGTATGTTTGAACTCGGCCTCGGTGCCATCGTCGGTCATGGCTGCCTCCTTGGGTGACACGGTCACGAGCGTCTGTTAGCGCGTACCCACGCCCCGCCGGACAGGTCCAGATCTCCGTGGGGAGATTCTACCGCAGAAGGGAAGACGCGTCAGCCGCGGCTGCGGTCACCTTCGCGCCGGCAGCCTACGGGGCCACTCGGCGTCGGCGTTCCGCCCAGCAAATGATACGCCTCGAAGACACAGAGCGGGTCGCAGGGAGGGTAAGGGACCTCCCATTCGGGTGAGGGCTCGAGACTGAGCGGAGGACCCGAAGACGCCGCGATCTCCATGTCGACGCGCCATACGATTCCTTCGGGGAAGCTGGTGGCCTCGATTACGACATCGAACGTTGCCGTCGTCGGGCCGAGCGATGGGTCGTTGTAGGGATCGGGCGAGGTTTGCGTGAGACTGACGATGGCGCCGTGTGCGCACGCACACACTGCGAACGAAACAAGCAGAGCTGGCGCGACCTTTATGGCCACGCCGCTCTCCGTTGAAAGAGACGCTATCTAACAAACAGGCGGCGGTAGCAGGCCGCCGTAAGCCGTTTGATGATCAATCACGGGCTGCAGGTGTGCCCACTTGGTTTGGGACCGGCTGTCGAGCCCCTGAAACCCCACGCATCACTGGCATCACTGGCGGTGATGCTGCCGTTGGCGTCAATATCGTAGCGACTACAATCATCAGGCGCAGGCCCACGGCTGCCCCAGACGTCGCTGGCATCCGCAGCCGTGGTGCTCCCGTTGTTATCCACGTCACCGTAGACCACGCGATAGTCCAGCTTGAATGGAGCGGCCCCGGCCCAGCTCCCAGTATTGCGAATGGCATACCACGTCTGGTTGCTCAAGACGTCGCCGTTCTCCTTGATCTTCAGGACGTTCCCACCCACGACCGTGAACGTAAACTGGTTGGACAAATCGGTCGGGTCATAGGCGCCGCCGGCCAGCAACCGCTGGATCTTGATGTCCCCGGGGTTGGGTGCCGGAATCACGTCACCAAAAGTGAGCTTGACGCAGTTGTCGTGCGCTCGGATCAGGCTTGAATCACAGGGAGGATCGGCCGAAACGACAGGCACGCCGCTGCGAACATGGATGACCGCGTCCCCGGACAATGGCTCACTCACCACCACTCCGCTGATACCTTTGGTGAGAACGGTGGCCCCTAACCCGCTGCAGTTGTCCTGGGCAGTATCCACCCAGACGGTGTAATCCCCGTCTGCGGCGCCGGTGGCATCGACCACGAGCATACCGATGCTTACCGGGAAGACGGCCGGAACAATCAGGTGCGAATCGCCGCCGGAGTCCGGGCGCGTATTGCTCGCCCCCGCCCACACATTATGAGGGTAGATGCCCGGAAGAGCAGGCGGATACACCGTCTCAAAAGTGTTCGGGTCCGAGTAGGTGAGCGACACCACGGGAAGCTCTGATCCGATCACGATGTCCGCGGAATCGATCCCGATGAGGTCAGGAATCGTCGTCTGCACACTCACCACAACCGAGACCAACCCCGGGGGGACGGTCTGCTCAGAGGGCGCGAACTCGACGGTCCCAGCCAGCGCGTACGGACTGCTGAATACCACCAGCAAGGAGACAATGGCGGTTTTTTTCATTTTCATTTACCCCTTAGTTTGCGCCGCGAGAGCCGGTTGCCCAGGCCCGACCTGAAGCGCTCGCCTGCGAACACGGCGCGACGACTACGCAGAGATTATCGGCGAAATCGATGCTCCTCCTCTGCGCTCGATGACTTACTTTCTTGCTGCGTTACCAAGTGGTACGAGGACTCCCACTGTGGCCCCGGTTGGCCAATCAAGCAAAACGCTGATCACGGGTTGCAAGTGTGCCCATCCGGCTTGGGCGGAGCCGCCGAACCCCTGGACCCCCACACATCACTCGCATCGCTCGCGGTGATGCTACCGCTGGCGTCAACGTCATAAGGGTCGCAATCACCCGAAGCGGGCCCACGACTTCCCCAGACGTCACTGGCATCCGCGGCGGTGGTTGAGCCACTGTTGTCCACGTCGCCATAGACGACGCGCAAGTCCACCTTAAAGGAACCGACACCCGACCAACTCACATTCCGAATCCCATACCACTTCTGGTTGCTCAGCACGTCGCCATTCTCCACGATCTTGAGCACGTTGCCGCCTACGACCGTGAAAGTGAACTGATCTGAAAGATCAGTTGGGGCGTACGCACCACCAGCCTGAAGCTCCTGAATGCCAACCTGCCCCGGTCCCGGGGCGGTGATGGGACCGTTGAACGTCAGCTCGACGCAGTTGTCATGAGCACGGGTAAGGCTTACATCACAATCGGGAGCGCTCGAAACCAGGATTACGGCGGGGTTAATCTCGACGATGACGGTCAGGTTCTGGATCGTACCGGCATTGAACGCCTCGACCGCCCAGTAGGTCGCCTGCTCGCTGGTGATGACGTTCCCAAACAAGCTCGACAGCGTCAACGTGTACGTCCCCTCGGCCATCGGAGCCGTCAACGAACCCGTGGCCAACGGCATTTCGTCTTTCCCGAGGTCGGTGATCACCGTACCGATGGGGAAGTCGGCATTACTTGGGACGTTGTTGATGGTGTTTTGGCCACCACCAACCTGAATGAGATCGCCGCCAATCATCGTGCCGCCGAAACCGGCCGGGTTTGTAATCCCCAGGTTCCTGGCGAAGTTGTTCAGGGGCGCCTCCGCCGGCTCGTCCGCCTGGAGGAGGTCGCCACCGTCGAACGACAAATCAAAGCCAAACAAGGCAAGGCCGAGATTGCCCGTGTCGCTCAACTGGCCAACGATTCTGTAGTCCACCGGATCGCCAGGCCCGACTGTAACCGAAGAAAGCCCGTCCATCGTCTGAACCGCGACGTCGAGGTCCGCACCGAACGCCATCGATCCGGCCAATCCGACTGCCACAAGCACACAAAGCATTGTTTTCATAGCATCTACTCCGTGATTCGTTTGAGACTGCCTGCCCCTGTTCTTTAAGACTCATCCAAGCTACCGGCCAACCGCAGGACCGGGCCGCCACGGGCGGCCTGCCCTGTACGCGCACTTCGTGGCCGTAGCCCCTCCCCCTAGTAGTCGCTCGCAATATCGACCGGCGCGAGCAATTCCACTGGCGAGTTCAACCATATATAGGGCAGTCCCGGCCGACTTCGAGCCGCAGCCCCGGCTCTTTGACACGAAAACACGCACCAAGACCGATAAGACCACATGCTGCTCGGACCCTTCAAAAACGCGTCAACTCGTAACCACACGGCCTGGCGCAACGCGCGGCGCCCGCCGGGCGCGCGGGTAGCAACGCATCCTGCCTGGTTTCCCATGTGGCCCGATAATACCCACGTGTCGACTGCCCCCCCGGAGGCATGCCGGGCGACGGCACATGCAGCCCGCTTCCACAAGCAATGCTTGCAGCCTTGACGGGCGTAAGTAAGAAAAGGGGCCGCGTTCGACTTAGCCGAGAAGCAGCCCCTTTGCTCGTACATTTATCGCGACGGTCCCTGCTTACCGACTCGCATGGCGAAGAGGGAGTCGCCACCGCCCGCTACGCAACCCACAACCTCTGATGAAAAGGTCGCCGCTCGCAGCAAAAGCAAGGGTGTTCGTAACCAGCGCCTACGCGTTCCGGCGCCGAATCAGGCCAATCGCGCCCAAGGCCAGAAGCGACAGCGTTGCCGGCTCGGGAACAGTGTGGACCGCAACATCCGCGGAGGTGAGCGGATCGCGCGTTCCCGTCTGGGTGCCTGCAAGCTCACTGTCCCCGTGAACGAAGAAACTATAGTCCATATTCTCCGTCAGACCGGATGTCCGAACCGTCATCTGGCCGAGCAGGATGCCATTTGCATCAGGGATCACCCCTCCGGCGAAAGACAATGCGCTAATGTAAATGCCATCTGCGTAGTGAGCGAAGGTATCGGGATCCGCGACGTCGGTCAACGTAAACGCCCCTGTAAACTCTCCGTCGAGGTCGGAGAGGCCCATGTCGAACTTCAGGCCGTTATCCGCCCCAATGAAAAGGTCCATCGACGTCGCACCGTCCGCGAAGGTTGTCGATTCCCAGATTACGTTGAACATCGCTAGAGAACCCACGTCCGTATCCGGAAGCCTAGGGTCAGGATCGGGCGATGTCTGGGTAAAACTCACTACTCCGCCCAAGGCATACGAACTCGTAAACATCACCACCAAGAGAACTGCCGCGATCTTCTTCATTTCACCAATCTCCTTTTAACTCCCTCCTGATATATTTTACGTCAGGAAGCTGGCTTATACCACCTGTCCACCAACCAATAGTAGCCTCTATTCTATCACGGGTTGCAGACGTGTCCAGCCGGCTTGGGCGGAGCCGCCGAACCCCTGAGTCCCCACACGTCACTCGCATCACTCGCGGTGATGCTACCGTTGCCGTCAACGTCGTAAGGGTCGCAGTCACCCACAGCAGGGCCACGACTTCCCCAGACGTCACTGGCATCCGCTGCGGTGGTTGACCCGTTGTTGTCGACATCACCGTAGACGACGCGGTAGTCGACCTTGAACTCGCAAACCGCGCCCCAACCGCCGGTGTGGATGCCATACCACGTCCCGTTCGAGAAAACGTCGCCATTCTCCGCGATTTTCAGGACGTTGCCGCCCTCTACCGTGTACGTGAACTGCCCGGACATGTCAACGCCATAGCCGCCACCGCCCAAGAGTTCCTGGATCAAGATTTCCCCGGGAGCCGGTGCGGTGATCGCACCGTCAAAGGTGAGCCGGAGGCAGTTGTCGTGCGATCGCGTCAGACTCGCATCGCACACGGGGTCCGACTCAGCCAGGTTCACCGTGCAGCCGACGCAGTTAAGGTCAACCGAGCTGCCGGTCACGTCACCGTCCGTGGCCCTCCACGTCGTGATTGCCGTTCCGTCGATGTTGACGCCAAACCCGAAGTACACCCAGGCGCCGTCATCCTGACCCATGCCCGCCGCATTCAGGGCATCAAGCGTGAACGTCCCGCTCCCTTCACACGTCACGAGCACCTCGCCGACTTTCGTCTGGACGCCAGCATCCAAGTTCATTTGGAGCGTGGCATCGGGCAGCCGGTGCGTTGCGGCCCCAAAAGCCGAGGCAACAAAGCCGTCCGAGAAGTCAGCATCGATG
>CAYOQG010000303.1:0-6758 GCA_964405925.1 uncultured Phycisphaeraceae bacterium | reverse complement strand
CTCCCTGGGAGGGCGAGGGGTTGTGCCGCCCCGTGTCTCCAGAGGCGGGGGAAGGATTCGTCGTGGGTTCGATTGGGTTCGTTTTGGGCGCGGACCCTCGTTTTTGATAGCGCCAGGGCGGAAAATTGGCTTCGTTTCGTATACTTTTTTCTGCATATCGAGCGCTTTCTCCGGCTGGACGCGGCACTGACAGCGCGGACGTCCATAACTACAACGTGAGCGGTGATCGGCGGAATTGCGCCGGGCGTAGCGCGCCGTGAATGGCGAAAGGGGGGAAGTAGCGACGAAGCGACAAGCGACGAAGCGACGGAGGGAAGGAGGAAGGCGGAACGCGGAAAATTGGGGATTGGAGATTGCCGATTGGGGATTGGGGGCGTCGGTGGCCGGGGCGGGCGAATGCCACCCAAAGGCCCTTGACGCGGGTGTGGCGTTGGCGTATCAAACCAGGCTGAGCCGTCCCGATGGCCATCGGGGTCAGGGAGCGGTCACTTTATGCCGACGAACGTGATCAAGTTGGACCCTCTTGGGGTGTGATTTGGGAGCAAAGCCGGAAGGTGACTTTATCGGGAAACCATATAAACGGAAGTCCGGCGGATGACAACCCATACATAGGAGACCCCCGTTACATCCCTCTAGGGAGCTGAACCATGGATACTGTTGCTACTTGGTGCGCCGTGGCCTCGTCACTGGCTGCGGTTGCTGGTCTGGTCTATGCCGGATACCAATTCCGACAGAACGGACGGGCGACCCGGCAGTCAATGTACGTAACTTGGCTTGACAAGTATTTGCACCTCAAGGAACTCGTTCTCACGCATCCAGAATTGGATGACATATACACACAGGAAATTAACCCGCGGCAGTTGTCGGGCCGACAGAAACACTATATCTTCTCCGTGATCGCGTTTTGCGAAGCCCTGTACCAAACAGGCCAAATTGAATCATTTCCGTCCGAAGTTCCTGGTGCAACCTGGAAAAACTACATTGTTCACCAGATCGGCAATCCCACGGTTAATGGAGTCTGGAAGCAAGAAACCCAGAGTCCACAGGAAAGTGACTTCACCAATGAATTCATAGAATGGGTCAATGGCAAGTTACCATGATCGCGCAGCTCCCGTTCCAGGCGACCAGTTGCTATCATGACTTCAGGTATTATGCTGTTTTCTATGGGGAGCCCTTCTTATTCGACGAGTTCATCTACTATTTTGACGGTAGAGACCTGAGAGTCACAGGATACGATTTGCAAGGGCATGCAATCCACACGGATGCATTGGGCGCCATTGTCAGTGCTGCCGAGGATTATGGCCCCCTCAGAACGATTACGGCTGAGTGCCCACGGCCGGTCAGCCTTGCCAGCACCCGTCTTTTTCTACGACGCGAAATCTTGGTGTATCCGAGTTGGAAATACGACTTCGAAATGATCCTGCGCCACGGTGTCACGGAAAGCAAGAGTCTCCGCAAATCTCTTCGCAAAGCCCGGGGAATTGGGCTGAAGGCGACGTCTCAAAAGACATATGATTTCACTCACCACCACTATGTGCTCATTGATCGGTTTGTCCGACGATTCGAGCCATGTGCTTTTTTCGGAGCAGAATTCGTCGGCTCGATTTTTCATCTTTTATCGCGCAAACGGACGCTTCTCGTCAACTGCTATGACCGGGACAAGATCGTCGGTTTCACGCTCGCCACTGTGCTCGGCAAACTCGGAATCATTCACATGACCATCAACGCCGGTGACCAGAACGGGGTCTCAGATCTGCTGTATCGTCACACAATCCACAAGCTTCGACAGCAAGGGGCAGACCGAATCTCTCTCGGGTTTTCGCTGAACAAAGGATTGTTCAACTTCAAACGGAAATGGGGGGCTGAACCGGGTTGGCGTGGGAGCTACGAGATTCTTTGGTGTAAAGAGGGTGCTAGGGTACCACAATCGCTTTGGGCGACGAGGATAGCACGCAGGAGGTAATTCACTGGGACTCACAGTCGATCCTGCATCCACCTTCCGAATCGTGGCACCGGACGTGGGTCGGTTGGTGGGGCCGTGGGATGCCCAAGCGATGCGCGGCATGGTGGCACGGGTCAGTGGAGATGACCCGTGGCCGTACAGGGTTGGGTTGGGGGTGTAGCGCCTATAAGATCGGGGAATGGGTGAATTAGGGCCGGGGTCCGTTCGCGGGGATTTCCAGAGCATGTCGAGTGGGTGAGCGGGGCACAGGTTACCGATAATCAGTGGTGCGCACGGGGTACACGTAGGGCGGGTTTCACCCGCCGGCGGGCGCAGCCCGCCCTACGCAGCTCAGGCCGACCCCCCTGAATCCCCCCTTAGTAAGGGGGGAAGGTGAGTGTTTCGATGAGTGGGCAGAACCTGATTGACATTGCGAATGAACGCATCGTCGTCTTCGACGGGGCGATGGGGACCAGCGTTCAGCAGCGCAATTTGCCGCTGTCTGATTACGAGGGGCGTGAGAACTGCACCGAGGTTCTGGTACGCAGCCGGCCTGACGTCATTCTGGACATTCACCGCTCGTTTCTGGCGGTGGGGTGTGACGCGGTTTTGACCAATACGTTCGGGGCGAACAGGGTCGTCCTCGGTGAGTTTGGGATCGCAGATCGCGTTTACCAGATCAACAAGCGTGCGGCGGAGATTGCCCGCGAAGCTTGCGGTGAATTCTCGAAGCCGTCCCATCCACGATTCGTGATCGGGTCAATCGGACCGGGGACTAAGCTCCCATCATTAGGGCACATCACCTGGGACGAGTTGTATGAAAGCTATCTCGAGCAGACCCGCGGTTTGTTGGACGGTGGAGCTGATGCCCTGATCATCGAGACCTGTCAGGACATCCTGCAAGCCAAAGCTGCGATCGTGGCAGCCACCGACGCGATGGTCGAGCGGGAGAGGTCAGTCCCGATCCTCTGCACGGTGACCATCGAGGCGACGGGAACCATGCTCGTCGGTACCGACATCGCGGCGGCACTTGTAGCTCTGGGACCCTACGACCAGGTTCTTGGGATCGGCCTGAACTGTGCGACGGGTCCGCAGGAGATGAGCGAGCACGTGCGGTATCTCAGCGCTCATTGCGACCGCATGTTGATCGTTCAACCGAACGCCGGTCTGCCGCAGCTTGTCGACGGAAAGCCGCATTACACGTTGACTCCGGACGAGCTGACAAGATGGCTGGTCGAGTTTGTCGAGGTCGACGGTGTGAAGATGGTGGGTGGCTGCTGTGGGACGACACCCGAGCATTTAACTGCGGTCGTCGATGCGATGTCCGGTCGCAGACCTAAGCCGCGTCAGGTCGACGTTGAACCGGCGGTCAGCAGCCTCTATCAGGCTGTCTCGATCCGGCAAGACAGCAGCGTCCTATCGATCGGCGAGCGGACCAACGCCAATGGCTCGAAGAAGTTCCGTGAGCTGCTCTGCGTGGCGGACGTCGACGGAATGGTTCAGATGGCCCGTGAGCAGATCAGCCACGGAAGTCATCTGCTGGACGTTTGCACGGCTTACATCGGGCGGGATGAAGTGGGGGACATGAGGCGGGTCTTAAAGCGATTCGCAACCGATGTGACCGCTCCGCTAGTGATCGATAGTACGGAAGTCGGTGTGATCGAGGCAGGCCTGAAGCTGCTTGGGGGCAAGTGCATCATCAACTCGATCAATCTCGAAGACGGCGAAGAAAAGCTGGACGCCGTCTGCCGGCTTGCGAAACGCTACGGGGCAGCCGTTGTGGCTCTGACGATAGATGAGCAGGGCATGGCTAAGACGAGTGATCACAAGGTCGAGATCGCCAGGCGCATCTACGATCTGGTGGTGACTGGCCATGGCATCCATCCCGCGAACCTTATTGTTGATCCCTTGACATTCACCATTTGCACGGGGCAGGAGGCGGATCGTCGACTAGCGATCGAGACCCTGGAATCGCTGGAGCGGATCAAGCAGGCTTGTCCCGGTGTACATACTCTGCTGGGGGTGAGCAACGTCAGCTTCGGCCTCAAGCCACCCGCTCGACGCATTGTCAACAGTGTCCTTCTGCACCACGCTCGGGAGCGGGGACTCGACGCTGCGATTTTGCACGCCGGTGGAATTCTCCCGTTGTTCAAGATCGACGAGGGGCGGCGCTGGCTGGCGGAGGACCTGATCTTTGACCGTCGCAGAGATGACTACGATCCTCTGCAGGAGCTTCTCAAGGAATTCGAACCAGAGGCTGAGCCGGCCGAGGGTGAGGAGGTCGAGCCCAAGCACGTTGAAGACCGCCTCAAGATGCGGATTATCAATGGTGATCGAAGCGGGCTGGAGACGGACCTGGACGAAGCCATGCTCACTTATCCCCCGCTGACGATCATCAACGACATTCTGCTGGACGGGATGAAGACGGTGGGTGACCTCTTCGCGGCGGGACAGATGCAACTACCGTTCGTGTTGCAGTCTGCGGAGACCATGAAGGCGGCCGTTCGGTATCTCGAGCCGCAGGCGGAGAAGGCGCAGACCGGTGGGAGGGGGACGATCGTATTGGCCACGGTCAAGGGTGATGTGCACGACATCGGAAAGAATCTTGTCGACATCATTCTGACCAACAATGGTTATACCGTTCATAACCTCGGCATTCGACAGCCGATCAGTAACATCATTGAGGCATATCGAGAGCATGATGCCGACGCGATCGGGCTCTCGGGTCTGCTGGTCCAGTCGGCGCAGGTGATGGGTGATGACCTGGTTGTGCTCAATGAATGGGGTATTGACGTTCCGGTCATTCTCGGTGGGGCGGCCTTGACGCGGAAATACGTCGAGCAGGACCTGCGGCCGGTTTACCAAGGCCCGTTGTTCTATGGCAAGGATGCGTTCGCCGGGCTGCATCTGATGGAGGCGATCACGTCCGGCCAGCTCGGTCGGGTCGAACCGGCGGCGGTGCAGGCCGCGGCGGCGGCGGTCGCGGTTGAGGGACGGCTTGCTGATGTTGAACCTGGCTCGGTGTCGAGCGGTCGGCATCTCGAGCCGGTGGGTGGGCAAGTCGCTTATGCCCGACCTCGGTCGGACATCTCATCAGAGGAGCCGGTTCCTACGCCCCCGTTTTTCGGCTCGCGTGTGGTTGATCGCGTCGAGCCCCGTGCAGCACTGGCGTACCTTAACGAGAACATGCTCTTTCAGGTGCAATGGCAGTACCGAAAGAACCGCCGGAGCGTGGAGGAGTTCAAGCGCTACATCGATCTGGAAGTCAGGCCGGTCCTGCGCGATCTGCTCGAGACTTGTGAGCGTGAAGAGGTTCTTCACCCGCAAGTGGTTTACGGTTTCTGGCCCGCCCAGTCCGATGGTGACACGTTGATCATCTTCGATCCCGACGATCGGGACCGGGAGCTGGAGCGGTTCGATTTTCCCCGGATGGGTAGGCCTCCGTACTGGTGCTTGAGCGACTTTTTCAAGCCGGTCTCGAGCGGCATCTACGACGTAGCTGGGTTCATGATGGTCACCGTCGGGCGTCGCGTCAGTGACGTGGCACGTCAGTGGCTCGAGGCTGACCGCTACCAGGATTATCTGCACCTGCATGGTCTGAGCGTCGAGCTGGCGGAGGCGTTGGCGGAGTACGTGCACAAGCAGATTCGTGTCGAGTGGGGCATCGCGGGGAGCGACGCCCGCGACAAACAACAGATCTTCAAGCAACGTTATCAGGGGTCACGGTACAGCTTCGGGTACCCGGCTTGCCCGCGGCTGGAGGATCAGGTCAAGCTTTGGCCGCTGCTCAAGCCGGAGCGGATCGGGGTGACCTTGACGGAGACCTTCCAGCTCGACCCGGAGCAAAGCACGACCGCTCTTATCGTCCACCACCGCCAGGCGAAGTACTTCAATGTACGCTAATGCTACGGCTTGCCGTGAGTCCTGCCGAGGCGTCTACCGTCGATCGCTCGTCCAGGTTGACCGGTGATCACTATACAGTCTGAGGCCTCGAACATTGTGCCGTCGACGAGGGTGCCAGTCAGTGTCAGGGCAACCGAGCCGCGGCGCGGCATATCATCGAGTTCGAAGGCTGTGACCATCTCGGGCGTCGAGAATTTGATGACCAGGTCGTCGAGGCCGTCGCCGCCCATCTCGTGACAACCGCAAAGATCGCCGATAAAGGGCGTCGCAACATCCTCGATCGTCACGCTTGGCCTGCCCCGTCTTGCCAGAGGCGTTACCGGTTCGCCGACGCCGTCTGAGCGAAGCAGAACTAGCGAATCGATGTCGACATCGGCCACGTCGAATGCGCCGTTGCCGACCAGTGCCATTGATACAACGCCTTGACCTCTCGGATTCAGCGGGTTCGGGCATCCGCCGGGCTTGATGTCCAGGTAAGCGGTTATGACGAGTGACGGTTGAAACTCGTAAGCTCCCATATCGACGGTGGCTGTCCCGTCTGCGTCTCCGTCGACGATGCGCGGGTTGCCGTCAAAATCGGTGTCCACCGAGACGGCTGCGTTGTCACCCGCGTCGATGCACGGGGAAATGCCCGACAAACGCAGGTTGTCGTCCTGTGTACCCGGTACGTCGTCAAGCCCGTCCGCATCTACGAATTGCGGATCGGTGTCGATGTTGCCGACGCCGGGGTATCCGCCTTCGACGTCGCTGTAGGTAACCGCCGCCGACCCGCTGCCTGAAATCTCGTTGGGCGGGTCGTTCCAAAGAATGCAGTTCGTCAGCCAGGGGCTGCTGAAATGGTCCATGTTGTAGATCCCGCCTCCGTCCTTGGTGGCTGAGTTCTCCGACAACGTGCAGTTTATGAGCGCCGGGC
>CAYOQG010000302.1:0-6769 GCA_964405925.1 uncultured Phycisphaeraceae bacterium | reverse complement strand
AGCATGCCAGATCGGAACGCCGGCGCGTAGATGGGGTTCATTCAGCGGACACCAAACGTGGCTTCTCACACACGTTCTAAGAGAAGACGACACCGCCAACGCCCAAGACCGATCAGGCGACGCCGACCGTCTCTTGTGGCAGAGTGGACCTCGGGTTACGGGTTTTCGCCTGGTGGGACTTGGAGTCCGATCTGGCCTGCCAGCTTCGTCAGCTCATGCCCGGTCGCTGGGATGCACGACAGGATTCTCGAGCAATGCTCCCGGGCCCAGGAGCTTGCGTGGTCGGTCGCTGCCAAGCCTCCGTCAATTCCCAGGAGTTGCTGCCACTGCCCGACATGTTGGTCATTGTAGTCGTTCAGAGAGCTCAGTGGTGCTGCCTCACGCAAGACCCTGGTCAGCCTCCAAGAAAGGTCCGCTGACTCACGCAACCCCATATTCAGGCTTTGCCCGCCAACAGGTCCCGTCAAATGTGCGGCATCTCCCACAAGCCATAGGCGATCACGCCCAAACGACGCTGCAAGACGGCGATCGAACCGGACCTCCATCGACCAATCGATTTGCCGGACTTCCTCTGTAAACCACGGCGCACGCGTGCGGATCAGCCTGTTTAGCTCATCGGCCGGAAGATGCGGAAACACCTGCCGGCCAATCGGTACTGTCAACCGACGCTTCGTGCGGGATTCTTCCAAAACGCTGGTGCGCTCTTGTTGGAAACTCCAGCGACATCGGCCACCAGGCAACGGCCAGAGCACGCTCGTCGTCCCCCCATCGAAAACGATCCGTACTTCTCCTGCCAAGTCTGCGTCGGTATGAAACTCGAAGACAGCAAAGAACTCCGTTGACCCGGCTGGGGCATACTCGATGCCGAGGGTCTTGCGTACGATGGAACGATGGCCATCCGCCCCCACCACGAACGCCGCTTCCGTCTGGAGGGTTTTCTCGGTCACCCACTCCGTGGTGGCCACGGCGTATCCGCAGGAAGCTCTTGCCAGTTTATCGATCGTCGCAGTCGTGTGCGCTTTCGCTCGCTCCAATCTTGTCACCCGATGGTCCCATTGAACCTTAACGCCCCTCTTTCGAAGCTGCTGCTCGAGCAGGCCTTCGAGCGCACTTTGCGGCAGAACCAGCACGTGCGGGAACTTTCCTCCAAGCTCCGAGAGCTTCAGTTCGCCACACCGGTCCGCACCGTCATAAAACGCCACGGTTTCGACACGGTATCCTCGGGCAAGCACGTCGTCCGCAAGACCGAGGTCGTCAAGGAGCTGGAGACTGCGGGGATGCACTGCAAGGGCATAGCTGTGGGCGGCGGTCCTGAATTCCTCGTCGACGATCTGAACCTGAACACCCCGGCTAGCCAGAGAGAGGGCCGTGAACAATCCAACCGGCCCGGCTCCCACTACCAGGACTTCCATTTCGGTTCTTTGTGTCATCTTGCTTTACCTCACTGTACCCGGCAGTCCGTTGAAGAACGTAGCGCCGCCCCTGGCAGACGGCGTTCAACTCGCTTTCCTCGTCACCCACAAGGGGTGACGCTACATGCAAAAGTGCCGATCGGCGTTTTTCAACAGCCTGCTAGGAAACCACAATCATCTCATTGCCTCTCAAACACCCTCAGTCCCACAATGCATCCAGTGACAAGCAGACCATCACCATCAGGGCGAACGCATTCACATGCCAGAAGGCTTGTCGAATGGGCACCCTGTCGTCGCCTTCCACAGACATTCGCAGGATCTTGGTAGCCTTTACCATAAACCAGACTGAAGCAACAACCAGTGCAAGACTCCAGGGGAGGGTGACGCCAAGACCGCCTAGCGCGGGGAAGGCAAGCCCGCTGACGGCGGTCGCCAGCATCCACATGAACGTGATCCGCACAAGCTGGGACTGAGTGAATTTCCCAACAACCGTCGGAAGCCCCGCATCACGGTATTCACTCCCGACCATCAACATCAACAGCCAGAAATGGGGAATCTGCCAGATAAAAAAAAACGCGGCTACGAGCAGAATCCGAGGATCGTCCAGATTGCCACCCGCCGACACATATCCGATGCACGGAGGAATTGCACCGATCAATGCACCGGGAACCACAGCAAACGCCGTGACTCGCTTCAGGTACGTATAGACTCCGTTGTACCAAACCACAGCCGCACCGCCGAGCATCAAGAGCACACCAGGATTCACGTCTATCGAAGTCAGACAATACAGCCCCAATAGTATGAGCACCACAGAAAGGAACAAGGCCCATGACGAGTCCATGCGACCACTTGGAATCGGACGACCGCGCGTGCGTTTCATTCGGGTATCGATCTCGCGTTCCTGCCACTGATTCAAGGCGGCTGAGCCCGATGCCAGCACGAACACACCCAAAGCAGGCCACCATAGGTCCCATTCAAGTCGCCGGGCTGCCAGCAAGTAACCTGTCGCTGTCGTCAGGGTCACCACCGCCGTGATTCGGAATTTGATCAATTCCAGGACGGCCCACAGGTAGCCTGCTGCACCTGTGGTTTGTGACGACATCTCAATACTCCTGGTCGTTGGCTGTAGATCGCACGATGCTTACATACTTCGGTTTTGGTGCAGAATGCGGGCTTGCATGGGCGAACGCGTCACACACGCATCCCGATGTAACTCCAACGGGCGATACTCCGCGCGAACTCTACCGCGGCGGACAGAGGTGGAGCGCACCTCAGCGAACGCTCGATCACCCACGATCATTTATGGTGCTTCCCCGGACGACGAATCCTCCTCTGTCGGCTTGGGATTTTTCGCCTCACGGACTAGGGTCTCCATAGCTCGCTCAACGGAAATAGTCTTCTTGGGCGTTTGAACCTTGTCGAGTCCATACTCGGTGACCAGCGCCTGGTAGTCTTGCGGCGTATCCTGCGGCAGCGGCTCTTTTGAAAAGGCCCGTACATAGTGGGCCAGCGCCACCCGCTCCCACGGCGTCAGGTTCGGATAGGCTCGCATCCGCGTTCCTTCAATGCCCTCGGTGAGCGTACGGTAGATATCCGTCACTTTGGCGCTTCGTTTCCAGCCCTTCAAAGAGGTGAAGTTTCGGGCCTCGCCCGGCAGGCCTGATCCATCCCCCGCGACTCCGTGGCACGACGCGCAAAATGCACCAAAAATAGCACCGGCGTCGATGTTCAGTTGATCCTTGCCGAACCCGGGATCTTGCGGGTTCATCACCGCGCCCATTTCAAGCGGTCTGAACTTCTTCAACCGTTGATCGGTGACCCATTGGTCGTACTGCTGAGGCGATACGACTTTCAGCCACGCCCTCATTTCCGAATGATCCTTTCCGCAAAACTCGGCGCAGAAAATCGGGTAGGTGCCCTCCCGTTCCGCCTTGAACCATAGATAAGTAGCCTTCCCGGGCAGGGCATCTTCCTTGACGCGAAAATCCGGAAGGTAAAAGCTATGAATGACGTCCTTGGGCGGCGCGGTCAGGTTCACCAGGACCGGGGTGCCTACGGGTACGACCATCTCCTGCGCGTCCACTCCCTCCTTGGGATAGCTGAACGACCATGCCCACTGCCGGCCCGTGACATTGACGGCCATGTGGTCTTTGGGGACTCGTCGCATGATCCCGAAGCCCTTGTAACCCACGAAGAACATCCAGACGACAATGATGGTGGGAATCACCGTCCAGACAATCTCCAGCATCGTGTTGCCACCAATCTGCGTCGTGGTTCGCGCCCGGCTGCGACGGAACCTGATCGCGATGAACACCATGGCCACGGTGATCCCCACGAGCAGAATCAAGCTCGCCCCGCCAACCAGTAGGAAGGCCCGATCTACTTCGCGCGTAAAACTGGAGATAATGAGCAACATCGGCGAATCATCTGTACCAGTAGTCCACGAAGGTCAACCCGATGAAGATGGCATAAGTCGCAAGCACCACCATAATCATGACGGCATAGATCCGCGGCTCGAAGCGAATGTGCATGAAATACAGTACGACCAGTGATCCCTTCACCGCGGCGATCAACAGCGCCGTGAGCACTCTGACATTCTTCATGTCCAGATAAGAGACTCCCACGGTCACCGCCGTCAGGATCATAAGAACCATCCACACCTCCACGAACACCCTGTAGGGCACTAAAAAATGTTCCAGTCGCCGTGCGTCTTCCGTCAGCATAAGCTCAATTCTCACCGAATCAGATAAAACAGCGGAAACAGAAAAATCCAAATCAGATCAACCAGGTGCCAGTAGAGGCCCGTATTGTACAAAAATGCAATCCGGCCCACGCGAGTTCGTTCCATCTGTACGAGTAGCATGGCGAGCAGTATGGCCGCCCCGCCGATGACCACATGCAGCGCATGAAGCCCGGTCATCGTGAAATACAAACCGTAAAACACCTGCTCTCCCACCGGTTTCTGCAGCATCGTCTCCGATTGGGGGTAAATACCGTGGGAGAACTTCTCACCCCACTCGAAGGACTTGATCGTCAAGAAGCCCACGGCACAGACCAGGGTGATCGCCGAGAACCCCAGCGACAGCCGCTTTCGACCCCGTTCCAGGGCCGCGATCGAGAGGGCCATCGTCAAACTGCTGGTCAGCAGGATCATCGTATTCGCTGCGCCCACCAGGCGATCAAGATGACCCGACGCTTCCCGAAAATCGAAACGGTACTTGTGCAAGTAGACGGCGTACCCGATGAAGAGCGTTCCAAACAGCAGGACTTCCGTGAAGAGGAAGAGCCACATGCCGAGCTTCCCAGCCGCTGGATCGTAGTGCGCGGCGTGATTCGCGTGCATACCAGGTGTCGTAGTGACGCTTCCGTTACACATTAGCCACCTCGACCGGATATTCGTAAGCGCCACGATTCAAGTCCGGTTCTCCCACAAAGTTGAGCACTGGAGGCGGGCTCGCCGTTCGCCATTCGAGAGTGGCTCCTCCCCATGGATCGGCCGGCGCCGGTTTCCCTTTGAAGAGGGCATACACCAGATTGCCGAACATCAGGAGCAGCGAGCCGTACAGGAACCAGGACCCGATGGTCGAGAGTCTGTGATAAATCTCGTATTCTGGGAGATAATCCGCGGACCGCCGCGGCATACCCGCCGCCCCGGCAAAGCCGAGGGGCAGGTACGTCATGCAGAATCCGAAAAAGAAGATCCCCGCCGCAGTGTAGGCAACGCGGAAGTCGTACATCTTACCGAACATCTTGGGCCACCAGTAGTGCATGCTGGCAAAGAAAATCACGCCCGCACCGCCGAACATCGTAAAATGAAAATGGCTTACCACCCACGATGTATCATGTAAATGTATGTCCAGCGACAAGGATCCCTGGATCAAGCCGCTCAGTCCGCCGATGGAGAAGAGGAAAATGAACATCAGTGTCCAAACCATCGGCGGGCCGAGATACACGGACCCCTGGTACATCGTCGCGATCCAGTTGAACACTTTGACCGCACTGGGGACGGCCACAAAAAACGTCAGGAACGAAAACACGACTCTGGCCACATCCGCCATACCCGACGTGAACATGTGATGTCCCCACACCAGAGACCCGATCCCGGCGATGGCGATAGATGAATATACAATGTATCGATACCCGAAAATCGCCTTGCGCGAGAAGGTGGGGACGATCTCCGACACTACCCCCATCGCGGGGAGGATCATGATGTATACTGCCGGGTGCGAGTAGATCCAGAACATGTGCTGATAGAGAAGTGGATCGCCGCCCCGTGCCGGATCGAAGATCGGCACACCGATGAACTTCTCGATCAGGATCAAGACCATGGTGATGCCGACCACGGGCGTGGCCAGGAGTTGCACCCATCCCGTGGCGTAGAGCGCCCAAACGAACAGTGGCATTTGGAACCAGCCCATTTGCTTGGCGCGCAGCCGGTGGACGGTGGTAATGAAGTTGACCCCCGTGAGGATCGACGACCAACCCAAAACGAACACGGCCATCAGCGGAAGGAAGACGTTCTTCTGGGTCTCCACGCTATACGGCACGTAAAAGGTCCAGCCCGTGTCGGCCGCTCCGACGATCACCGAGACCAGGGCCAAGACCGCACCCGTGATGTAGCAATACCAGGAAAAAAGATTGATCCTGGGAAAAGCCACGTCCTCCGCGCCGATCATGATCGGCAGGAAGAAGTTGCCAAACACCGCCGGGATGCTCGGAATAATGAACAGGAAGATCATCACCACGCCATGCGTGGTGAGCAAGCGGTTATACGTCTCATTGTCGATGAACTGCTGACCCGGCGAAAACAATTCCAGCCGGAACATGACGGCGATTGATCCGGCTATCAGGAAAAGTGGAATGATCGCGGCCAGGTAGAGGATGCCTATGCGTTTGTGGTCCGTCGTCGTAAACCACGACAAGATCCCCGTCCTGGCCCGCAGGTAGTCCGGCAATGGAGGGTAAGCAGACAAGGCTTCGGCGCTCACTTTTGCTCTCCCTCCGGTTGCGGTGACCATCGACTCCGCCGACCTTTCCTGAACAACAAGAATCCGCCGAACACGGCCACCAACAGCACGGTGACACCCAGGATGATCCGGTCGAGCTGCAGCACGTAACCGCTGCGGGCGGGGTCATAGGCATAACACAATGCTTGTACCCGATGCATGAAGGATCGGGCGCGCCCCTCGGACGCGTCAAACACCGCCAACTTCAGATCGGCGGGGTTGAACTGGATGTCGTTCAGATAGCGGACAACATTCCACTTTCGGAATTGAATGAGAAAGAGCTATGCAGCCTGCGCTCGTTTTCAGAGGCGATAAACGTAGCAATCGAAGTGGGAACAAGAGGAACAAAAC
>CAYOQG010000301.1:0-6811 GCA_964405925.1 uncultured Phycisphaeraceae bacterium | reverse complement strand
GCGTTTTTGGGCTGCCTGGGAATCCGACCAGCGCATTCGTATGCGTCGAGTTGAGGGGTAAGCCGGCGCTGGCGGCCCTGCAGGGAAGTGCCGGAAAGGTGCCGCCAGTCTTGCGGGCCGTTCTGAAAGGTTCAGTCAAGGCGACGGGCGAACGTCAAGCTTACGTACCCGCGCGTACGAACGTCAGCGGTGGCGGGGGGTGGGAGGTGTCACCAGTCCCCTGGCGCGAATCGGGAGACTCGATCGGTCTGGTAAGCGCGAGCGCCTTAGTCGTCCGACGGCCGCAGACGGCAGCAGCGACAGCCGGTGACACGGTATCGTTTATCCCGCTCGATCAGGTTTAGGCGATCAGGACGGAGAGCTTTAGAGCGACCACGGAAGGACCTGCATTGAAACGTGAGGCTCGATCAAAACGAAGCGCCAAGCCAAGTAGGGACAGCTCCAGCGCAGTGTCGGATGGGCTTGCCATTGAAACGCATCGCACGCTGCTGCTACTGCTTTTGGCGACGCTTGTTATGATGAGCCTGATCTTCGCCCCGGTCTCCTGGTGGCCGCTATCTTTCGTGTGCCTGGTGCCCTGGCTCATCGTCATCGGCAGTGCGAGCCACGCGCCGCGCGTATATTTTTACAGCTATCTCCTCGGACTGGTCTTTTTCCTTATCAACATGCGCTGGCTCTATGCGGCGACGGGATGGGGATATCTTGCGCTCTCGATCTACCTGGCGGTTTACTTTCCGTTTGTGGCCAGTCCGCTCCGGCATGTTGTCCGGAGGCGTCGTTGGCCGCTGGCTGTCGCCCTTCCGTTTATCTGGGCCGGCAGTGAGATGCTCCGTGCCGTGGTGCTGTCCGGGTTTCCGTGGTTCTTTCTATCGCACAGTGTACACCGCGTGCTGACACTCATCCAGGTGAGCGATCTGGTCGGGGCGTATGGCGTGACCTTCATGCTGGCTGCGGTGAATGGTGCAGTGGCTGATGTGATCTTCGCGAGTACCGGCAAGGGTCGAAGGGGAAAGTGGCGGGTCAACTTGCGTGATGCGCGATTCAGCCTTGGTTTCGCCTTCGTAGTATTTTTTGGGGTCGTTGTCTACGGGCGCGTGCAGTTGAATCGCGACACGACAGACGTCGGACCGAAGATCGCCGTGGTTCAGGGTGACTATCCTAACGAGGCTGGAACTGGCATTGATGAAGGCGTGCTGGGTCGTGTGCGTCGTTTTCTCGACTGGGTCTACTTAAGGCGTGCCGAGCCTCACGACAACGATTCAGACCCCAAGAAGATGGAGACATATTTCTCGATGTTGCAGGCGGCAGCGGCAGAGAAGCCCGATTTATACCTGCTGCCCGAGACGCCATGGATCATGATTCTCAATCCTGAGTGGCGCGAATTCTCGCCCATTTCGCGCAAGAGTTTCGCAGCCCTGCAAGAACTTGCCACGCGGCACAACGCCGTCGTTGTGACCGGAAGCGCCACTGTGGTCCCGACGCCGAACGATATCCTCGCCGACGAGCGCAAGTACAACTCGGCCACCGTCTTCCGCCCGGATGGATCAGAACCGGATCGCTACGATAAGATCCATCTGGTCTACTTTGGAGAGATTGTTCCATTCCGCTTTGGCCGTTTGCGCCCACTGTATTTCTTGCTCAACCGATTGACGCCGTTCAGTGGTCCGAGCCATGATTTCGAGTATTCCCTGTTTCCTGGTAGGGAGTTTCGCCAGTTCACGATGCTGGCACCGTCGCGTGATGGAAAGTCCTATCGTTTCGGCATCCCCATCTGCTATGAGGATGTTATGCCTTATGTCAGTCGGGAGTTTGCCAGCGGTGGTGCGGAGAGCAAGCGGGTGGATTTCCTGCTCAACATCAGCAACGATGGTTGGTTTGGGCGTGGTGTGCAGCAACCGCAGCACATGGCGATTTGTGTCTTCCGGGCGGTCGAGAATCGCGTGGGGATCGCACGGGCCGTCAATACGGGTGTCAGCGGTTTCATTCAACCCACGGGGCGTATACACGACGTCGTACAATCAGACCCGGCGTCGCCGTGGCCGGGCAACTGCGGATATGCGGTCGCCAATGTCGGTGTGGATACGCGATACACTCTCTATTCAAGGTACGGTGATTGGTTCGGGTGGGGATGCGCGTTGATATGGCTGGTCTTGTTTACGGACTATTGGATTGTCCGAGCCCGCACCCGCTCCGAAGAATGACAAGAAGAATATGCACCATGTGGTATTCACGAGGATGGGTTCTCGGCCTTGTGGTTTTTGCCGAAGTCGTCGGTTGTATGCAACCGGCGGACCCGGATCATGCCATCTACTCTCTTCCGGCGAAGCGACACGCGCTGGAGGTCCTCAGGGCGGCAGTGACCTATCAGGCCAACCCCGTTGTGCGTGTCGAGGCTGTCGAGGCGTTAGAGTCCAGCAGATGTCCAGAGGCTCTGCCATGGATCCGGAGCGCAATCTCAGATGACCACCCCGCCGTTCGGTTTGCTGCCTGTGTCGCCCTCGGTCAGCTCGGCGATATGACGGTGGAGGCTCGTCTTCGCGAGCGAGTGGAAGATCCGGACCCGGGGGTGCAGTTGGCTGCCATGTTCGCCTTACACCGAATGGGCCACAGCGAGCAGACGGGGTGCATGCCGACCTATTTGTTAAAGCATGAAGAGGTAACGGTACGCCGCAATGCAGCATTGCTACTCGGCATGCTGGGCGAACCGAGTGCCATCAAGGTGCTTGCTCGTGCGATGAGGGATTCTGACGCCGGCGTGCGTCACCATGCGCTCGAGGCCATGGCGAGACTTGGTAATCGCGAGGCAAGGCAGGAGCTGACCTTTATGAGCAATTCGGGCGTTGGATCGGAGGAGGTCTTCGCGATTAACGCCCTGTCGGCAACGGGGGAGCCCACCTGCGTTGATACGTTCCGGTATAAGCTTGCGACGGGTGCACACATAGAGACCCGTTTGGCTGCGGCAGCCGCTTTAGGCCGACATGGGCTGGACGATGGCTTTGACATAGCTCGTCGAGCGCTGGGGGTCAGCCGACCCGTACACAACGATCCCGAGGATCCGCCCGCCGGTCAGATCATGCGAATCAGGCAGATGGCGGCCGCGGCCCTCGCTGCCATAGGACGGATGGAAGCATTGCCGGCACTGCAAGACCTGATGGAGACTAACGACGATCCACGTGTGCAGGTGTCCGCGGCTCAGGCGATTTTGGAGATCCTGGCTGCCGATCGGGCGCGGGGGCTGCCGTTTGGAACAATACACAACCAGGGGGGGTGAGTAGTCCAGGATGCGGTGGCTGACCTTTCTGATCCTAATGGTGATAGCGTTGATCCTTCAGTCCGCCCTTGCACCGCGTGTCGAGTTGCTGGGCGCCCGGCCGGACTGGTTGCTTGTGCTCGTCGTGTTCTTTGCCATGCACGCCTCACCGCGAGACGCTTTGCTGGGGGCGTGGTTGACCGGGGGGTGTGCGGATCTGCTCACGATCGAGCGCTTTGGTGTCTTGGCATTGTCATATGGGTTAGCGGCGATGCTGGTCCTTTCGATACGGGAATACATCTTCCGCGGGTATGGGTGGCCTCAGTTTGTTGTCACACTGGGCGCCTGTCTGTTCCTTCGAATGATGTGGGCTGTCTATGACCATGCGGTGTATGATCCCGCAGGCTCCCTTTTGGCGGAGCTGACAATAGGCGCTTTTTTGGCTTCGTTATATACCGCGGTGTGGGCTCCGCCGCTGAATCGGGTGCTGCTTCCGTGGTGGCGCGGTTTGGGGCTGCCCCGGCCGGTGTACATCCACAGACGATTCAAGTGACTCGGAGGGATCGTGTTTGAACATCGCCTCAAGGTGTTTTTGTCTTTCTTTGCGTTCGCCGGGTTGGTCATCGTCTTCCGACTGACCGAGCTGCAAGTTGTCTACGCGGACTATTACCGTCAGCGGGCCGAACGGTCTTTGTTGCTGAGGCCTTCAACCCTGCCTTTTGTGCGGGGTCGAATTCTCGATCGGACCGGAGAGGTGCTGGTTCGCGAGGAGCCTTGCTGGGATATTCGGATCGACTACGACTGGCTGCACGCGAATTGTACGAGCGATCCGTCAACCGCGATGAGCTTGAAGAAACAGATCAAGCAATGGCGACGCACGCAGGACTTCCCAGACAACATCACGGACGTCGAAGTGCAGCAGGCCTATGCGGACGAGGTCGCCGCCATGTGGCGCGATCTTGTCCATTTCGTTTCCGATCGATCTCCGGACGTAATCCAGCGGATAAAGGACCACGCGCGGGACATCTGCGATCATGTCGCGGGTGTCCGGCGTGCAGTCGCCGATCGACGTGGGTTCGATGCCCCGGTGGTTGAGGAGACGGTGCCGCACACGATCATCACCGGGCTCGATGCACCACAGCAGATTACGGCCAGAGAGGTGCTTGCCCGCTACCCGTGGGTCCATGTGGTGCCTTCGTCGGTGCGACGGATCGTGGGGGACGGGACGCCGTTAGCCCATGTTTTGGGGCGTGTGGGGCGCGTGGATGCGACCCACGTCGCCAATGACCCCAATGCCGACGATCCGTTTGCGAAGTACCGGGCAGACGAGCAGGTCGGTATCAGCGGCGTCGAGTACGCGGCAGAGCAGCCCTTGCGAGGTCGCCGTGGCCAAATGACACGAGACCGTAACGGGCACCTCATCGAGGAAGAGTGCGTCGAAGCTGAGAATGGGCGCGATGTAACACTGTCCCTTCACCGCGGGCTCCAGGAGCAGCTGTATAGAATCTTGGGCGAGACCGTCGAGCGGATCCCGGAGTCCTCGGGGGGCGTGGTTGTGGTGCTCGATATTCCAACGCGTGAGGTGCTCGCGCTCGTATCTTACCCCGCGTATGATCCCGCTCGTTTTGATGAGCTCTATCCGGTGTTGCGGGATGATACGGACCGGTGGCCACTGAGGTTTCGGGCGGTGGCGAACCAGTACCCGCCCGGATCGACGATCAAACCGCTGGTATGCTTGGCTGGCTTGATGAATGGGCGGATCACGTTGGACACCCGCGAAGAGTGCACGGGATATCTCTTTCCGGAGCATCGCGATCGCTGGCGCTGCTGGCAGATCCAGGGCACCAACCAGCGGAAGGCCCATGGCTATGTGGACGTCGTCGAAGGGTTGACGGGTAGCTGCAATGTCTTCATGTACCGGCTCGGCGAGCGCATTGGTGTCGGCGATCTCTGCAGCGTTTTTGACATGGTCGGAGTCGGCAAGCCTACCGGGATCGGTCTGCCTGAGGAAGCCAAGGGGATCAACCCGACGCCCGGCTGGCTCATGCAACACAAGAACATCAGGGTCACACCGGGCACCGCCCGACTCTTCGCCATCGGGCAGGGTGAGCTCTCGATGACACCCGTTCAGGTGGCAAACCTGATGGCCACGTACGCCAGCGGTCGATACCGCCCCGTTACACTGATCCGAACAGACACCGAGACGCCCGAGTGGATCATCCCGGCTTCTGCCGCCCAATGGTCGGCCGTTCGACGTGGAATCTATGGTGTGGTAAACGATCCGACGGGGACCGCTTACAAATACGCCCATTTTGTTGACGATCGCTATGTCCTGTGCGGCAAGACCGGAAGCGCTACCGCCCATCGGTGGCCGACCTCTTATCGCGTGACTTACCTGGATGAAGATGGTGCTGAGCAAGTGGCAATCATCCGAGTGGGTACGAGAGGCGAAGCCACTCAACGGTGGGAAGCGGAACGTCCCCTGGCCAGCCTGGAGCTGACCACGGTTGAGGTGGAGACGCGGTGGCCTCCGGATCCCCCGCCTGCGGGAGACCGCTATTCCCACGCCTGGTTTGCTGGTTACCTGCAAAGGCACGATGGAACCGGGCGACCGGATTGGTCGGTCGCACCGCGAATCGCGTTTGCGGTGCTTGTGGAGTTTGGCGGCAGCGGCGGGCGCACGAGTGGGGTACTTGCGAAAGAGATCGCAGCCGAGGTGCTGCAAGTCTTCGGCCCGGACTTGGACATGGATCCCCCGGGTCTGGTGGATGGATAGAGGTGAGACGAGCCACGCTAGATCTGACCCAGCCTGGTTGGGTGGTGCTGATCGCGATCTTAGTCCTGGTTGCGATGGGCGTGGCCACGGTTTATGTGACGGACACGCATTATATCGGTGGGCACGACGGGCCGGGCAATGCCGCCAAGCAATGCGTCCGCGTTGCCGTCGGTGTGATCCTTGCGCTGATCGTTCTCCACATCGGCTATCAGCGGATATCGCGCTATGCGTATGCGATCTTCTTTGCGACGTTGGTGCTGCTGATTCCACTCTTGTTGGCACACCTGTTTCACACGAGTTTTGGTGGTTTGACGGCCCCGCGTAACGGGGCAAACCGATGGATTCATTTGCCGGGATTTCCCGTTCAGCCGTCGGAGCTTATGAAGGTGGCGTATGTTCTCGCCTTGGCGTGGTATTTGCGTTACCGGAAGAACTATCGTCGATTCTGGGGTCTGATGTTGCCCGTTCTCATGTCCGCCGTACCGTTGGGGTTGATTCTGCTCCAACCGGACTTGGGTACGGCACTGCTACTGGTGCCGGTTCTGTTTTCCATACTGTACCTGGCTGGTGCCAGGCTTCGGCACTTATTGATCATAGGCCTGATCGGTGTCGCCGCAGCGCCAATTGCCTGGGGGCAGATCAAAGGCTACCAGCGACAGCGGGTCACCGCCGTCCTGCTGCAATCCGAGACACTGCGTCGAGCCGTCATCAACGACCCTGAGAAATACCGGTTTTTTGGCACCAAGCGACAGGCCATCGAATGGGCGGCGGGCCCCGGCTATCAG
>CAYOQG010000300.1:0-6826 GCA_964405925.1 uncultured Phycisphaeraceae bacterium | reverse complement strand
CCTTGATCAACCGTCTGGCTGCTGAGGGCAGCGCAGTCGTGATGATTTCATCGGAGCTCCCTGAGGTCATCGGGATGGCTGACCGGATCGGGGTCATGTATGCTGGACGGCTGACCGGGATCCTCGACAACGGTACACGCAACGTGACCCAGGAACAGATCATGCGACTGGCAGCCGGAGAGAAAGCACCACCATGACCGAGGCACAGGACTCGTCTTCGATCCCCGCACAGCGTCTTCCGCATGGTTCGTTGCGTCGTGCCGAGCACTGGCGAACCTTGCTACTCTGGATTGTACGTTTGCGCATGCCGGTTGTGCTCGGGTTGTTGATTGTGGTGATGACGATTTTGACCGATGGCCTTTTCGCCCGGCCCGAGAACCTGATCAATGTCGCTCGTCAGATATCGTTCGAGGCCTTGATTGCCTTTGGTATGACACTCGTGATTGTCACCGGTGGGATTGATCTCTCGGTTGGATCGTTGGTGGCGCTGACCGGCGTGGTCGCTGCGGTGGTGATGCGTTCGACGCTCGACTGGCCGGCTGCGACGTGCATTTCGGCGGGGCTTTGTGCCGGTATTGGCGTGGGCGCGTGCACCGGTGCGATATCCGGCTCCGTCGTTGCCCGATTCCGCGTCCCCCCATTCATCGTGACCCTGGCAGCCATGCTCATCGCACGCGGGTTTGCGTTTATCGCCTGCCGTGGTGAGACGGTCTACGAGCTACCCCCAGCACTCTTGACGCTCGGACGTGGGTTTGTGCTCGAGGGTGTTTTGGGCAAGGTGCTTCCCGTACCCGTGTTGATCATGTTGTTTGGCTTTCTCGTCTTCCAGGTTTTACTCGCCCGGACGATCTTTGGCCGGAGCGTCATCGCCGTCGGCAGCAACGAAGAGGCTGCACGTCTCGCAGGCATTCACGTGGGGTTCACGCGCCTGATCGTTTACATCCTGACCGGAGCGCTATGTGGAATCGTGGGCGTGCTCCAGGATGGAAAACTGATGGCCGGCGACCCCAAGGTCTCCGAGATGTGGGAGCTCAACGTCATCGCAGCCGTGGTTGTCGGCGGCACAAGCCTGTTCGGTGGACGCGGCACCATTGTCGGTACGTTGATCGGCGCGCTGATCATTGGCGTCCTCAACAACAGCCTCAACCTCCTAAACGTGCAACATTTCTGGCAGAAGGTCGTCCTCGGTCTTGTAATCTTAGCCGCGGCTCTGCTCGACGCCGGCCTCCGCCGATTGGGACCGCGGTAGGGACGGCCCCTTTCTCGATGTCACCGCTCGTTTCCCTGCCCAGGCGACAATAGTAATCAGAGATTTTCAGCCTGCGGGTCAATGTCAGCCCCAAGTCGCTCATACTCTGCCGGCGTGTTGACGTCGATGCCGACACCTGGGTCGTCAACGTCAATATATTGAACTTGGCCCCCCGATGCACTTGCCAGCATCCGCAAACCGCCTTCGAGGGTGTCAACCACGGTTCGCATGTCGAATGGAAAGATCATGGGATGCCCGCGTTTTTCCTTGTATCGCGCAATGACGATGCGCTTTGGATCAGCGCTATATGCCTCGATACATGCTCGACAGGTCTCAGAGCTTAGACCCGGCATGTCTGCGGGTACGACAACTGCGCCGTCGGGCGCCACCGCCCCAAGCTGGTCTAGCATGCGCAGCCCAATGCGAATCGAATCGATCATCTCGCTTGCGGCGTCCTCGTTGAGTGCAACGTGGACCCGCGGATCGTCGGGCAATTGCAACTGACCGATGATGGCGGTGCGAGTGACGACAACCGTACCACGGACCCCCGCGTCAAGCAGCGTGCGTGTGACTGTCGCTGTGAACGTTGATCCTCGATACGGGAGCGACTGCTTCGCCAACCCCATCCGCTGGCCCAACCCCGCCGCGGGAATGATCCCCCAGATTCGTACGTTCTGATTGGTGTCCCCCATGCGGCACCACCCACAAAAGCGATCCCAAGCTGTCGGCTGACCTCAGAACATCACTCGCACGTCCGCAGCTTTGATACCATCCTTGAACGCGAAGATCGGATTGATGTCCAGTTCTCGAATCTCGGGGTTCTCGACGATCGTCTGTGAGACCCGCTGGATCGTCTCAACCAAGGCGTCGATATCAACACCTACTCGACCGCGGACGCCGGTCAACAGTCGCGATGCCCGAAGTGTCCCGATCATGTCGCGGGCTTCGCGCTCGGTGACCGGTGCCAGCTTGAAGCTAACGTCCTTGAGCACTTCGACATAGATGCCGCCCAGACCAAACATCACGATATGTCCAAGACCCGGTTCTGCCTTCGCCCCCACGATGACCTCGCATCCGTCTTCAAGCTGCTCCTGCACGAGAAACTTCGGCGAGACGTCTGCGAATCGCTTGCTCCACTCCCTTACCTGCCCCCGCACGGCATTGGCATCACGGAGTCCGAGGGCAACCGCACCGCTATCGGTCTTGTGCACGACGGACTCCGCGTCCACTTTGAGCACAACCGGATAACCGATTCTTTCTGCTGCCGCCACGCAGTCATCGACGGATGCGGTCGATTCGTACCGGGCGACCGGAATCCCATAACTCTCCAGAAGCCCAAAACCGTCGTCGGCAGCCATCCACCTGCCTTTTGCGCCAGCCACCTTCTTGACAAGCAATCGGGCACGGAATCCGTCCGCATCGGCAAAGGACGTAGGTTTTTCAACGGGTCTTTTTGATAGAGCGGCATATCGGCCCATCGAGACGAGTACCTTGGCACCGGTCTCGGGCATGTCATAGGTTGGCACGCCGCTATCACGGATGATCTCGAGCGTCTCCGCCCACCCCTTCTTCTCCGTCATAACTGTCGCCACGATGGGCTTCTGTGACCCCTTGTTGGCCTTGGCGATTTCACGGGCCACACCTTTTGTGTCCACGAAAAAGGGAGTCACGAAGTTGAGAAACACCGCGTCGATACGATCGTCATCAAGCAGGGCACTGATGGCTGCTGCAAAATGCTCGGGCCCGGCCGTCGCCAACACATCCACAGGGTTGTTGATCGACGCCTCCGGGTATAGCTTCTCTCGAAGCATCGCCTCGGTCCTTTCGGACAGCGGCGGCATGACCATTCCACCCTCGATAAGTTCATCCGTCGCGATGATCGCCGGTCCGCCAGTGTTGGCAATCATCCCCACGCGGTTGCCTGCGGGGACCGGCTGAGACGCAAACCCGATCGCCGACTGACACAAATCCTCGATGCTTCGGAAGGAGACAATACCCGCCTTTTCGAAAATGAGTTCTATGGCGGTGTCCTGTTTCAGCATTCCGCCGGTATGTGACGTCACCGCCTTGGCACCCTCCTCCGTCCGGCCCACCTTCATGGCCAAGACCGGTTTTCGACGGCCCACCTCCATCGCCGCGTCGAAGAATTCCCGCGGGTCCGGCAGACTCTCGATGTGCACGATGATGACCTTGGTTGGCTCATCCTGCCCGAAGTGCCTCAAAACCTCGGGAATGGAAACGTCGCAAGCATTTCCGTTGCTGGCGTACTGCCGGACGCCGACCCCCAGCTCGACGATCCGCTGATGAATGACCTCCCCCACACCACCGCTCTGGGCGACGATCGATATATGCCCGGGCACCGGCCGAGTGAATGTGAAGTTACAATACGCGCCAACGGCGGGATCGCTGTTGATGACGCCCTGGCAATTCGGACCGAACACGCGGATTCCCGTCCTCCTGGCGACCTCGACAAGCTGCTCCTCCAGGGCTACGCCCTCTGGCCCGATCTCGCGGAACCCCGCCGTGTTCACGATGGCTGCCTTGACGCCCTTCTTCGCACAATCTTCCAGACAAGCCGGGACGAATGTGTTCTTGATCACAATGTGGGCCACGTCGACCGGGTCCGGCGTGTCCAGGATCGACGGATACGCGGTCAGCCCGCGAATCTCACCGCCTTTCGGGTTGACCGGGTAGATCGGTCCCTTGTAGCCGAATTCCAGAAGGTTCTGGATGATGCGATAGCCGATGGTCAGCTCGCGGTTGGAAGCGCCAACGACCGCGACCGCCCGCGGTGAGAACAGTGCGTCAAGTCCCATGATCTTACCTCCGGATGGCTCACCAATACGCCCGCAGGCGGGCTACCGCCCGTGCAGATTGCGTCCAGCCCTCGTGTCCCAAAGACTTCCAGGCACGGTGCCTGGCCATCGTACCTGGAAACGCGGCGTTCTGACAGGCTCGCATGACTCAGACCGTCCAACACGAACCAACATCCGGCCAGGTGTTGCCTAACGGAAAGCCGCGGGTAGAATCCGCCACGGGTCGGTTTAGAATCCGCTGTGGGTCGTTTCAGATTCCGCGATGCGCTTCGCCGGTGGCTGACGCGGTCGAGTCCACCGTGGCGGGTCTCGAGGTCAACTCGATCTCGGGTCCCCTGAGGCTGAAAGAAGGGTGCTACTTCCCCTTGCATCTGATGTGTCAAACGCTCCGGGTCGAACCGGCTTGCTGTATGCGGTGTGCTGTCGCCTTGTTGATGAAAGGAGCTTGAATTGTCCACCCCAAAGTCCGTCTTCGTTCGCTGGCTTCACGACCTCGGTACTGATGATATTGCCCTGGTCGGCGGAAAGAGCGCGTCGTTGGGCGAGCTCATGAGCCTCGAAGGCATCAAAGTGCCCAACGGGTTCGCCATCACCACTGACGCGTTCCGTGAGTTCATGGCCCCCATCAGAGGCGAGATTGCCAACCGGATCGCGCAGCTCAAAGCCGATGGCTACCGAGACGTCAGACTGCTCGACAAGGCCTCAAAAGAGATCCGCGCTCTGATCGAGTCCCTGCCCTTCGACAAGCGCCTCGAAACCGAGGTCGCCGAGGCGTTCAGCCAGCTACGTCCAGAACGCAACGTCGCTGTCCGATCGTCGGCAACAGCCGAGGATCTACCCGAGGCAAGCTTCGCCGGACAACAGGACACCTTCCTGAATGTCTCCACCCTCCCGAACCTCTTGAGCAAGATCAAGCGATGCTTCTCCTCACTATACACCGGCCGGGCCATGTCCTACCGCAACGAGATCGGCTACCCCGAAGCCGAGGCATCCCTCTCCGTCGCTGTACAGGAAATGGTTCGCGCCGACTGGGACGGTGTGAGCGGCGTCATGTTCACCATCGACACCGAAACGGGCAACGAGAACCTCGTGCTCATCACCCCCCATCGAGGCCTCGGCGAAGCCATCGTCCAGGGGGAAGTGAAGCCCGACGAAGTGTACGTCTTACGGCACTCGCTGAGGGTCATCCAAAACCCGCTCAAGCTACTGGACGACGCCGACTACGCGAATCTGGCAGCCCAGGCCCTGGCCATCGAAGCGCACTACAGCAAGAAGCACGGCCGCCGCGTGTATATGGACATCGAGTGGGCACAGGACGGCGAGACCAAGGAGCTTTTCATCGTTCAGGCTCGACCCGAAACGATCCACTCGCGGCACGTCTCCTACAAACGTTACTACTTTGTGGATAGCAAGGAGGACTTCGAGGTCGCCGCAAAGGGGCGACCGGTGGGCATGAAGATCGGCCATGGCGTGGCCACCGTCCTGAAAAACATCAGCCAGATCGATGCATTCAAAGACGGACAAGTCCTTGTCACCAGAATGACCGACCCGGACTGGGAGCCCATCATGAAGCGGGCATCGGCCATCGTCACTGATCAAGGAGGGAGAACCTGTCACGCAGCCATCATCGCCCGAGAGATGGACATCCCCTGCGTGGTCGGTACCGAGACCGGCACGAAAGCCATTCAGACCGGCAATGAGCTTACGATAAGCTGCGTCGAGGGCGATCACGGAACGGTCTTCCGAGGGCTCCCCAGGTACGAAGCCGAAGAAATCAGCCTCGACGACGTCCCCGAAACCCGGACCAAGATCATGCTCAACGTCGGTTCACCCGATCGAGCGTTGGCCGCCGCACGCCTGCCTCAAGACGGCGTTGGTCTCGCCCGTCTCGAGTTCATCATCGCCTCGCAAATAGGACGCCACCCCCTCTACCTGCTCAAGGTTGGCAAAGAGGACGAGTTCGTGGACAAGCTGGTCCTCGGGATAGCCCGCATCGCCGGGGCCTTTTATCCCAAGCCCGTCATCATCCGCTTCTCCGACTTCAAATCCAACGAGTACGCCAACCTTACCGGCGGAGAGGCCTTCGAACCCAAGGAGGAGAACCCCATGATCGGCTGGCGCGGCGCCTCCCGCTACTACGATCAACGCTACCGCGAAGCGTTCAACCTCGAGTGCGTCGCCATGCGAAAGGTGATCGACGAGTTCGGCCTCGACAATGTCAACGTCATGTTCCCCTTTGTCCGCACACCGCAAGAGGCGGAGAAGGTCCGCCGAATCATCGACGATGCCGGTATCAAAGCCGGTGTCTACATGATGTGCGAGATTCCGTCCAACGTGATTCTGGCCCGGGACTTCCTCCCTTTCTTCGACGGCTATTCCATCGGTTCGAATGATCTCACCCAGACAACCCTGGGCCTCGATCGGGACTCCGCACTGGTCTCGCACCTCTATGACGAGCGCAACAGTGCGGTCAAAGCCCTGATCGCCAACGTCATCGGAACCTGCAAGGAGATGGGCAAGAAGATCGGTCTCTGCGGCCAGGGCCCTTCCGACTTCCCCGACTTCGCCGAGTTTCTCGTCAGGTGCGGCATCGACAGCTTCTCCGTCACCCCCGACGTCGCCGTCAAAACCCGCATGCTCGTCGCCAAGGTTGAAGCCGGCATGTAGCCACGGATGCGTACGACACCCGTCGAAGCAGAAACGTGGGTGCCACTGCTCTTGACTCAAACTGAGCGGTTTTGCCGATACGACCGGCTTGCAC
>CAYOQG010000299.1:0-6845 GCA_964405925.1 uncultured Phycisphaeraceae bacterium | reverse complement strand
GTACACGTTTTGCCACTGCATTCGGACGTATAGCCAGGTGCCCCCGTTCGGCGGCGGGAGGGGGGCTGTTTAGTATACCCGGAGCCCGGTGTGGGGCGGGTCTTACACCCGCAGTCTCGTCCGCCACAGGCGGATATCACACTTGCACGCTCAGGGAAGTGAGGAGTACGTATGGCTGTAGGGATCGTCGGTTACGGTGCCCACCTGCCCAGGCGGCGGATCAAGGTCGAAGAGATCGCCAAGGTCTGGGGGGCGGACGCCCCAAGCTACAAGAAGGGCCTGGAGCTCTTCCAGAAATCGGTGCCCGCACTGGACGAGGACACGATCACGCTCTCCGTCGAGGCGGCCAGGAACGCGGTGAAGAGGGCGGAGATCGATCCAAGGGAGATCGGAGCCGTTTACGTCGGCAGTGAATCTCATCCGTATGCGGTCAAGCCATCGGGTGTGACGGTTGCGGAGGCGATCGGGGCAACACCCGCCTGCCACTGTGCGGACTTCGAGTTCGCCTGCAAAGCTGGCTCGGAAGGGATGTTCGTCGCGTACGGGTTGGTGAAAGCCGGTCTGATCAAGTACGGGCTGGGGATCGGAGCCGACACGTCGCAGGGTGCCCCGGGTGACGCCCTGGAATACTCCGCCGCGGCGGGGGCAGCGGCGTTCATCATGGGTGCTGACGACGACAAGATGATCGCCACCATCGACGAGACCTTCTCATTTATGACCGATACTCCCGACTTCTGGCGTCGCGAGCATCAGTTCTATCCCGCGCACGGTGGTCGCTTTACCGGTGAGCCCGCGTACTTTAGAACGATCCGCGGGGCCGTGGAGGGTATCCTCGAGAAATCCAGTATGTCGCCAAAGGACTTCAAGTACGTGGTCTTTCACCAGCCCAACGGCAAGTTCCCCAAGCGGGTCGGCAAGATGCTCGGGTTTAGCAACGAACAAAACGAGGTCGGTCGTCTGGTGCCATGGCTTGGCAACACGTACTCGGGTGCATCCCCGATCGGTTTGACCGCGATCTTGGACGTGGCGGAGCCTGGCGACCGGATCCTCATGTGTTCGTACGGTTCCGGTGCGGGAGCCGACGCGTTCATCTATACGGTTCAAGAGCGAGCTAAGAAGGTCAGAGGCTTGGCACCAAAGACCCGCTGGCTGTTGGATGAGAACATTCAGTTCGTCGAGTACGGTGAGTACGCCAAGATGCGGCGGAAGATCCGGCTGGCAGCCAAGTAGGAGGATAGATAGATGAGAGATGTGGCTGTTATCGGCGTCGGCATGCAGAAGTGGGGCGAGCTCTGGGAGAAGTCGACCCGCGATATCTTCGTCGAGTCCGCCCTCCTGGCCATGGACGACGCCGGTGTCGACAAGCTAGATGCGATGTACATCGGGTGTATGGCACCCGGTCTGTTTGCCGCCCAGGAGCATCTTGGGTCGGTGATGGCTGACTACCTGGGCCAGGCGAATCTTCCTTCGACCCGCGTCGAATCCGCCTGTGCGTCCGGAGGTCTGGCCTTTCGGCTGGCGTTTATGGACGTGGCCAGCGGAACGAGTGACATCGTTCTGGCAGGTGGCGTTGAGAAGATGACCGACGTCAGCGGCTCGGACGCCACCCATGCCCTGGCGACGGCAGCCGATATGGAATGGGAGGGAATCAACGGGGTCACCTTCCCCGGTTTGTACGCGATGATGGCGGTTGCTCACATGAACAAGTATGGGACGACCCGCGAGCAACTGGCCGCCGTGGCCGTCAAAAACCACCGCAACGGGAAGATGAACCCGCGTGCCCAGTTCCAGATGGAAGTCACCATTGAAGGCGTGATGAACTCGGTGAAGGTGGCCGATCCGCTCAACATCCTCGACTGCTCGCCGATCACCGACGGAGCCGCCGCCGCCATTCTCGTCCCGGCGGACCGGCTCAAGGAGTTCAAGAAACCGGGCGTCAAGGTCATCGGGACGGGGCACGCGACGGACACCATCGCCCTCCATCACCGCGAGGATCTGACGACACTCGCTGCCGTCAGCGCCGCGGCGCAGCAAGCCTACAAAATGGCCGGCAAGGGACCCAAGGACATCGACTTCGCCGAGGTGCACGACTGCTTCACCATTGCCGAGATCATCGTCTCGGAGAGCATCGGCTTCTTCGAGCGGGGCAAGGGCGGACCCGCGGCTGAGGCGGGCGAGACCGGCCTGGAAGGGCGTCGTCCGATCAACCCCAGCGGTGGTCTAAAGTCGAAGGGTCACCCCGTCGGTGCTACAGGTATTGCGCAGATCGTCGAGATTGCCGAGCAGCTACGCGGGGAAGCTGGCAAGCGGCAGCTCAAAAACGCTCGCGTGGGTTTGGCGCAGAACATGGGCGGTAGCGGCGGGAGCTCCGTCGTTCATATTCTGGAGGCGATGTAAATGATTCCTGCAAGAGCATGGCGAGCTTATCCGCAGACGTATCGGCTGGAGGCAGCCCGGTGCAACAAATGCGAAAAGGTGTTCTTCCCACCCAGGTTGATTTGCAGCAAGTGCCATGGTCGGGAGTTTACGCGCTTCAACATGAAGCCTACGGGCAAGGTGGTTACGCACACCGTCATCCGGACACCTTCTGATGAGTTCTCGGGCGAAGCTCCGTTTGCATTGGGGATCGTCGAGCTCGATGACGGCGCGCGATTGACAACGCAGATCGCCGACGTCCCCTTCGATCAGATTAAGATCGGCATGAAGGTGAAGCTGGAGTTCCGCCGGCAATATGCGGAAGGGGAAGCTGGGACGATCCACTACGGACACAAGGCCGTACCGCTGAGGAAGTAGTCACAAGCGTCCAGACTCGAACGGTTCCGCGCCCGGCTGCAACGGTCACCGGCCGACAAGCCGATCGTTGAGTGCGCGAACACCTGCCAACCCGCAAGGAGACGCGAATGTCACACGGCACCGTACGCCTGACACGCGACGGTGCCGTTGCGCGTGTCGCTCTGAATCGTCCGGATATTCGAAACGCTTTCAATGACCAGATGCTTGCGGACCTGCGCGAGGCGTTTGGCGCGCTTCGTACGGATGACAGCGTGCGCGTGGTGGTCCTCACCGGGGAAGGAAAGGCATTCTGCGCCGGCGCCGACGTCCACTGGATGAAACGGGTCATTGACTTCACCTATGAGGAGAACTTTGCGGACTCGCTGAACTTGGCGATGATGCTTCGCGAGGTCTATACCTGTCCCAAGCCGGTCATCGGACGCATTAACGGGCCCGCCATCGGCGGCGGAACGGGCCTGGTCGCTGTCTGCGACATCGCCATCGCTTCTCAAGACGCCGTCTTCGCCTTCACCGAGACCAAGCTGGGACTTACCCCGGCGGCCATCTCTCCGTACCTTTTCAAGAAGATGGGGGAGCGGAACCTTCGCGAGTATTTTCTGACTGGGGAACGTTTCTCGGCTGAGAAGGCTGCCGAGATGGGACTCGTGAACTCGGTCGAACGGGCGGATGAACTTGACGCGGCGGTGCAGGCGAAAGTTCAGTTGATCCTGACCGGCGGGCCCAATGCGCTGGCCGTCTCCAAGGAGCTGATCCGCGAAATCGCCGAACGTTCACTGGAGGACAACGGACCCTACACCGCGGAGGTCATCACCAAGCTGCGAATGAGCGACGAGGGGCAGGAAGGGATGAAGTCCTTCCTGGACAAGCGTAAACCACGATGGGTCACGGACCAGTGAGGCCTGGTCGGGCAGTAGACGGAAGGTCGATAGAGTGTCTGATCGCTGATGTTCAAACGCATCCTGATAGCCAACCGTGGTGAGATTGCCCTTCGGGTCATCCGAGCGTGTAAGACGCTTGGCATTGAGACCGTGGCGGTCTATTCCGAAGCGGATGTTGGCTCGCCCCATCTTCAGCAAGCTGATGTGAAGGTCTGTATCGGCCCCGGCAAAAGCAGCGACAGCTACCTCAACATGGAAGCGGTCATTCAGGCGGCGGATCAGCTCGGATGCTGCGCGATCCACCCGGGGTACGGGTTTCTTGCGGAGAACGCCCTTTTTGCCGAGCTGTGCACCCAGGCCAAGATGATCTTCATCGGTCCGCCTGCGTCCGCGACCCGAGCTATGGGTGACAAAGCTACGGCACGGGAGACGATGCGGGAAGCCGGCCTGCCGGTCATACCCGGGTCGCGCGGAACGCTGCCGAATAGGGAAGAAGGACTCGAGCTCGCGAAGGAAATCGGTTTTCCGGTCTTGCTCAAGGCGACCGCGGGCGGCGGCGGCAAGGGCATGAGGCGCGTCGACGCTGCTAAGGAATTCGACCAGAAGTACCTCGAAGCCTCCATCGAAGCCGAGAAGGCGTTCAGCAATTCCGGCCTGTATTTGGAGAAATACATCGTCGATGGCCGGCATATCGAGTTTCAGGTGATGGCGGATGCCTTTGGCAACGTTGTTCACCTGGGCGAGCGCGAATGTTCGGCCCAGCGGCGACATCAGAAACTGGTCGAAGAGTCACCGTCGCCGGTGATGCATTCCCAGACGCGAAACCATCTTGGTGAGAGGCTCCGCCACGCCATGCGGATGATCGGCTATCGAAACGCCGGCACGGTGGAGTTCTTTCGCGATCCCGACGGGCACATCTACTTTATGGAGGTCAACGCCCGGCTCCAGGTGGAGCACCCTGTCACCGAGCAGGTCACCGATCGAGACCTGGTTCTCGAACAGATCAAGGTGGCTGCCAACGAAACGCTCTCTTTCCAACAGGAGGAGATCGAATGGAAAGGCCACTCGATCGAGTGCCGCATCAACGCTGAGGATCCGGACAACGACTTCAAACCGTCACCCGGCGAGGTTAAGGAATTCGTACCGCCGACGGAAATCTCGGGTGTCAAGGTACGCGTCGACTCCCATGTTCAGCCAGGGTATCGAATCCCCATTTACTACGATTCGCTGATTGCGAAGCTGATCGTTTGGGGACCTGATCGAAAGACGGCACGTGAGGGGATGATCAAGGCGCTCGAGTCCTTCCACGTGGCCGGCGTCAAGACAACGATTCCCGTACACTTGAAGATCATGCGCAACAAGGACTTCGCAGCCGGCGAATACGACACGGGGTTCATTGGCCGTTTACTGGGGTAGCGCGGCATGGCCAAAGTCATTCTTCATCCTATTGGAACGCCCGTTGAAGAGGCGATCGAGGATAAGACCTATAACGAAAATCGCGAGCGCATGGAGGAGCTCAACAAGGTCGTCTTCGATCGCCGAGAAGAGGTACGCCAAGGTTGGGGCCAGGAATACGTCGATCGTGTCCACACGAAGGGCAAGCTCACCACCTGGGAGCGGATCGAGATTCTCAAAGACTCGGACACGCCGGTCTTTCCCATCAACACGTTCGTCAACTACGGGCTCGAGTTCGGCAAGCCACCGCGGACGTCACCGTCCGCCGGGGTGATCACCGCCTTTGTCCGCATCCACGGCCGGCTGACTGTCGTGATTGCGAATGACAACACTGTGGCATCCGGCTCCTGGTGGCCGATGACCCCGGAGAAGATCGAACGTGCTCAGGAGGTAGGCCTCCGCCTTCGCATTCCGGTGATCTATCTGGTCGACTGCTCGGGACTCAACCTGCCGGAGCAGTCCAAGACCTTCCCCGGACGAACCGGAGCGGGCTATATCTTCAAGATGAACTCGCTTCTGTCAGCCAGCGGGGTCCCGCAGATCGCGGGTGTGCTGGGTGACTGCATCGCCGGCGGCGGCTACATGCCGATCATCTCCGACAAACTGTTTATGACCGAGCAGGCGTACATGGTGATCGCCGGGGCTGCGTTGGTGAAGGGAGGCAAGGCCCAAAACATCACCTCGCTGACCATTGGCGGACCGAACGTGCACGTGCACCTTTCCAACTGTGCCGACGACCGGGTGCCCGACGACGAAACGATGATCAAACGAATCCGCCAGGAGGTGGCCAAGCTGCCTGCCAGTGCAGTGTCATACTATCGTCACGATTTTGCACCGGCTGATCCGCGATTCTCGCCGCAGGAAATCAACGGATTGCTGCCCGTGGACCATCGCGTTGTCTACGACATCCGCCAGATCATCGCCCGTTTGGTGGATAGTTCGCTCTTTTGGGAGTTGATGCCGCATACCGGTGAGGAGATGGTGACGGGCGTCGCCCGGATCAACGGGCTCTACGTCGGGATCATCGCGAATAATCAACAGTTGACAGCCCACCCGGAACTGAAGGATCGCACGCGAGCCGGTGGTCTGCTCTACCGCGAGGGGATCGCGAAAATATCGCAGTTTTCGCGTTCGTGCAACTCGGACGGCATCCCGATCATCTGGTTGCAGGATATATCCGGGTTCGACATCGGACTGGAGGCGGAAAAGCACGGACTGTTGGGATATGGCTCGAACCTGCTGTATACGAACTCGACCAACACCGTCCCGATGATCACCGTGCTCTTGCGGAAAGCCTCCGGAGCGGGCTACTATGCCGAGACCGGTTTGCCCTACGAGCCGATCCTGCAAATCTCGACACCGCTGACTCGACTCGCTGTCATGGAGGGTCGGACGCTGGCCATTGGGGCCTACCGTACCAAGCTCGATGATAGTTTTCATATCATCACGGAAGATCCCAAGGAGCGGGCCAAGATCGAGGCCGGCATGAAAGCCGTCGAGGACCGGATCAGTGCCGATATGGATCCGTTCAAGTCCGCCCGGCAGATGGATACCGACGAGATTGTGGCTGTACACGAGCTTCGTGACTATCTTATGACACTCGCCGAGATGTGCTACCAGAGCTTCGGGTATCGGCGGGTCAAGAACCCGAGGATCTGGTCGATGCACGATTTGAATGTGCTCACGGATTTTGCAGGATGAGCAGCGACGGAGCGACGG
>CAYOQG010000298.1:0-6860 GCA_964405925.1 uncultured Phycisphaeraceae bacterium | reverse complement strand
CGGACAATGCTCGCCAACCGCCTGCGGGCGGTGATCAACGCGCTGACCAACGGTGCCCCGAAGGCAAGCGTCGCCGTTGATAGTGCCGCCTGTTGGCACGGATACTCGAACCGACTCGGTTTGGTCCCACTGCGGAAGAGCAGCCAGCACAGCGCGAAGAAGCCCGCAACGAACGAGTTTGCAAGTACCCACCGTCGAACAAAGCCCGTATGTCGGCGATGATGACTTGGTTTTTGGAGCTGATGATCTGCCTCTCCACAGCTACGAGTGTGGTAGTTCACCTTCGGACCTCCTTCTCCCGGTGTGACCCGCAATCCCTGTTGCTTCGCTATTGCCTCTCGCATTCCCGTCACGAACCCATGATCTCATCATACCACGATTCACGGTAAATGTGGGATCGCAAGGTGTGGTCGAATCGGTGATCAGTCAACGGCCCCCAATGTGTACAGTTTGGCCTTATCGCTAACGAGACGCAGCACTGGGAGAAGGTGGGCTTGTGGCTTGGCGATGAGTCGTCGACCTGCGCCTGATGGGTGGCAGGGATCCGCCGGGGGTAGACCCATGTTGGAAACCCGGCGTCGCGGCCACTCGTTGGAGGGACTGTGCCACCGATTAAGGCCGGCGCGGTCGAGCGCTGCGTCAGGGCCGATAACGCCCGCGGCGCGCCCGGTTGCGGGTGATGGGCTCGCTCCTCCCGCCAGTTCTGCGTTCATCGTGATTGTTGGATCGTGGCTGAGCATGCAGGTGGGGTGCATCCTTGAGCTCCTGGATCCGATCGCGCAACCGGGCAGCCCGCTCAAACTCCAACGCCTCGGCCGCTTCCAGCATCTCCTTTTCCAGCATGGCGATGAGCTCCGTCCTATCGAGCTGTTCTTCGGATGTGTGGATGGCCTCAGCAGCGACCCGGTAGGCTTTGACCTGTTGCTCGAGGCCTGAACGGATGGCCTTGTGGATCGTCTCGGGGGTTATGCCGTGCTCTTCGTTGAATTCGAGCTGAAGCTGGCGTCGGCGGTTGGTCTCGTCGATCGCCCGCTGCATGCTTGGTGTCACCCGATCGGCATAGAGCTTGACTTCGGCGTTGACGTTGCGAGCGGTCCGGCCGATCATCTGAATCAGCGAGGTCTCGCTTCTTAGGAAACCCTCCTTGTCAGCATCCAGAATGCACACAAGCGATACTTCGGGCAGGTCGAGGCCCTCACGCAACAGGTTGACGCCGACCAGCACGTCGAACTTGCCCTCGCGAAGCTCCTTGAGGATCGCAACCCGATCAAGCGTGTCGATGTCCGCATGCATGTAGCGACCTCGGAACCCCTCCTGCTCCATATACGCCGCCAGATCCTCAGCCAGGCGCTTTGTCAGTGTCGTGACAAGGACACGTTCACCGGCTGCCGCCCGCTCCGCGATCCGGTGCAGAAGATCAGGCACTTGCCCGCGGGCTGAGAGCACCTCGATCGCAGGGTCAACCAGACCGGTCGGCCGAATGATCTGCTCGACGACCTCTCCACCACACAGCTTAAGCTCATACGGCCCGGGGGTCGCGGAGACGAAAAGGACTTGATCCCACATGCCTTCGAACTCGTCGAAACGCATGGGCCGGTTATCCAGGCAGCTCGGCAGGCGGAATCCGTGCTCGACCAGTGTCTCCTTTCGCGAGCGATCACCATTGTACATGGCTCGAACCTGCGGAATCGTCGCGTGGGACTCGTCGATCACCAGCACGAAGTCTTTGGGGAAATAGTCCACCAGCGTGTACGGTTTAGCCCCAGGTGGCGTGCCATTAAGGTGGCGTGAGTAGTTTTCGATCCCTGAGCAGTAGCCCACCTCTCGAAGCATCTCGACGTCATATTTCGTTCGGGCGAGCAGCCGCTGGGCTTCCAGCAGCTTCCCCTGTCGTCGAAAGTACTTCACCCGCTGATCGAGCTCTTCGAGGATGCTTTGTGTCGCCATCTGAACCCGATCCTCGGGCATCACGTAGTGAACCGCCGGGTAGATGAAGAGGCGATCCACCTTCCCCAATGATTGCGAGGTGAGCGGGTGGAGCATCTCGAGATTGTCCACCTGGTCTCCAAACAGCTCGATCCGGTACGCCACCTCTTCGTACGCCGGATAAAGCTCGACAACGTCACCGCGGACGCGGAACACGCCCCGCCGAAAGTCCAGATCGTTGCGCGTATATTGGAGGTCGACGAACCGCTTGAGCAATTCGTCCCGCTCGATCGTCTCCCCTATGGTCAGGACGATGACACTCGATTTGTAATCCTCGGGACTGCCTAGACCAAAGATGCACGACACGCTGGCGACGATCACCGCATCGCGCCTGGACACCAACGTACTCGTCGTGCTCAACCGAAGCCGATCCAGATCATCATTGCGGGACGCGTCCTTCTCAATGTAAATGTCCCGCTGGGGAATGTATGCCTCCGGCTGATAGTAGTCGTAATAGCTGACGAAGAACTCGACCGCGTTGTTGGGAAACAGCTCGCGAAACTCCTCGTAAAGCTGTGCCGCCAAGGTCTTGTTATGTGAAATGATCAGCGTCGGTCTGTTCAGGTTCGCGATGACGTGAGCCATCGTGAACGTCTTGCCCGACCCCGTGACCCCCAACAGGCATTGATACTTGGTCCTGGACTTATAGGCGTCCGTGAGCTTCTCAATCGCCTGCGGCTGATCGCCTTGCGGCTTCATGGAACTGACTAATTCAAACTTCTCCAACGCGGTCCCCCACAAGTCGCAGATATTGCCAACCCACGATCTTATCAGTGTGCATGGCCGTCCTCAAACCTGCCGGATGGGTCGTGTGACCGACACGATTGCGATCTAAGCGCCGCACCGGATGTGAATGTAGACGCCTGCTCCTATAGTGGCCACCTCTTTCCACTCCTACCCATCTGATCGGGGGATGCCTGGGCAGACGAAATGAGACTGCGGCAGACGGCCCGACCGATTGGACGTCGTTCGATGGGCAACGGACTCGGATAGAGGGACCCATCTGAAACCGGACGAGACGTGCAAGTTTACGCCCCGGTCGACTCGCTCTTTAAGGGGCGGGTCATCAGCTCCCGGATAGCGTCGGCCGGTTGCCGCCCCTCGAACAACACGGCGGCGATCGCCGAAACAATGGGCATTTCCACGTTGTGCCGGTTGGCCAAGGCAAGCACGCTTCTGGTCGTGGGGATCCCTTCGATGACGGACGAAGTCGCCGCGATCACCTCATCGGTCGTCGCCCCGCGCCCGATGCGTTCCCCGGCTGTCCGGTTGCGGCTGACCTTGGAAATGCACGTGGTGATCAGGTCGCCCACCCCAGCTAGACCCCGAAACGTGTCTGCCAAGGCCCCAAGGGCAACACCGAGTCGAGTAATCTCGACCAGCCCGCGGGTAACCAGCGAGGCTTTTGCGTTACATCCGCCCTCGATGCCATCGCAAATACCCGCCGACAGGGCGATCACGTTCTTGGAAGCCCCGGCCAGCTCCACACCGACGGGATCGGCACTGGTGTAGACTCGAAGGTATTCCGTGCTGAAGCCAACCTGAGCAAGCTCAGCCACGGCTGCGTCTTCGGACGCCACCACGACCGACGCCGGTTTCTTCGCTGCCACCTCCGGGGCAATACTCGGACCCGACAGAGCTGCCAACGGCACTTCACCGACACAGTCGCGGATGATAGCTGTCGGCCGCAGCAGTGTTCCCACCTCGATCCCCTTCGCTACGCTCACAATGGCTACGTTACGAGGTACGTAAGACGCGAATCGCTCCCACACCGAACGCATGTACTGGCAGGGAACGGCGGAGACGATCAAGTTCGGATCGTGAAACGCCTCCGACGGCTCGCTCACAACCACCATCGATTTCGGAAAAGGGTAACCCGGCAAGAATTGCTTGTTCTCCCGATCCCTCGCCAGCGTCGCGATGTGATCAGGGAATGCGCCCCACATGGTCACCTCGGTATCATGCTCCGCCAACAACAGGGCGCACAACGTTCCCATCGCCCCGTCACCGATGATCGTGGCATGCGTGATGGGTGTGGACATGAGGGTACCCTGTGGCCGCGGTCAGACCGAGCTCTGATCGTTCAGCACCGCGAGACGGTGCCAACAGTCAAAACCCGAAACCGGACGATAGAGGTACGTTGAATGCGCCAAAGACAAAACTAGTCAACAGGTTGCCGACCGTCCCAACGAGCAGCGCCTGGCCCACGTCGCTCAAAGTGGTGGTACACCCACCAGCCTGCAACAGAACTCCCGCGCCTGCAAGCGTGCCCATGTACCGAAGTATGACTCTTCCGCGTTTCTGCATGACCTATGATCCTTGTTAAGGCAAGGGGTGTTTACAATCAATCCGCCGGCGCCGGCGCCCACGCTGCGGTATCATCTTTGAAACGCAGCACTAATCCGGCTCGCTCGGCGGGGTGGAGGTCGGCCGCAATAAAACCAGTTCTCTGGCGACGAAAATCGGAACGGGGTCCACACCCCCCGTCTGCCAATGCTTCGCTGACGCCCGTACGCCCACGTAGCGACCGAGGAAGTCGGACACCTCGATCGCCGAGCCCCGCGGGATCTCCACATAGCCAACCGTGTGCTCGGAAGGACCGCTTGTATTGACGAGGCGGTAACGGCGTGGCCAGGAGCCCGGTGGATGCACCGCGCTGGTGCGCAACTCCCCCTGAGCGTCCAAACCACTTCGTACGGGCACCACGGCCGTGCGGATTCTCGCCCGATCTTCGAGAAACTCCCGACGTCTTTCTTCCGTGTCATCGACGAGGCTTCGGAGATTCCGTACCGTCAAAAGTAGCTCGTTCATATTCGTCAGTTGAGCAACGCGAGCACGGGCGTACCGTTGGGTGAAATCATCTTTCGCCTGCTCCGCGATCTGCTGGTAACGCTCGATAAATGGTTCCAGGCGCCGTTCAATGGCCGGTTTTGAGAGCTCCGACCTGACCTCGGCGTCGAGCTTCTCGACCTCACCTCTTTCGGCGGTTGGCTCCAGCCCGGCCAACGCCGTAGGCCTTGTTTCCTTGTCCCCGCCGCGCTGCCCGTCGCCTGGTTTGGTGTCTGGCTTTTCTCCCGCTGCCAAAGCGGTGCTCGCCGTCGTAGGCTGGCCGCCCGCCGCAGTGGGTGGTTCAGCCCCCGCTCCCTCCGGCTTTCGAGTCGATGCGACGGGTGGCGACGCTGCCGACTTGAGCCGGAGACGCTCGTTAGGTACGTATTCGACGTACTGCCGGTTTACCCACACGGTCGCCCCCTTCGGCGGCCTAATCCGCAGGAACCCGTCGGCCTCACGTCCGACGATCTCCACTTCCGTGCCCTTTGAAAGCTGTAGCTGCACGGTATACTTGTTCTTATTAAGCAACGACCCGCTGCGCACACGGACATTGTCGCCGTTGACGACCCCTTTCTGGCCGTCTGCCGAGTCGACGTAGTCCCCCGAGATCAGGCTAAACACGCCCGCCGGTGGGAGGATTTCTAGCCAATCCCCGGACTCGCCGACGACCGTGACACGATCTCCAGCGTTCAACTTAGCGATCGTGTAATGGTTTAAGCTCGGGCCGCTCCGGATGTACAGGTCGTTGGCCGTCACCTCCGCTTGGCCAACTACTGCTTTTTGAGGCGCCTCCGCTGGCATGGTTCTGGCGGGCAACTGGCCAAAGGTAGCCCAAATGATCAACATCGTTCCATGATGGATAACTTGTGTATAGCACATGGTGGGTCATCCTCGTGAGTGGTCACTTTTCCTCGGTTCTTGGTCTGCCCCGTACTGGTTGGGAAAATAATCACAGCCAAGGAATCTGTCAACGTGGGCACGAGCACTGAACGGACGGTTTTCTGTTTGCTATACTGGCTGGCCTGATGAGCGATGTGTATAAATGCAAAGCGGTGGCCGTCGTGGAGCCGCTCCACCGGCCGATTCCTATCGAGCCGGCGGTTGTGAGTTTTGCTCGGGCACAGGGACCGTCGATTCTCGAAAGCTCCATGCAGACAACAGGTTACGGGCGCTTCACGATCCTTGCGTGCGAGCCACTCAATACCTTCGCGACCGGGCCCTCAACCTCCTCGTGCCCCATGCGTGCTCTCGGGCGCCAGCTGTCCAGCTACCCTGCGGCGCTATACCCGGAGGGTGCTCCGCCGTTTGTAGGCGGCTGGATCGGGTTTCTATCCTACGAAGGCGGGCTGACTGCCGAGCGCATCAATCCGACGACACGGTGTGATGTGCCGCTGCCTCTGGCCCGGTTTGCGTTGTATGACGCGGCTGCTGTTTATGATCACGCACTGGGGCGGTGGTTTCTCACCGCCATCGATTGGCCGAAACCGCTCGCATGGCGCCGGCCCCCCGTGTCGGCGCGGCTTATCGCGTTGCGAGAGCGGCTTGAGTCGAGCTGGCGGCAGCCTCTGGCGGGGCCGCGCATAACGCGGGGCACCGCCAGCATGACTCCAAACATGCCCCCCGAAGTTTACTTTGCCCGAGTCGAACAGGCGAAACGCTACATCGAGGCGGGTGACATCTATCAGGTCAATCTTACCCAGCGGTTCACGACGCAAACCGAAGCCCATCCTATCGACTTGTACCGGCGACTTCGCCAGGCGAGTCCGTCGTCACACGCGGCGTTTCTATCTTGGGACGACATAGCCGTCTTGTCCGCCTCCCCGGAGCTCTTTCTGAACCTCGACGACGGGCACGTTGTCACACGTCCGATCAAGGGCACCCGGCCGCGCGGCCACAACGCATGTACCGACACAGCGCTTCGAGATGAGCTCGTCGCGAGCGAAAAGGACCGCGCTGAGTTGACCATGATCATCGACCTGTTGCGGAACGATCTTGGACGCGTGTGCTCGTTCGGCTCGGTGCGGGTCACCTGTGCGGGCCAG
>CAYOQG010000297.1:0-6880 GCA_964405925.1 uncultured Phycisphaeraceae bacterium | reverse complement strand
GCCGATGTCCTTGTCTTTTACGACGCTACCTCACCAACTTTTCTGGAGGAGAACCGACTTTTTTTTTCGTTCTTACCATCTTCTTTCCTTTGGCGGCTGCTACCCGCGACTCTGGATGCGCGCGGGGCGGGTGTAACTCGCGGAGCGTGCCGCCAAGGACTATAACGTGGCACCCGATCGGCGAAGGGCACGTGTCGAGCGATCAGGGCGGATCAACCGGGCAGGGGATGGATGTAGCGCGGGCTCGGCCTCCCACCGGTAGAGCTCGCGGCGGGTGAAACCCTCCGTACGTCAAGCGTAGTGGCACATCGACGTCACTGCTTGTGGGTGGCAGGAACGACGATCCAACGCTGCCCACGAGGGGCGGCGCTACGCTCTTTCAACGGCTCGTTATACGATTCGGAGTTGGAAATAGCCGTTTGCCTCCCGGCCTAATCCGGTTTGCGTGGGCCCGCGCGGGTTGAAAGCCCGCGGCTCGGGGCGGAGGTTGGTCGAACCGGGGTGGGTCGCAGCCCGCTGATCCAATAGGTCTTCGTATTGGCGGCGGAGGTAGTCGTTTGACTTGCCTGCGCGGAGGTGCGACCAGGGGAAGACTTCCTCGGCTGATCGCTCGCGGTGGGCGTACCAGGCTGGGTCGATCCCAGTTGCGTCGAGGGCTGCCGTCCAGTTGTCAGGGTTGAAGCATTCGTCCCAGGCGTCGAAACGGGCACCGAATCGATAGGCCTGCTCGATCACGTCAGCCAGTCGTCGATCACCACGGGCGATCACGGCTTCGAGGATCGAGCGCTCGACCCGGTGGGTCTTGATTTTGATCGGGCCCTGCTTCCGTCCGCCCTCTCGTAACCTCGCATGCAACCGCCGGCGAGCTTCGTGGAAATACTCCGCCTCGGGCTGCTTCGCCCATTGGAGCGGGGTGTGCGGCTTGGGGACAAGCCAGCCGACGGAGACGCCGACCTGTGCAGGTCCTTTGCCGAAAGCACGCCGGGCGTCGCTGACCTCACGGCTCAGGTCGATGATCCCGTCGATGTCTTCTTCCCGCTCGCCGGGGAAGCCGCACATGAAATAGAGCTTCACCGACCGCCAACCGGCTTTGTACGCTTCTTTGACACCTTCCAAAAGGTCCCCGTCGGTGACTCGCTTCCTTATGGCTGCCCGCATATCGTCGGCCGCCGCCTCGACGGCCATGGTCAACCCGCTTTTGCGAACCGCGCTGACCATGCCGGGGATGTCCTGAAGCATCTTGTCGATTCGCAGTGACGGCAGGGAGATGTTGACGCGCCGCGGTGCAAAACGTTCATTGGCACGGCGGGCCAACTCGCCCAGATGTGGATAGTCAGCCGTGGAAAGAGACAACAGGCCAAGCTCGTCCATCCCCGTGGCCCAGTACATCTGCTCAGCTATCTCCAGGATCTTGTCAACGCTTCTAAGGCGTACCGGCCGTTTCGTGAAGCCTGCGTGACAGAACCGGCACTGTTGTGGACATCCACGCATGATCTCGATCGCCATTCGATCATGGACAACCCCGACGTGCGGCACCAGAGGTCTAACGGGGAAAGCGGCGTTCTCAAAGTCAGGGGTGTGGCATCGCCTGATCTCCGTGGGGATTGCTGCGTCCTTCGGCGAGATGCATCGGATCGTGCGGTCATCGTTGTGTTGGACGCTGTAACATTCGGGAGCGTAGATCCACTCGAACAGCTGGGCCATGGTTGGGATCATGTCCCGGCGTCGCACCCCATTCATTTTTAGCTCTCGATAGGCGTCCAGGATCGCCGCCATCGAGACCTCGCCGTCACCGAGGACCGCTAAGTCAATAAACGATGCAACCGGTTCCGGATTGTCGACTTGAGGACCGCCGACGATGACAAGAGGATGTCGGTCGTCGCGATCACAGGATCGCAAAGGAATACCTGCCAGGTCGAGCAGTTGCAGAAACCCCGTGACCGTCATCTCATACTGCAACGAGACAGCCAGGATGTCCGCGGACGACACCGGCTGCCTGGTGTCCCAGGTGAACAGCTCGATTCCCTTCTTCCGCATGACGGCTTCGGCATCGCCCCGCGGACAGTAAACACGCTCGGCGCAACAGTCCAGGGTATGGTTGATGAGCCAGTAGAGAATCTGACAACCAAGATGACTCATCCCGACTTTGTAGGCGTCGGGAAAAGCAACAGCCACCCGGACCTCCGCGCGCTGCCAATCTCCATCAGCCACAAGCTGGTTGATTTCGCCCCCAATGTATTGGGCTGGTTGCAAGACGAACGGCAAGAGCTCGTAACTTATTCTGTGCGGTAAGGCTGACATCAATCCATTCCGACTGCATTTCCTTGGCTCAGCTCGCCGTCAACGCTGCATTCTATGCCGCAAGCCGCTTCTGCCCACCTCTCCAAATGCGGGCGGGGACGGCAACCCAAGAGATCGCCGTGGCCCTCCTGAAGAATACTCCGCGAATCTAGGAAAAAAAAGTTGCGTGGCGTCAAGATTTACGATATCTTATGGGGCTGTGTATGCGTCTATCTAGGGGGCGAGCTGTGGTCTCGACTCGAAGTACAACCCGGGTTGAGCGAGGGGCCGCTACGCTTGTCGAGCTGCTCGTGGTCATCTCTATGATCGGGTTCCTGATGACCTTGTTGCTTCCTTCGCTGAAACGCTCGATGGCGCTGGCGTCCTCCACCGTCTGCATGCACAACTTGCGGGAGATCGGGCAGTCGTTGATGGCATATCGCACGGAGAACGATGGTTGGCTCCCCCCGCACAGTCAGACGCCCGAAGTGGGTGAGATCAACTCGTTGGAGAAGGTGGCGAGTCCCTGGTTCGCCAGACTGTTCCCGACGTATCTAAACGATCCGCTCATCCTTGCTTGCCCTGCTGATCCGTATAAGGACCGGTTGATCAAAATGCACGGTCGATTGGAGGGCCCTGACCTCGCCGATTCAGCAAGTTATGGCATGAGTCAGTTCATTTTGAGGGGCGGTAACGGCATTGTGGCGGATACGGACCGCCACAGACCATCGCGACCGCATGAGACCATCCTGCTGGCCGACATGGGTCCTGATGATTTCGTCGGTCCCCAGCGGCGAAACTTGTCCGGTGTCCAGGAATGTACGCAAGGCCCGTACCGTAACAGCGGACTTCTGGCATGGGATGACGGTTTCAATCCATTTACACGAAAGCAGGCCCGACCCTGGCTGACGCAGCGTCATAATCGTGGCATGAACGTGCTCACGCTGGCCGGCGGCGTACAGACAACGAACACGTCCGAAGTCGTGAAACGACCGCTCGAGCGGTACTACACCGCTGGTGCGGCGGGCGATTGCACGTTCTGCAACACGTTCCGTGTGCCCCATTATTCCTTTGCAAAGGATCGGCTTTTCTGGTGGGTCGGTCCGGCTCCCAGAGAGTAATGTCACCCCCAACCGCGAAGCTTGAAAAAGGCTATGCTGCGCAGCGACGCCACACCGTCCGTATCATCAAGCACCGCACCCTGTCTCGTCCCGCGGTGATCAGCTTGGCGGTCACTGGCGGTGCCGCCCTGTGCGTCCTTGCCTTGTGGCGGTTCTGGCAACACGAGGACGTCGTACGACCGCGCCAGCGGTCGCTGATCGAATGGGAAACCGACTGGAAATGCGATAGCGGCCACACCTTCCGGGCCGCAGGCCAAATTGAACCGCGGTCGTGCTGGACATGTGGGAAACCGGCGTATCCGGTCACGCACTACGAATGTCCCGTGCATGGCACCTACGAGGTCAGCGCCCGATTCACGACCGGTGCGGACGGCGCTCCGAAGGTGGCGTTCCTCCGACTGCGGGGCGGACCGTGGATAGCGGTGGAGGAAGGCCTGCGATGCCCGCAATGCTCGAGCCCGCTGCAATACGTTGGGAATGACCCGTTGCGGGCACTGGGAATGTACAAGTCGACGGGTGGAGGCTGACCTGGACGCCGCCGTGGGTATGCGTCGGTCTGCCCATCAGCCTTGTGATACCGCTCTGTCGCTCATCACGGACGCTTCGACCCGCCCCACGCCTCGGCTCCGATCAGCTTCACAAAACGGCATGCCAGCGTGGGTTTCTCGATGGTACGCTTGCCGCTGCGAACCACGCGGATCAGCGTCTGCTCGTTGGCTCCCCCAACCGGGACGACCAGGATGCCGCCGTCGACAAGCTGCTCGACCAGCGGTCTGGGCACGTGAGGGGCTGCGGCCGTTACGATAATGCGGTCGAACGGAGCGTGCTCCGGCAAGCCCAAGCTTCCATCGCCGGTCGAAAGTGTCGTATTGGCTACACCGACGCTGGCCAGGTTGGCAGCGGCCATGTCCCGCATCGCATCGATTCGCTCGATGCTGTATACGTGCTTTGCCGTCCGTGCCAAGATGGCGGTCTGATACCCCGTTCCCGTGCCGATTTCCAGAACGCGATGGCCCTCGGCAACCGCGAGTTGTTCCGTCATGTAGGCGACAATATACGGTTGACTGATCGTCTGCCCGTGGGCAACGGGCAGGGCCCGATCATCGAATGCAGCCGACTGGGCATGTTTGGGGACGAACGCTTCGCGCGGCACGGCCAGCATCGCATCCAACACCCGCTTGTCGCGAATACCGCGCCGGCGAACCTGTTGCTCGACCATGCGGCACCGCTGCGCCAGCCATTTGTCCTCTTGCCGTTCTTCGGACACGATCAACCGAGCTTCCGTGTGTTTGCTTCAGATTCCTCGGGCATAGACTAGCTGAGCGGGCAGTATATGGGATGTTCTGCCGGTCGGCGATACCACGTTTGTTTCCACACCGTCGCCGCACCGTTACCATCCACAACGGTCTGGCTCCAGAACACCAAGTACCGCAGCGGTCGCGCCGCCCGCTGCCTTGCCCGGCCGAGCGGCGACAAGCTGCCCGCGCGGCGAGCTGGGTCGAGGACCGGTTGACGGATCGAACGGAGAATGTCAGGTGAATCCCATCATCACACTGATTACGGACTACGGGTATCGCGACTACTACATCGGGGCGCTGAAGGGTGTCATTCTAGGCATGGCGCCAGACGTTCGCATCATCGATATCACCCACGAGATCCAGGCCCACCAGGTTTTGCCGGCCGCCTTCCTGCTGCGGCAAGTCTGGTCTTGGTATCCGCCCGGGACGATTCACCTGGTCATCGTCGATCCTGGCGTGGGAAGCAATCGCAACATTCTGCTGGGCCGGTATGCCGGACGGTACGTTGTCGCACCAGACAACGGGCTGATTACCTTCGTCCACCGCGAGATGCCCGTCGAAGCGTTGCACCGGATCGAGGAGCGTCGTCACGCTGCCCCCGAGGTCTCTGCCACCTTCCAGGGAAGGGATATCATGGCACCAGTCGTCGCAAAGCTAGCCCTTGGTGCCTTACCCCATGAGCTTGGCCCAAAGACCGATCGACTCGAACTGTTGTCCGTGGACCACCGAGCCAAAGTGACGGAGAAAGGGTTACAGGGCAGTGTAATCTACGTGGACCATTTTGGGACGATGGTGACGAATATCCATCAGGATCAACTGGCAGAGCTACCAATACAACGACGTGCTTGTGTGGTGCATGTCAACGACCACTCGATCGGCCCAATCCGCTCAACCTTCTCCGACGTGGACAGGGGCGAGCCAGTCGCGTTGGTTGGAAGCTGCGGTTTTGTCGAGATCGCCGTCAACCAAGGAAGCGCCGTTACCATCTTCGACCCAGTCGAACAGGTGCGGGTCGAGATCCGCTACGAATAGCAGCTCGGACCGGCGTCCCGCCGCCGAGCGAGAAAAAACTCACGGGATAACCCGACAGCGCTCATGAGCATAGCCGGAGGATTGTGGCGGTGTTTGGCATCCTGGAGCCTCGGGTTTGGCCACCACCAGTGTCCGTCGCGCGAATCCCCGTGCGGATTGTCCAGCCCGCAGTAGTCGCCTACACTATCTTGCCGATACATCGCGCCGCATCGACGCAACATCGCCACCGTAGCTCAGTTGGCAGAGCAGCGGTTTTGTAAACCGCAGGTCGTCGGTTCGAATCCGACCGGTGGCTCGTTTTCCCCGTCAGTGTAATAGGGTGCAACTCGATGCAACGGGGCGCCGTAAGTCCTGGGTTTCCCAGAGCTTACGTGGCTGCCACTTTGCCGACCTTCCTTGCGAACAGTGCAACGGGATGCAATGGGTATCGGCGGCGGTACAGCCCGCCTCGGTAAGTCTCTCGGTAAGCTAGTCGGTAAGGAATCTCGAACCCTATCAGTGTCGGGTGTGCCAGTCGCCCGGAGCTGTTCTCGGTCAGGTTTCGATGGCGACAAATCGGGCAGTGACTCAATCGCTTCGGCTTGATCCCCAAGAACAGTGTGTGAATACCTCGTCAACGTTAGATTGATGTCCGAGTGCCTTGCCAAGTCTTGGGCTTGCTTCGGATGTACCCCAGCGCCGGCAATCCGGCTCACAAACGTATGCCGGAACGAGTGAAAATCCAGCACTCGTCCGCTGTCATCCCGGTAGACCAGGAAGTTGGTGTCTGACCGTATTCGCCGGCCCGCTTCATCCTCGGCTCGCTCGATCCAAGCGGCACGTGCCGCCTCAAGATCCCAACGCAACATCTTCGCAGTCCGATCGCTTCGAGGCATGGTAGGAAAGGCTCGGGCGTCTGCGTCCCCTCGCCCCTTTAAGTTCCGCTACACGGCAAGCTCCCGAGCCGTCGATGCTCTCAACGGCAAGATGCCTTCCCGCACAACTGAGGAGCCTGTCTAGCGATGAGCTCAGCCAGGCCCGGCATCGGCTCTGTGCAGACAAGCCCAACCGGTTCCTGCGATCCAGCGTGCCGAACCGAGGCTTGGTCATGCCGACGGACTTCCACACTTCATACCGCGTCAGAAGATACTGACCGGCTATCCACACCAT
>CAYOQG010000296.1:0-6936 GCA_964405925.1 uncultured Phycisphaeraceae bacterium | reverse complement strand
GTACACGGTTGCGGCGGTGCAGGAGCTCCACGAACTGCTGAAGGAAAAGGACTCGGAGATTGACTGCCTGGAGGCGCAAAATGCCGAACTCGAAGCCCGGCTGGCAGCCATCGAGGCTGTGATTGCTCGGCAGGTGCAGGCAAGCGAGGGAGGTGAGCGATGATGAGGTTCCCTTTGATCTTATGTCTAGCACTGCTCGTCGTGATGCCGTCGCTCAGTCGGGCTGATCCGCGGTTTGAGATCACCTGGAACACTGTCGACGGCGGAGGTGATATGTTCAGCGAGAGCCCGAGCGGTCGATTTGAACTGAACGGAACCATCGGCCAACCGGACGCCGGAAAATTGTCCGACACACGTTTTGCCTTGGATGGAGGTTTTTGGGTGTGCCGGGCATCGTCACCCGCGCAGGACGATCCGAATTGCCCGCCCGAGGGTTGCGAGTTTGACGAGTGTGGGACCAAGGGTCGCTACCTCTCATTCCATGCGGGTGATCCGGGTGAACAGCAGGCTGTTCGAGTGACGTTTGTCTCACTCCCAGGCTTTGAGAATGCGGAGGATCGAACCCTGTGGGTCCAAGAGCCCTACCTGGTGACCGAGGCTTCCGGGTCGTCTGGTTCCGTACCACCCCCAACCATGTGGGCGGCGAGGCTTGACTGTGATCCGTTTTACACGGACTGGAGCGTTTACGACGCTGTGGACGTGTTCGACGATGGGGTCATTCCAAATGGCGAGTATGCCATCCAAGTGATCCACTTTGGGTGCGGCATGGCCGACGAGAGCGCATACTCACATTCGCACTCCGTTAGGATGAGTGAACTCGGCGACGTGGTGGGCAATCGAACCGCCCCGCCGCCGATGTCGCCGCCGCAATGCGTGTGTGATTTCAACGACATCTCTGCCGTCGTCGACAAATTCAAGAACGAGCCGACCGCACCGAGGAAAGCCCGTGCGGATATCGTCAACTCGGATATCTTCCAGCCGAAGCCGGACCAGAAGATCGACTTCGTTGACATCACCTGCGCAGTCGAATGCTTCCGCGGGACGCCGTGCACGGTCCCGGGGCCGCCGGACCCTGATCCGTGTGGGCCGTAGCAATCGATAGAGCGATCCAACGTGAGGGGCGGGGACGTGTGCCCTGTCCCTCACGGGTTGCCGGCGGCTCCGAGAGCGGAGCCAGACTGATCAACCGCATTACATGGTCAGCTTGACTGAGTGCATCCCCTGCGGCGTCACGATCGGGGTTGGTGACACACGCATGGCCGCGCCATGCTTGGCCATGCAACACTCCGGGCTTCGCTTGGTCATGCGCACCCTTAGAAAGGCGACTATGGCTCGAAGCCTGGCGTGTCGGCGTGGGTGTCGGGGATATCTGCGAATAGTCTCAGGGCGGTTTGGGGGATCTTGCGGAGCTTTTGATAGGCCCAGGGGCGTTCGATGCTCAGGTACGCCATGGAACCGGTAAGAGACGTCAGGGCCACGAAGCATACGACGACCAGCGGCGTCACCACGGCTCTGCGAACGAACAGGTGGCGCCTGTCCTGGGGTGTCACGATCTCGTCAATAGCTTCCAGCATCGGAAGACCGAGGCTTCGTCCCACTTGTCCGGAGCTTCGATAGACGTGATCAAAGACCTCCGCTAGGACAACGAATATCACCCCCGTGGCAATCCCCGCAAGAAGGGCCAACAGGACGATCGTGGTCGCTTTGGGCGAGACCGCAATGCTGCTGCCAAGGGCTGGTTGCCCTTCGGAAAACTGCAGGAGCCGGTCCTGGGTAACGGCCTTGATCGCGGGCTCGATCGAAGCGACGGTCATCTCGAGCTGGTTGTATTTCTGCTTGGCTTTCGACACCTCACCCAAGGTTTCCGCAAAGTCCTCCTGTCGTTGGAAAATCTCTTCCCTGGCCTTTCGAAGCTGGGCGATCGCCAGCTCGTTGGTTTGAAGGCTTATGTCGATGTCCTTGATCTTGGACTTTTGGGCGGCAACCTGCACGAGAAGCCGCGCCCGATCGCTCTGCCAGGGATGAACCTCGATGGTCGTATCCGTGGACGCATCGGAGGCGACGACGAGAAGGGGTCCGTTGGTGACAGCCTTCTGCTCATCAATCACCATCTGTTGATCCAGTTGCTCCACCAAGCGGTGACGATTCGCCAAGTGCTCTTGGATCTCAGGATGGAAGTCGGTCATACCCCGCGTTGCACGCAGTTTTTCGATCTCCTTGTCGATGGTTTGGATCTCGCCGGTGATTCGCAGGGCCATCGGCGAAAGGGATGGTCCCTCATCTGGCTCATTCGTCGGCTCTGCGGTACTTGTATCCAAAGCTGCCGCGGGTTCCAGGGCCGCCAGAAGCTGCTGCTGGGCAGCGAGCTCAGCCTGATACTCCCGCTTGCGCATCTGCAGCTCTCTGTGTTCCATTTCCAACTGGGCGAGCTTGAGCGAGATCGCACCGGGGTTGGCGGGATCGAGGTGGGGGTTCTCCAACCGCAGCCGCGTCTCCTCCCGTTGAGCTTCTTTCACCTCCGCCAGAGCCTCTTGTGCGGCCCGGGTGAAATAATCGAGCTGGCTTGAGAGGAACTCGTGAATCCACTCCATGGTATGGCGGATGTAAACGCGTTTGATCTGATCGACGAGGGCCTTGCCGATGGCAGCATCCGGTCCGGTATAGGTGATCTCGATGATGTCGACCTGTTCGCTCGGTGACGCTGTCGAGACGCTTATCCCGCTCGCGAGCGACCGAGCGATCGCATCCCGCCGTCGGACCGAACCCTTGGTCAGCGTCCCGTCTTGCTCACGTTCAAAGTGTTCGGTGAGACCGAGGTGGTCCACGACGTCCGTCATGATCTCTGGGGAGGTCAAATCGCGGCTTGTCGAGTTGCGAAAGTACTTGAAGGACGCCGCCCCGGCTGACATCGGCAGCTTCATCATGACCGGGTCGTTTCGGCGTTCGAAGGAGGTGCGGGCCTGGTACGTCCGTGGGTAGTACAGACTCAGGACGAACGCGGCACACGTGACGATGCAAAAAGGAACAAAAAACGCCCAGCGGTGAAGGCTTAGCATCCGCAGGGCATCGTGGAGCGTCTGGCGGATTTCAGCGAACGGACGGTCGTCTTCGCCGATGTGATCCGCTCGCCCAAGCGAAGCGCCGCCCTTCGACGACCGTGATCGACCTGAAGAGTGGGATGATTTTGACACCGCTTCTCGTTTCTTCAGCGTGGTCTGCAAGCGCACGCCTTCGCCCTGCGAACACCTGAAAGCCGGTGCGGACTGCCCGTGTGGTCACAGGCTCCGAACACCAGCGAGGGCACCGTTATGTCGAGTCCTGACTCAATGGTGTTTCTGCTCTTTTCGGACGGGTTTTAGGGACCCTTGAGGCGAAAGGGACTCGTCGTCGCCGTTCCTGTCGATCCCGACCGTGCGCCGTGGTCCCGTGTAGTTACCGGACTACGAGGCGACACCCATACGATCCGAGCAACCGGGCTGGACTCAGGCTGGCTGGGCGGAAGGGGTCCCTCGGGCAGTGGTCCAAGAGGAGGCACCCAATTTTGCAGCAAGAGCTTCGTAGTAGGTTTCGTAGGCCTGGACCGTTCGATCGAAACGGAAATCGGCAGCCCGGGCCTTTGCCGCTTCCGCATATCGATCTCGTAGCCCGGGTGCGGTGGCGAACTGGCGCAAAACCTTGCCGAGCGCGAGAGGATCGTTGGCTGGGACAATTCGTCCTTCGATCTGATCTCGCACGAGAAACGGGTTGTCACCGACATTGGTCGCAATGATCGGAAGACCCGCAGCCAGGGCTTCGAGAAGGGCGTTGCTCATCCCCTCCGCGGCGCTGCTGCAAACGTAGACGTCCACGCAACTTAGCAGCGCGGGAACGTCCTCGCGCCATCCGGTGAAGTGTACGCGGTCCGCGATGCCCGCCCGCCGCGCTTGATCGACCAAGGACGTCCGCAGTGGCCCATTGCCCACGATCAAAAGATGGATGTTGGACAGATCCTTCAAGACGTGGGCACAGGCTTCGATCAACACACCTTGCCGTTTGATCGGTGTCAACGAGCCGACCGTACCCACGACAAGCGTATCCGCATGCAGCCCAAGGCTGTCACGGATCTGGCGGCGTGCTTGCGAATCGATGAGTGTAAACCGGTCAAGATCGATTCCGTTGACCAGCACGTCGATCCGGTCCTGGGGGATCTGCGCCCAAGTTCGGAGTTGGTGCCCACCCGTTTGTGACACGCTAGTAAACCGGGCACCACAAAGGCGCGCGGCCCGAGCGACCCAGCGGTGCCGCCGGCTAAGCGGCTCGGTTGTTTCCAACCCATGGAACCCGAGCACCAATTGTGTTCCCGGTGTCAGAATGCTGGCAACGGTCGCGTCAAACCAGCATCCGGTGTTGCGGGCGTGCACGACAGCGGCGCCCCATTCTCGCATCACCGACGCAAGGGCAATTCCAACCGAACGCGATCGCCCGTTTGCGGCAACAGCTCGACAGGCCACATGGTCAGGAAGCTTGGCTGCAAGCTGCCCTGCCATGCGCAAAGTGACGACGGCGTGACGCAAACGGTGAGCATCGAAGGCATGTAGAAGCGAGACCAGCGTGCGTTCCGTACCGCCGCCTGCCAGCGAATGAACAACGTGCACGATCAAGGGAGGATCACGAAAACCCATGCCGCAGTCGACCCCAAGAAACGAAGTCTTCCTCAAGGATGCTTTTCCGATCAATAAGCTCCGGAACGGGGACGCTGGCGGCGACTTCCCGCACGACAAGACGATGTAGGCACAGAGGCATCGCCAGCACCCACCAGAAGGACTCACAATAGAAACGCTCAGTCCCTAACCCCGTCACAAAATAGGTGATAAAGGCGGTAAGCAGACCATAAGCGATCAGCTTGGTCTCCACCGGGTTTTCCGTCGCCTCCGCCAGCATTGCACTCCGGCGGAGCATCTCGAGCGATCCAATGACCATCAAGAGAAAGACCACACCGCCCTGGATCCCCAATTCGGTGAAACAGACAATGACTGTGTTGTGGGCGGATCGTTTGTAGAACCGCGGGTCGTAGGTCCCTATCACACGGGGGAAATTGCCCGGGCCAATACCCAGTGGATGGTCTCTTATAATCCGAACCGAGACGACCCAAATCTCGGAGCGGGCGACCGCGGCTGCGTCCGTCGCCAACAAGTCTCGATCTGTCAGCGTACTCATGCGGTCCCAAAAGTGGTTGTCGGTCAAGGAGAAGGCAACCAGCCCACTGGCTAGCAACAGACCGTGAATACGCCACCTTCTCACGCGCGGTGCCGCCAAAAAGGCAGCAAGCACACCGCAAACGAGACCGATAAACGCGGATCGTGTCCGGCACAGGATGATTGCGTTAAAGGTGAATGCCCCCGATACCGCCGCAAGCGCTCGCCACTTCCAATGCTTGGAGATCAAGAAGGCAATTCCGATCAGTGGCAACATTGCCGCGCAATGTGCGGCTGTTCCCGACGTCGTGTAGAAGTCCGGCCCGCCGATTCGCTCGAGACGCCCAAGCCAGAATGCCGATCGGGGTGCCGAGAAGGCGTCATAGCCAACATACAGACTGCCCGCGACAAGCGTCCATAGGACGAGGCGGAGGTTGTGCCGCGTCGTGGCCAATCGCCCGAGGATGACGACAAACAGCAGCATCTTCCAGAATTTCTCGAACGCGTACGCCGACCACATGTTGTAACCGTAGCCGATGATCAGGTTCACACCTGCAAACACCAACAGAACAACAACCCCGACCTCCCAAAACGAAATGACCGGACGGACTGAGGGCACCCGTTTACGGCCAAAGAACAGCCCCAGGACCGTGAACACGGCTGCGAGCATCGAAAAACGCATCCCCAGATTCTGCAGGGGAATCCCCCACCATGCGTTACCGGGGTTCACTTGATAGGTCATCATGTAGTTGACGAGACCCCAAATGGGGTTCACCAACGCCATGGCACAAGCCACCCAGAAGAGCACGAAGTATAGCGTCGTTTTCAGAGGCCACATGTCTAATCCGGCTGCCGCAAAACACGGCCCCAAAACCTGCGCAGACCAAACCCGCCCACCCGCGCGATCGGGTTGCCTCCGCCCCCTCCGTCCCAGGCACGGCGGTCCCCAAAGTTATCGGTTCTTTGAAAATGCCGATTGGCTTAATTCGGTGCCGCCCTGGGCATAACCGGACTTTCAGCTCACGGAACTCAGTCCCCTCAACGACCGATATTGTTCCAGCGGGCAAGCCGTGATCCCTGGGGTGCGATTGGCCCGCGTACGGGACCGCGCGCCCCGCTTGACAAGGAGTCTCTGATTGCCTGAGGCGACGTCGGATTCGTACCTCCCCCCACAGACCAAGACCGTGGGTCTTGCCGTCGTTGCCTTGCTAGTAATGACGGCCACCGTCGTCTTCACGAAAGACGTAGGCGTTGGGGGATTCCGATGGGGCGACGCACCCTCTCACGGTATGGACGGTGTGTTGATCCGCGATTGGATCACCGCCGGTCCCCAGGCGTGGTTGCATCCACTGGCGTTTGCTGAAAAGCAATACGCCTTCTACCCCACGCTGAGCATAGGGCGAACCTATCCACCGGGGTTCGCCCTGTTTGAAGGTTTTTTCTTCTGCCTTTTCGGCGTATCCGCAGCCGTCGCTCGGATCACGACCGCGTGCTTCGGTGTGGCGGCGGTTCTGGGAGCCTACCTCGTCGCCCGGCGGCTCCAGTCACGCACGGGAGCCGCGTGCACTGCCATGGCACTGTTGGCCACACCGGCCATCGTGCTATGGACCCGACAGACCATGCTGGAAATGCCCACACTCGCCGCGTTGATCTGGCTTACGTACGCGGTCCAGAAATACCTTACGGACCCGACCCGGCGCCGGTGCTTTGCGGTCGTCTTGATACTGTTGGCTTCGCCCGTGTTCAAGCAAACGGCGGTGGT
>CAYOQG010000295.1:0-6979 GCA_964405925.1 uncultured Phycisphaeraceae bacterium | reverse complement strand
AGCGTAGCTCAATTGGCAGAGCACCGGTTTCCAAAACCGGCGGTTGGGGGTTCAAGTCCCTCCGCTCCTGTCGATGGGCAATTTCGCGTGGGCTGACGTAGCGTTCGACACTGCTTAGGTGAGAAGGAACCGTCCGATTCAAAGGCATTGGCATGAGCCGGAAGAACAGCACGGCGGTGGTTGGGGAACAAGAGCCGCGTGAGCGGAGGGAGAGCGCTCCGTCCCGTCCTCCGCGCGGGGCGGGCGGTTCCGGGGAACCCCCGCGTCAGGTGGCCCGTAGGCCTCGAGGTGGTGGGTTCCTCAGTCAATACAAACCCGAGCAGGGGATGTGGACGCGGCGCGGGACCTTCATCGGGGCTGGGCTGATCGTCGCTTGGGGTGCGAAGTTCGTTTATGACCAACTATCGGTCTACCAGGGCGACCAGGCTTGGCGGGTGTTGATCACCAAGGGGATTCCGGTCCTGTTCGCCGTTGTGTTGGGGACCATCGCGTGGCGCCTGTCGTTCTCGAGTCGGAAGAGCGGGGACTTCATGATCGCCACCGAAGGCGAGATGAAGAAGGTAAGTTGGTCGACCAGGAGGGAAGTCGTCGGATCCACGATCGTGGTGATCGCGTTCACCGTGTTTTTGGCGGTGTTGTTGTTCGTCGTGGACCTTCTGTTTCAGACCATCTTCCGTTCGATCAATGTGCTGAAGGTATGACCGAGGAAAGCTCGACATCACCACAGGACTCAAGCCCGACCGCGATCACCGCACCCGGGATGAAGTGGTACGTCTTGCGTGTTGCCTCCAACAAGGAGGAGCAGGTGCGGGAGGCGCTCCAACGAAAGGTCGCCATTGAAGGCTTGGAGGATCGTGTGGGGCGGATCCTCGTGCCGACGCTGAAGGAAAAGCGAATGAAGGGGGGTGTGCTCCGGGTGGTGGAGCGGAAGCTCTATCCTGGGTATGTGTTTGTGGAGATGGCTTGCGAGGATGACGGGGCAGTTGCCGAGAAGGTGTGGTTCATGGTGAAGGAGACGACCGGTGTCGGCGACTTCATCGGTTCGGATGGCAAACCCACGAGCATGCCGGAGCATGATGTTATTCAGATGTTGGCGGCGTCCGAGAAGGCCGAGGAGCAGCCGGGACTCTCGGGTCTGAACATCCAGAGCGGTGACCAGGTCAAGATCACCGACGGTGCGTTTGAGAGCTACGAGGGTGAGGTTGAGTCGGTAGACGAGCGGCGGGGGATGGTCAACGTCATCGTTTCGATTTTCGGACGGATGACACCCGTCGAGGTGGGATACTGGCAGTTGGAGAAGGTCGAGTAAGGCCGGCGAGCGTTACGCCGGCTGCGCCGATGGCTTGGTTTGCTGGGACGGATGACTGAAGTGGCGAAAGCAGTTAAAGGTAAGAAGAAGAAGGAGCTCACGGCGGTCATCAAGCTGCAAGCGCCAGGTGGGCAAGCGACGCCGGCTCCTCCCATTGGACCTGCACTAGGACAGCACGGACTCAACATTGGTCAGTTTGTGCAGCAGTTCAATGCTGCGACCGGACCGCTAAACGGCATGCCGGTGTCAGTGGTCATCAATGTCTACGCCGATCGTACGTTTGACTTTGAGGTCAAGAGCCCGCCTGCTTCGGTGCTTTTGAAGGAAGCGGCCCAACTCGCGAAGGGCAGCGGAGTGCCCAACAAGGAGAAGGTGGGCACAGTGACGTCGGAGCAGCTTCGTGCGATTGCCAAGAAGAAGCTACCGGACCTGAACGCGTACACGGTTGAGGCGGCGGAACGCATCGTAGCCGGTACGGCGTGTTCGATGGGCATCGAGATCGCCGATTAGGATGCAGCTTCGCTAGGCGTTGGAGAAGAACGGTTATGGGTTACCGCAGCGTACGATACCGGAAGCAGACCGAGCTTGGGGGCGGAAGTTCGACGCCGGTGAGCGTCGCGGAAGGTATCGCGCAGATCAAGAAGATGGCGGCGGTCGATGCGGACCGCAAGTACAAGAACGGGAAGAAGCGCAAGAAGATCGACCAAACCGTCGAGCTTGTGGTTCACCTGGGGATCGACGCGCGGCAGGCGGATCAGATGCTTCGCGGAGCGATTTCGCTTCCGAAGGGGATCGGTAAGTCGCGCACGGTCATCGCGTTTTGCGAGGGGGATACGGCTGAGGCTGCCAAAGAGGCCGGTGCGGCCGACGCCGGCGCCGACGAGCTTGTGGAGAAGGTGCAGAAGGGCTGGTTTGATTTCGACGTCGCGGTCGCCCATCCCTCCATGATGGGGAAGGTGGGGAAACTCGGTCGCATCTTGGGACCTCAGGGCAAGATGCCCACGCCCAAAGCGGGGACGGTGACACCGGACGTGGTCCAAGCGGTGAAGGAGTTTGCCGCCGGGCGGTTAGAGTATCGCAACGACGCGGGTGGGAATATTCACTTGCCCGTTGGGAAGGTGAGTTTCGCCGATTCGGACCTGAAAGAGAACATTGAGGCGGTCATGGAGCACGTTAACAAGATCAAGCCCGCGGCCGCCAAAGGTCAGTATATCAAGAGTGTTTACCTCTCGGCTGCCCAGACGCCGTCCGTGGCGATTGCAGCGAGTGCCTAAAAAAGCGGGATGAAGCGATGAGCAAAGCCGTCAAGGCGATGATTACAGCGGAGTTGGTGGAGCGCTACGACGGGATCGATAGTGCTTGCGTCATCGATATGACGGGGATGGACGTGGCGGCCCAGCAGACCCTGCGTCGCAGCTTGCGCGAGAAGTCGGCTCGGGTGGAGGTCGTCAAGAACAGTCTCGCCCGGCGGGCATTTGCGGATTCGCCGCTTGAGCCGTTGGGTGCGGCCCTGCAAGGGCCCTGTGCGTTGGTGACGACGTCCTCTGAGTCGCTCGTAGAAACCGCCAAGGTGCTGGTGGAGGCTGCGAAAGAGTTTACAACGCTTACGCTGAAGCAGGCGATTGTAGACGGCGATCCGAACCTCCTGACCGTTGAGGAGGTTTCGAAGATGAAGAGCAGCGCGGAAGTGCTGGGTGAGCTGGCCTTGCTGATCGGCTCGCCGGGTAGGGGGGTGGCTGCTTGCATTGCCTCGCCGCAGTCGAAGCTCGCGGGTTGCCTCAAGGTGTTGGTGGACAAAGCGGCTTGACGGCAGATAGATGATAGAGCTGCTCGCCTTTGAGCAACGCGGGACGGGGAAAGACAAGAAAGAGAGTGAACTTACGCTTCACGCTGACTGGTTCGCCGTCGGCGAATGAAATGACCCGCAGTGGGTGGGTCGCCTATTGGCGTGGCGCTTGACGAAACGGAAGGAGCATACACGAGATGGCCGAAGCCCCGGCGAAGGAGTTCAGTTCGGAGGTCACCGAGCTTGCGGAAAAGATCGTTAATTTGAAGGTGAAGGACGCCCAGTCGCTGGTTGATTGCCTGAAGGAAGTACACGGCATTGAGCCGGCTAGTGGTGGTGTCATGGTGGCTGCCCTTGGCGGAGAAGGTGGGGCACCCGCTGCCGAGGTGGAGGAAAAGACCTCGTTCAACGTGATCCTGGCCGCTTTTGGTGACAAGAAGATTCAGGTCATCAAGGTGGTTCGGGCGCAGACCGGGCTGGGTTTGAAGGAGGCAAAGGAGCTTGTTGAGAGCTGCCCCAAACCGATCAAGGAAGGCGTCTCAAAGGAAGAGGCGGAGAAGATGAAGGCCGAAATCGAGGAAGTTGGCGGAGCGGTGACAATCGAGTAGGGCACGGTTCCGCTGGCCGACTCGGGCTGCCTGGGGCGGTGTGGACGAGCTTCACCGGGTGGTCGTTGTCTGTAGAGAGGTTTGCGAAACGCGTTTTGTCAGGACTGCAGGATTGCATGTCTGCCGTGAGGCGGGATCGACCGGCATGTCGGGACAGCCGGTCTACCGGATGCCTCACCGGCCGATGGGTCGTCCCCAAAGAGTTTCGACAGTTGTTGATGCGCGGATCGGGCTAATCGCCCCGACGCGCCTTGCTGCGCTCCGTGGGACCGCATAGATCGAGGGTTGAATCGATGAATGCAGTACTTCCGGTACGTAATTATTCGAAAGTGGGGGATGGGATGCCGGTGCCGGATCTGATCGGCATCCAGACCAAGTCATACGGTCGGTTTCTCCAGGAGGAGGCCCCGCCCGACGAGCGTGAGAATCGTGGGTTGGAAGCCTTGCTTCGGGAGATGTTCCCGATCGAGAGCTACGACGGAAGCCTGTCACTGCACTTTATCAATTATGAGCTGGGTAAGCCTCGCTACACACCTGATGAGTGCCGCGAATTGCGCTTGACCTATGGCATGCCGCTGAGGGTGCGGTTGCGCTTGGTGCGTAAGGACAGTGATGAGATCCAGGAGGACTTGGTCTACTTGGGTGACATGCCCGTCATGATCGGCGGTGGTGAGTTTATCATCAATGGCGCCGAGCGGGTAATTGTCTCCCAGCTTCACCGGTCCCCGGGTGTGGACTTCATCAAGGACCAGGCGGAGGGCGATCGGGCGCTGCATTCCTGCCGGATCATTCCCGAGCGGGGCAGTTGGATCGAGATCGAGGTTACGAAGAAAGACGTTCTTGTGGTTCGGATTGATCAGTCGAGCAAGCTTCCGGCAACGATGTTCTTGCGGGCCATGGATCCGGCCTACTCGACGGACGAGTCGGTTGTGGAGGAGTTTTATCGGACCAAGATGGTGCGGACGTCGGCGCTGACGCCGGACATGTACACGGTCACGCCCATCGTCGATGAGGACACGGAAGACGTGCTCGTTCGTGCCGGGTGTCAAATAGGTGACATGATCGAGCGGATTCAGGCCTCATCGCTGAGACAGTTACGGGTCATTAGCCAGGTGAGTGATCCTTTGATCCTCAACACATTGGCAGAAGATACGAGCCGCTCGCATGAAGAAGCATGTCTGAAGATCTACGGTCGCCTGCGCCCCGGTAACCCGCCTCAACTGGAGAAGGCCAAGAAGCTGTTTGGCGAGAAGTTCTATGATGAGAACCGATACCGTCTGGGCAAGGTTGGGCGGTTCCGTCTGAATCGCAAGTTTGAGATCCCAGGCGATGGCGGTCCGATGACACTGACGACGGAGGATATGCTCCACTGTTTGAAGTACCTGCTCAAGCTGCGAACGGGAGAGGCAGCGTTCGCGGTGGACGATATTGACCACCTCGGAAACAGGCGGCTTCGCACCTTGGACGAGCTCTGCGCCGATGAAATGCGGAAAGGATTTCTGAAGCTGCGGCGGACCGTTCAAGAGCGGATGAGCCTGAAGAATCCCGACGAACTGGGTCGGGTGGCGGAGCTGATCAACAGCAAGGCAATCAGTTCGGCTATCGAGCTGTTCTTCGGGAGAGGTGAGTTGTCGCAGGTGGTGGACCAGACCAATCCCTTGTCGCAACTGACACACGAGCGGCGTCTGTCAGCCCTCGGTCCGGGTGGGCTCAACCGCAAGCGTGCGGGTTTCGAGGTGCGCGACGTCCACATCAGTCACTATGGACGGATTTGCCCGATCGAGACGCCGGAAGGCACGAACATCGGGCTGATCGCCTCGCTCGGCATCTACAGCATGGTCGACGATTACGGCTTCTTGATCACGCCCTATCGCACGGTTCAAAAGGGGGGCAAGCTCGGCGAACCTCATTACCTCCGTGCCGACGAAGAGATGCGGGAGATCCTGGCCCCACCCGAGGCGGTGGACCCCGAGACCGGCTGCCTGCAAGAAGGTGCGGTCCTGGTGCGAAAGTATGGCGATCTTGGACAGGTTTCCAGCGAGGATGTGACGTACGTTGACATCTCCCCCAAACAAACGGTCGGCGTGTCGGCGGCGTTGATTCCATTCCTCGAGCACGACGACGCGAACCGTGCCTTGATGGGTTCGAACATGCAGCGGCAGGCGGTACCGCTCCTGCAAGTGGAACCTCCGTTGGTTGCCACGGGTATGGAACTGTCGGTGGCAGCGAACAGTGGGATGGTCGTTCGGGCCCGCACGAGCGGGAAAGTTACGGCCGTCGATGCCCGGCGGATCGTGATCGACGACACCGATGAGTATGTCCTCCGCAAGTTTCAGGGTCTCAATGAGCGAACGTGCATGAACCAAAAGCCTCTCGTGCGCGTTGGCCAGCGGGTCAAGCAGGGCGATATCGTCGCGGACGGTCCAGCGACCATGAGTGGGGAGCTTGCTCTGGGCAGGAACCTGCTCGTCGCCTTCATGACTTACGACGGGCACAACTTCGAGGATGCGATCATCATCAGCGAGCGGTTGGTCAAGACCGATGCTCTCACGAGTATTCACATCGACGAATACGATGTCGAGGTGCGGGAGACCAAGCTCGGGCGCGAGGAATTCACTGCGGACATTCCGAACGTGTCGGAGCGGGCATTGGCGAATCTGGACGAAAACGGCATCGTGCGATCGGGAACTTATGTCCGGCAAGGGGACATCCTGGTTGGCAAAGTCAGCCCGAAGTCCAAGAGCGAGCTGAGCCCGGAGGAGAAGCTGTTGCACGCAATCTTCGGCCGGGCTGGTGAGGACGTGAAGAATGACTCGCTGGAGCTGCCCGCGGGTGAGGAAGGGATTGTGTTGGGCTCGAAGCGATTTAGTCGTCGGCTGCACATGAGCGATCAGCAGAAAAGTATACTCGAGCGAGAGATTGAGGAGTACTTGGTCGCGCAGAACGCCAAGGTGCTTTCATGCTTCAGACAGATGTGTACGGAGATCGAGGAGGTTATGGGCGCACCGATGATCGACCCCAACACCCGGCAGAAGGTCGGTCACAGCAACTTGGACGAGGTTATCCTCGAGCAAGTGTTAGCCTTTGCGGAGCAGGTTCGGGCACGCGATCTGAAGTGGGTCAGACCGGCAGCAAAACGGGAAGACTGCCTGAGGATCGTGGATCGATTCTGGCCGAGGATCGAGGAGATCCAGGAGGAGCGCGATCGCAAGGCGGCTCAGATGAAGCGTGGTGACGAGCTTCCGTCAGGCGTTCTCGAGATGGTCAAGGTGTATG
>CAYOQG010000294.1:0-6991 GCA_964405925.1 uncultured Phycisphaeraceae bacterium | reverse complement strand
CAGTCAGGTCGCGGACCGTCAGCACCGCCACAGTGTCCGCCGGAAGGGCTGAGAGGATCTCGCGTCCACCGGTTTCGCCACCCTGGACCTCGGCTATGGCCGATGCGGGCCAGACAGCCGTGGCGATGAAGAACCACGCAGCACATCTCGGTGGACCGCACATAGCGGCGACCTCCTGATTACTTCCTCCTCGGTCGCAATCAGCTTTGCTTCGCCCCTCCTCAAATAGGTAGACCGTGCACCGGCTTGCCCTCAAAAACCTGCCTTCGAACGGCCCGCCGCACGGCCCTGTAGAAAGGCTATGGTGTCGCTCCAGTGAGGTCAATGCGCGTTTGCCGGTCGACCCCCGTTCTTCGTTGGTGGTCACGGTGTGTGTCGACACCTGCCGCCGCGCCTCCGCACCCTGTCTTGTAGATTCGCGACACGAGCGCGTTTGCGGGCGGCGGGCGGAATGGGTCCGCCCGCCAGGTGCACCTGCAGGGTCGTGTGAGGTGGGGACCCTAGCGAACCGCCCGTCGCGGACCGGTGGCGCCCAACGTCGTTTGCCAGGTTCAGTTCTGGGTTGGGTCAGCAGACCGACGTTCGTATCGCCGCCCGGGCGAGCAGGCGCGTCGAGTCCAAAGTCGGCAGTGGGCAGTCCTCTGGATCGACTAATAGCGGTATCTCCGTGCAGCCAAGGACCACCGCGTCGCATCCGTTGTCTTTGAGCTTCTGAATGACCGCGTTGAAATACCGCCGTGAGTCCTCTCGGACGTCGCCATGGACGAGTTGCGTGAAGATAATCTGATTGATGGCTTCGCGGTCCTCGGCATCGGGAATGTCAAACGCGATGTCGAACTTCTCGAGCGCTTCTGGATACACCGATCCGGTCATCAGATATTTGGTCCCGGTGATGCCCAGGCGCTGATAGCCGGGTGCCCCATTCCTCACAGACCGAAGGGCGGGGGAAGGACCTGACGCACCGGACATCTCCTCGGCTGTAGCAAGATTGTGAAACCCTGGGTGCTTCGCCTCCTGTGCCACGACCTCGGCAATATGAAGCCACGGAATCGGTGACTTCTCGACGACAAGGTCGTACGCCTGGTGGATCGTGTTGTCCGGGCAGATGGCCAGCTCAGCCCCTGCTTGCGCCAACTTCCGCACGGAAGACAGCATCAACTCCGCTACCTTGCCCCACGCCCCGGCCCGGATGTGGATCATGTATTCCGACAGCGGCTGCGTATGCACGGTAACCTCAGGATGACCATACTCGCCCATGAGCTTGGGCGCTTCCACACAAATCGTGCGATAGCAAAGCGCTGCTCCCTCCGCACTACACGCCACGATGCCAATATGTTTTGCCATATGCTCAGACCTCCTTTGATCGGAGGACAGGTTAGCACATTGTCGCGGTTCCTGTCGACTGGACGAGTGCGTATGATCGGAGCGCGGGAGGGTCAAGCCCGCCTTCGGCGACCGGTGGCATGGTCAAGCCATGATGTCCATCAGGGCGTGGCATGGCCAAGCGAAGCGCGGCCGTGTGTGTCCCAAGCCGATCAACGTGCCCCGGAGCATGGCTTTCGCCAGCCTTGTGCATGGCATCCGGGCTCTGCGCCGATCAACATGCCCGTGCCTGGCCGTGCCGGGCTTGGGCGTGGCACACCGCGCAAGCTAAAGCGTGCGGCTCGGGTATGCGCCCTCGGACCGGAATGTTAGCCCTTGGGCTTGTAGCGATCCGCGTCGGCGAAGACGTCGATTGTGCGGAAAAACGACAGAAACCTAGCACTGTGTGGGACCCCGGCCGGGATATGGTACGAGTCGCCCGGACCGTAGCGCTTGGCCTCACCGCTGATCGTGAGTTCCATTTCGCCCTCGACGACGATGCCCCACTGCTCACCGTGCGAGTGTTCGGGAACAGCACCGATCGGCTCGATCTCAAAGAAGCCAATCTGGTGATCCTTACCCTGTGACAACCATGCTCGGACACCGTCCAGAGGAATGTCAGCCTCTGGCAACGCCTTGATCATCTTGCCATATTGGGCCGTGTGCATCAAATCTTCTCCTATGGTCAACGACGGGCAAACGACTGTGCGTCACGCTACTAGGTCAACACCTCGGGGCTGACGTCTAGTCAAACTGCCGCGCAGGCTCCTCGCAAAGAACTCCTACCACCAACCGCCTCTTGAAGCGACCGAGACCGATGGGCAATTTGTAAGAAATGGTGGGCGCAGCCCGGCTCCCCGCCCTTGGCGACGGCACGCACCACATTGTGAATCGTTAGCCTGGGGCACACGGGTCCGTCATGGGCGGCCCCGCCAACGGACACGTCTGGCCACGGAAGCACTCAACTACGCACGAGATATCAACAAAGTCGATAATCTGGTCTGGCTTCGCTTGGTTGATATCCGAGTTGATGATATCCGCACGGGCCTTCCTCGGTTTTGCGGGGTTAGCCTTGAAGTTGTCAATAGCACCGCCAATATCGTTGAAGTCGCACACCCCCTGTGGCGGCGACGGCGGTGGTGGTGCAGCCCGGTTTCCCAAGATGTCCCCAAGCAGGCTGGTCCCCACTATAAGCGGAGCTGAGAAATTCTCTTCTTGAAGCGCGCAATCGTCCTGAATCACCTGAACGTCGTACTTCGGAAGCGGTTCGGTGCGGTCGGGCTTGCCCACGATTCCATCGTCGAAGACGTCCACGACATCGTACACGCTCCACTCGGTATAGAACGGAGCGCATCCGAGCTCGGCTGCCCAGAACGTCGGTGGAGGGATAGGACCGCTGGACCCGGCCGCTTCGCTTACCAAGTACGGCTCCTGGACCCACATGGTCCGGCCTTCGGCATATCCCCATTGAGAAGGGAGCGAATCGAATGTGACACGCACCGCCTGCGTCAGACCCGGGTCGCCTGCATGAAATGACAAGTAGCGGCATTTGCTTCCGTACCCCATGTCACACCCCTCTGGCGGACACCTTGGGTCCTCCTGCGGAGGGCTGGAAGGCGGGCACGTACGCTGTCCGGCAACGTCGCCAACGAGAAAGAGCGTCACGATCAGGATCACTCTCAACGACATGTCGAAGCCTCCCATGATGCACACCATTGGGACGGGGGAACGGACAGCGCAGTATAGCAGGTGCGAGTCCTGAAGACCACCGCTACAACCAGTCTCTGGGCCTCGGCCTGGGCCTGCCCGGGTCCGCCTGCGGACCGGCCGCTATCAGCTGGAATGCGGATCATGGACAATCGGACTACCACGCCGTAGAATCGGGCGTAACGCTACGAAAAACGTAGTTTCAAGAGGCGAAAACGATAGCGGCCGGGGTAGCTCAGTTGGCTAGAGCATCTGACTGTGGATCAGAAGGTCTCGGGTTCGAGTCCCGACCCCGGTATTACCCAGTTTCATCTCCTGGCTTGGATACGAGGAAGCACCAGTGACCGACAGGGCAAAGGCGCGGGTCTTTCGTGGTCTTCGTGATCTTCTCCCAGGCGAGGCGTCGGCCCGCCAGGGGGTGATCGACACGATCCGTCGCGTCTACGAGGTGTACGGCTTTGCCCCGCTCGAAACACCGGCCATCGAGTATTTGGATGTGCTATCCGGAACCGGAGGCCAGGATATCCAGGAGTCGATCTTTACAGTTCACAATCCGGACCGAGACCGTGATCCGGGTGACGAAGCCCTGGGTCTACGTTTCGACCTGACTGTGCCCCTCGCTCGAGTGGTCTCACAGTACCGGGAGCTGCCTCAACCCTTTCGCCGGTACCAGGTGTCACCCGTCTGGCGAGCGGACAAACCCGATCGTGGCCGATTCCGTGAGTTCCTCCAGTTCGACATCGACTCGGTGGGTGCGCCTTCATGCGAGGCCGACGTAGAAATCATCGCAGCCATGTGTGACGCTCTATCGGCGTTGAACGTTGGGCGCTTCAAGGTCCGGTTCTCGAGCCGCAAGATCCTGAACCTGCTCCTGAAGTTCGCGGAACTACCGACCGAGTTTGACATCAAGGTTCGCGTCAAGTCCGGCCCCGCGTCGTACACGTACGAACAAGAGAGGCGACCCGCCGACGACGTCTTCCGCGTGTTGGACAAGCTCGACCGCGTCGGCTTGGACAAGGTTCGCCTGGAGCTGACCTCGGGCTACACCGACGAGTCGGGCGATGAGATTCCCGGCCTCGGGATGGCAGAAGCTCAGGTGGATAGGATCGAGCGGTTCCTGTCGATCGCGTCGGACCGGCGGAAGGAAGTGCTCGACGAGCTCTATGAGACCTTTGCCTCGGTGGAGGGAGCGGCCACGGAAATCGACGTACTGGCCCGGATGTCCGATCAGCTCGCCTCTCTCGGATACCAGGATGACCGTGTCGGAATCGATCTGAGCGTAGCCCGCGGGCTAGCCTATTACACCGGCCCCGTGTTTGAAGCCGTGCTGGGTGACGCACCCGAGTTCGGCTCGGTCTTCGGAGGTGGTCGATATGACGATCTCGTCCAACGCTTCCTCGGCCAGTCCATCCCCGCTACCGGGGCGTCGATCGGCGTGGATCGCCTTCTCGCCGCCCTGGTGCACCTGGGTCGCGTCGAGCTACAGAAGACCCCGTCGAGGGTTCTGGTCACCAGGTTCGACCGTTCATTGACCGACGATTATCTCGCCATGACCTACGAGCTCCGTCGGGCCGGCATCCCTTGCGAGATGTACCTTGGATCGAGCCCGAAGATCGGCAAGCAGATGAAGTACGCCGACGCCCTGGGTATCCCCGTCGTCGTCATGTACGGAGAGGACGAGAAAGCCAAGGGCCGGGTGACCCTCAAGGACATGGTCGAGGGCCGGGAGCGATCTGCTCAAATCGCCGATCGCTCGGAGTGGATCAGCAGTCGACCGGGGCAGATCGAAGTGCCCCGGGCCGATTTGGTCGCCGCCGTTCGGCGGATGCTCGCCCCGCCGAATCCGAATCGAGGCGACTGACCGGAACTCCGTCAAGTTGGCATCTCGAGGGCACCGCCCACAAGCTCCGGGCACGCGGCTTGCACGGCATTCCACTACCTGGAACCGGCTCCGTCCGGGACTGAACGGGGTACCCATCACGGGCTTCTATACGAAGTTGGCGTGAGCGGACCCGGTTCGGTAACGTATGTCCGCCACCGTCCGACGAGCGACAAGCGTGCTTTGTTCGTGATCCAGCCGATGGGTAGTGCTCTTGGCAGGAAAGGATGCTTCGATGGAAGTCGTACTCGATGGGAACTCGCTTTCGATTGAACAGATCTGCGCCGTGGCTCGCGAGAAAGCCAAGGTCTCGGTGTCGCCCGAGGCTTACAAGAGGGTCCAACGCTCGCGCGACCTCATCGAACGCTCCGTGGCAGAGGGGGTGGCTATCTACGGTGTCACCACGGGGATCGGCGAGTTCGCCCGCATCCGCATTTCGCCCGAGCAAAGCGCAGAGCTTCAGCGGCGGATCATCTATAGCCACTCAGCCGGTACGGGTGATCCACAACCGGAAGACGTCGTCCGGGCAGCCATGGTCTGCCGGGCTAATACGTTGGCCAAGGGGTACTCGGGTGTCCGAACCTGCCTGCTCGATACCGTGATCGACATGATCAACAATGGAGTTGTCCCGTTTATTTATGAGAAGGGCTCGGTGGGCACGAGCGGGGATCTGTCTCCGTTGTCGCAGTTTGCGGAGGTCGCGATCGGTGAGGGTCGAGCCTACTACAAGGGCGAGCTGATGCCCGGCGGAGAGGCTATGAAAAAGGCCGGCATCAAACCGACCGACCTGACTTACAAGGAAGGTCTCGGCCTCATCAACGGGTCACAGATGATGACCGCCGGAGCGGCTCTACTCGTTTACGACGCCGAACGCATCCTCAAAAACGCCGTCATTGCCAGCGCCATGGCACTCGATGCCCTCCGGGCCGTCGAACGTGCCTATCACCCGCTGGTTCACAAGGTCCGACCCTTCCCCGGTCAAAATGCCGTCGCCGCCAACCTCCTTCGTCTGTTCGCCGATAGCGAGATCATGGCCAACAAATCCGGCAAGGTCCAGGACGGCTACAGCATGCGCTGCACCCCGCAGGTTCTGGGCGCGTCGTTCGACACCCTCGAGCATGTCCGCAAGATCATCAACATCGAAATGAACGCAGCCGCGGACAACCCGCTCTTTTTCAGCGACGAGGGTGAATACTTCGCCGCCGGGAACTTCCATGGACAGGGCATCGGCATGGTGATCGACTTCTTGTGCATCGCCATGTCCGAGGTGGCCAATCTGTCCGAGCGACACACGAATAGAATGCTTAACCCGACGCTCTCGGGCTTGCCCGACTTTCTGGTCGAGGGCAAGGGGCTCAACTCGGGTCTGATGGTGGCTCAGTACACCGCAGCCGCATTGGTCTCGGAGAATAAGGTCCTGTCGCATCCCGCCTCGGTGGATTCGATCAGCGTCTCCGCTGACCAGGAAGACCATGTGAGCATGGGCCCGATCGCGGTCCGCAAGTGCACCGAGATCCTCAAGAACGTCCGCACCGTGCTGGCCATCGAGATGATGTCAGCCGCACAAGCATTTGAGTTCCACGAGGGCCGCCGACCTGGTCATGGCACCGCCATCGCCTACGACCTGATCCGCAAGAAAGTCCCGAGGCTCGTTAACGACCGGGTTCTGCACCCTGACATCGAAGCCATCCGCCAGATGATCGAAGATTGCTCGATCCTCGACGCCGTCGAAAAGGACCTAGGCCCCCTCAAGCTCGCCCGCGACCTCGAACCCGAACTCCCCAAACCCAACGTAAAGGCGTAGGTTGCGCGCCGGACATCTAATGCCAGTCACAGCATAGATTTCCCGATACGCGTAGCCCTGAGCCGCCAGCCTCACGCCGCGCGGACAGTTTCATACCGAGCCGCGCCCGTGAGGAAGCACAATGCCCTACTCAATCCCCAATCGCCAATCTCCAATTCTCCCCCTTCCCCATCCGCCTTCGTGATTCATCCTGTCGCGGTAGGAATGGCCCTTTCGGGCCACCCCCCGCACAGATCCGT
>CAYOQG010000293.1:0-7014 GCA_964405925.1 uncultured Phycisphaeraceae bacterium | reverse complement strand
GTGCAAGCAGCCCCGGGAACCGGACCACCCCAACAGAATCGCGGGACCATGCACGGCGCACCCAGGCAGTCCGCATCCCGGCGACACTGATTCCCGGCATACATTCCACTCATGCAGATCCGCTGAATCCGCCGCCCGGCAGAACCGGTATCATTCAAATCGGACCAGCGCACGGGGATGCGGGTCGGCGTATCGGGCGAATCCAGGTCCACGTAGTCCCACATGTTCGCGGTCAGCGATGCCGCGGTGCGCGAGATCAGGCTCTGTCGATGGCTCTGCCCGGTAAGGGGGTCATAGCACTGGTTGTCCTGATAGCATAAGCCGATCGTCGTGGCACCGGGCGGGGCGCAGACCCCAGGATCGTCGGTGCATCGCCGGCCATCGTTGGGGCCGCCAACGCATTTTTGGGCGCGTAGGCAAACGCCGCTAGCGCACTCGGTGGCGTCGAGGCAGATGGCACCGTCATTGCTCCCGCCGACGCATTCCTTGACGCGTGATGCGCACCGCTCACCCCACTCGCCACAAATCCCAGCCTTGGGACCCGTGCAGTCGATTTCATCCCAGTAAGGTCCGCGGGCGTTGCGAACGAGCATGATGAACACGTCATGGATCAGGCGCTTGAGAATGTCGAGCTTCTGTCGCTGCTCACGCAAGATGGGTGTGTTCACCGCGTTGGCCCACGCCGAGTTAAGCCAGCGCATGCTGAGCAGCAGCCGCCCCTTCCGACCATCGACTTGACACATCGAGACGCAATCGCCGCCGCCGCCACCTGACCCTTTGCAATCGTCGTCGGTGGCGCATCCGTCCCCGTTGTGCTCACCACCGTCGCAAACCGCTCGGGTCGAACAGTCGCACTCGATGCCATGGGTGTTCGGTTCGGTCTCGTGCACCAGATCGTCCTGGGGGTACTCGGGGTACTCGAAGGGGAGCATCCTCCGCGCCGGCAGCGGGTCTTCCGTTGTGGGCAGCGGGCAGGTACCGGGGGCAAAGAAGCCGTCCGCCTTCCGGTTGGCCTCGCGCATCTTCCCAAGCAGATCCGTTTTGGAGGGCGGGTCGGTCTTTTCATCTACGACCCATCCACCTCGTGACAAGAGTCCGTCATAGCTGACCGTAGTGACCAGATGGCGGCGGTCGTAGGAGTTGCCCGTGGGGTCGTCCTGCTTCGATGCATAGGGCTCCATGCGCACCGCCCACAGGGGCCAGGAGTCTGCGCCTGCCCCATACAGCTCGTCACTGCGGAAAGGCGTGTATCGGTGGCCGCCCTCGAAGGCCGTCTCGAAGGGCACATCTATCGGCAGGTACTTGTCGTTCGCGTCCGGCGGGAAGAGCAGGTAGAGCATATCCGCCTGGCCGTACGGCTCAACCGCCGGATCGAGCAGCGGGTTGCCGTGCAAGAGTGACGGCGGCAATGCATAGGGCGGCAGCAAACCCCGTCGCCTCAGCAGCGGCTCTTCGAGCCAGGGACTGTAGAACACCTGCTCGGACGTGGGTCGATGCCGAAAGAAGAACAAATCCGGGTCCTTGCCGTTGCTGAGCAGAAACTCAGGATGAAGCTGCCCGCCGATGGAGAAGTCGAAGACGTTGGCAATGAGGTTGGGGTGCGATTCGTTCAGGTTCACCATTCCGCCGTGGGCGACCATCCGCAACCCGAGATAGACCTTCCCATCCGGTTTCGTGGCCGTGTTGAGCTGGGCGGACAACTTCTCGACCTGAAGGCCCAAGAACTCCAAATCACGAATGGGTGACTCGAACGTGTCGGTGATCCCGTCACCATCCGCGTCGACGGGGATCAGCTCCGCACAGACAGCCTCCGCACCGCACTGTTGATCCGTGAAGCACCAGGCACCTTGGCTCGATCCACCCCGACATTTGCCAACCGTGTGGCACACTCCGTCGCCGCAGTTGCTGTCGGTCACACACCAATCGCCCTCGTTGGCCCCACCCATGCACCTTCCGGTAATTCCGCTGGGCCAGCTTGTGTCGAGCTGAAGGTCGGGCGGCTTCCAGTTCTCAAGATCGGTAAGAGACCGGATGTCGGTACCCTGGGGAAAAAGAAAGAAGCCCCCTTTGCCCTGGTATGCCTGATCGAGCAGGTATGGCTCGATGGGGGCGAGCAGTTGGTGAACGCTGGGCAGTTCCGCATAGGCCAGCGGGGCAGTCGCGGTCTCATCCTCGAACGGGTCCTCCATTTGCCCACCAAAGGGAACGTCGCCGCCGGGAATGAGTGTATCGCGGAGCAGCGAGCTGAGCTCGTCAACAACCTCCTCGACCCCGGCTTCATCACGCTCACGCTCTCGGTCGGCGGCGATGATGTCCGCCTCGAAGCTCATCGTGGCCAGAAAGGCGACACCGGTGACAAACAGAATACTGAGCAGCGTCATGACCAGAATCAGCACCGACCCTTGCCGGCGATGATCGATCCCGCACCCGCGCGGCACGGATTCCCCATCTGCGCCAAGGTGCCCGACGCAGGGGTCCACGGGCGCGGACCCATGCCGCCCAACCGCGTTGGGCTTACCGAACCACGCTCTTGTCACTCTGTTACGCATTCCCGCTCCCACTCGGTACGTCACAGTTCACCCTTTGTCCCCAAGGCCCGTTTCGTGCCGTCCGTTCATAACCGTCACCCGCCAACCGGAATGACCATCACGTGTCGGATCGGTCGCTCCAGGCGACCCTCCTTATCAAAAACGTCGATCGTGATTCGCAAAGCCACAGGGAAGATATCCTCGGCAACGATCTCGTCATCCTCCACGATCCCTGGGGTATTCTTGATGTCGCGTCTGTTGGCCCCGAACAGCACGAGGTTTGGCCGCAGGTCTTGCGGCCGCTGGCCGGCTCCGAGGACCTCCCACTCCACGTTGGGATCGTCGCCCCTTACTCGCTGTAGCTCTGGGTCACGGAATCGATCCGCGAGTGAGTAGACCCCAAGCCCATCTCTGTGATCGACTCGATTGGACAGCAGGCTGGCCAGATTGACTGGAAGGTTCACCGGGTCACGATCGATCGCCGCCTGCAAGGTCCAGAGCGGGTCGTCGTTTGTTCTCACACCCTCCGGATCAAGATACCCCGGGTCAAACCAGAAGATCTCCTTCTCACCGGCGAGCCGGCCACCCACGAAGTCGCTATGCGGGTCCAGGGCCCATTCAACCTTGAACGAGGCACAGTTCGGCAGCAGATAGTGACCAAGCCTGTCACCATAGGCTGCCGGCGGTGTAGGATCGAGCTGGCTTCGCAGATACGGGCACTGCTCTCCAACCACCCCACCGTCGAAGATCGCCGGGGCAAACCACGGTCCCGTCACGCCGGGCTCCTCCACCCACTTTGAATTGAAGTTGCCGATGACGTCCGCCGCACCTTGAAGAATGGTCAGATCAGCCAGCCCTTTGTCAGGCTTCGGGATGTTATTGGCCCAAAGCGCATCCACCCACGCCGGCGTCGGTGGAGGAGGAGATGGAGGGGGCGGAGTCTGCACCAACAACACGCCACGGCGAGCGAGGTGCCACTGTGACGCCGGAACAGGAGCGACTTGGGTGATCGAGGGGTACGGCGGGGTGCCGGGTACCGGAAACATTGGCCTCAACTGGTTGGGTTTGAAGTCGTACAGGTCTCCGGTCGCTCCCGTGCCCGGCACGTACTCACCCAATTCAGCGTGGCCGTACACCACCTGTTGCAGCGAAGCAGTCACAGGTGGGTTGGTGAACGCGTAGCTCACACCATCGCGGGTGGTGAAGAACATCAAAATGTCGGCACGCGGCATCATCACATTGCCGTTGGCATCCTCTCGGGTGGGGTCGGCGACGTGCGCGTACCCCGTGGAGGGGTCACCATCGGTGTCAGCGGCTCTGCCCTCGGCCGTCCAGTAGGCGTTGACCGGGTTCGATTGAATGAGAATCAGCGATTGGCCCGGCTGAACCTCGCGAAGGTCGTCGCGGATCGTGCGCTCAAGGGCCCGCAGCAGTTGGTGGGTCTCAGTCAGAGCGGTCGCCTGCCCCGTTGACTGGATGGTCGTGTTGAAGACCTGCCCCGCGAGGGAAAGCATCAAGATGAGGATTCCGATCGCCACGATAAGCTCGACAAGCGAGAACGCCTGCCGCTGCATCCCGTGGCTACGGATCAATCGTAACCTATTGTCAAAAAGGCACTTACGCATAGCGGTTTCAGGCCAGAGATTGCCCGCACGCACCGGCGATCACGCAACGCCAGCCGGCTCAATTATCGGGAACGTCAGGTGTCGGTCCAGCCTCGTTCCACCGGAAACCACACAGTCCCGCTGACCTTCCCCCCTTGACAAGGGGGGACTGAGGGGGGTTTTGTCGGACGATCAACCTCCCCCGACCCCTCCTTGCCAAGGAGGGGAGCGGAGCTGGATGCGCCGCCAAGTTCACGCCTGCATGGCCCGTGGTCTGCGGATGTTATCGGGCGAAGCGGGAGGGGAAACAGAGATCGGTCATTCACCGGGAGCGAGCTTGAGCGTCCTTTGCTCGATCTCGACGACAGGCGGTGAGCCCTCGAAGACGAGGACCGGGCCATCCTGGGCGTCGATACGCGTTGCCTGCACCGGCGGTGGAAAGACCCAAACCGTTCGTAGAAGCTCCTCGGCGTCGGCCACGGGGTCTGTTGGGTCCAGTGGGTTGCACGTAGGGCACGGCATGTACTTGGAGGTACCCTTGGCGAGGTCGAGATCCTCCAGGAACACCTCACGATCCAAGGTCAGGAACGCCTGATCGCCATTAGCACCGGTTATGCGCCGTCTGACGACCTTATAGACGGCTCCTGTGATCTCGTCGATGAACCAGGCACCTCGCGGGAACATCTGGATCATCATAACGCGCCGAGTAGTCCCCCGGACCTCTGCCGGCGGGACCTGAATCTCCGTGGGGACGCCCGTTGGAGCGAATTCCGGGGGTGAGACAGCGGGGTCATACTCCTTGACTTTGAGACTGCTCGGAAACTGGACCTGCACCCGCCAGGGAACGGGGAACATCAAATCGTCTTCCGGTGGTCGCGGAATCGGAACCACGGTCGGAACTGGCCCCAGATTGTAGGGGTTCGGAGCACTCTCCGGGTCCTGCCGCGCGAAGCGATACGTAGATTGCGAACGCCGGAGCGTAACATAGTACAGATCAACCGAGCGCTCGAAGTCGGATATCGACGGGGCATCGAACACGCCGTCCGTTCCACAGGTCGGGTTTCCCCAGAGCGTACGCGCAGGCTCCCAGCAGAACCCATTACAAGTGGCCGCATTGTCTGCCGCGGGGATTGGCCGGAGCCTGTGGAAGACCGCCCAGCAGAAGCGAACCGAATCCAATGCCCCGTCCCATTGGGCATCGTTGCCTTCAAACTCCCCGGTTACCAGATTGACGTTCTGACGGTCCTGTGTCAGCGGGGGATAGACGCGTTGGCCGAATCGAACCTGAGCCTTGACATAGGAATACCAGAGGAACTCGCGGTCCACCTCCTCGGGAGCCAAGCCGTCTATCTCATTCAGAGCGAGGGCCTTCTCGATCACCCACGGGTCCTCATCCACAAAAGCCCGGCTCTGAACCAGTATGTTTTCCAGGTTCAGGGCGTGCACACGGGTGTCTGCGCACCGCCAGGCTCCCGCAGTACCAAGCAGGGACTTCGCCACAGTCTGGACTCTGCCATCGTACGCGTGCAGCACAGGATCAAGGATCAGATCACCGGCGAAGCTCGAGGGCTCGAACGGACCCGCCACGCGAACGAGTGACTTAACAGTGTCATGAGCGCCCGCGGCGGCCGCTTTTTGGATCGTGTATTCGTTCAGCTCACGGGCCCGGTGCCAGGCCACGGGGAACATGGTCGCCACCATCACCATCCCCAGGCCTAACACCATGATCCCGATCATCAGCTCGAGCAGGGAAAAGGCCGGGCGGGCGCCTTTGGAACTCCCCTCCTTCACAAGGAGGGGTCGGGGGAGGTCTCTCCCGACGCCCGGACCTCCCTCTGTCCCCCCTTGGCAAGGGGGGAAGGATCGTCTCAGTTGGTCGCTAGGGTTCGTCATGGTTCTGGGGCTACGTTTTCTCCAAGCGGACCACGGATCACCACGCCGGTCCAGCGACTGATGTAGATAGGCTGAGCCGTGCGCAGAAGCAGGTCTCGCTTGGCCTTCATCTCAGGCTCCGATTGATCAGGAAGCGACGCAAAGGCTGAATCGTCATACACCATAAGTCCGTCAACGCTGGGGAAGTTGATGGCGGTATCGCCACCGTCGGTGATCAAAAAGGGAACGGCCTCGGGAGCGGCACCGCCCCCGGGATCGATGTTCTGCTTGTCACCTGCTCGCGTGTAGAACTGCGTGGTGGTGGCATCCGCAGGGCACGGACCCGGGCCGACGGCCAAGCCGGTCCGGTCACCAAAACCATTGCCATCTTGGTCCACGTCGCGGACGAGCACGTCGCGGGCTAGGAGCAATTGACCGTTGGTGCCGAAGACCATCGTGAAATAGTTGCGATGTCGCTGGGTATAATCGCCGACAGGCGGTTCAAACTGATCGCTGACCAACTCCTCGGGGCTGAATGCCATGTACTCTACACCCGTCTGTTCTTGATCGACGACATATCGTGGCACGACCCGCATGGGAGCGGGAAGGACGTGGGTCTGCTCACCAGTCACCTCGAAGACGTCGTCATACACCCCGGGACGTGATGGGTTAGACGGATCCCAGGCAGCGCACTCGTTGCCGAACTCGTCCTTCAGGTCCTGTGGCCCCACGTCAGCAATGGCTACGATCTTCTGAACGCCCTGGTCATCGAGAAAGAAGAAGAGTCCAGTCAGTCCCTTCTCCGCCACGGCCTTGGCCCGGGCGGTCATGAAAAGTCCCTGGAGGGTGTTCTCGGCCTCGGAAGCCTTCCGTTCCTGCCACAGCGACTGGGCGGCTGGCAGGGCAAGCCCCAAAATGATCAAGATGATCGAGATCACCACGATCATCTCGATGAGCGTGAAAGCCCGTGGCACTAACCTCCGACTGGTCGGTCCCACATGACATGAGAG
>CAYOQG010000292.1:0-7038 GCA_964405925.1 uncultured Phycisphaeraceae bacterium | reverse complement strand
GCGAGGGGTCAGAGTTCGGGAAGAACATGCCCAAGCCCACCCATGTGTCAGTGGGCAGTCGCAGGGCATTGTGCGTGGGCTTGGGCATGGCACCCATTGTTTTGACGGACGTTGGAATACTAAAACAGTTCCGGGTGTTCCGCTCGCAGGTCGGGGTTGTCGCAAGCACTCTTTCGCAGATCCTCAGTGAGCTCATCGAGGCGTCCGAAGAGTCGCCGGTGCGGTCGTGGTTTGACCCGGGCCATAGCATACTGGGCGATCAGAGGGAAGGTGATCGAGGCACACGAGTAGACCACGACGTTGTCCTTGTCCGCGTCCCGAATCTTACCCCAGCTTCGGGCCTCGGAAGGTGTCGCGCCGGAGAGACCACCCCAGTAAGGCGGATCTACGGTGAGCTGCACGCAGAAATCGTGCCCGCCCTTGCTCTTATCGAGCAGCATCTGGTGGATGGTCGGTTGTGTTTGCAGGTAGAAGTTCTTGGGCGAACCGCCGCCGATCTCCACAACCCCGTTCTTTTTGGCATCGCGTACAATCGCGGTCGTCTGGATCACGTCGAGCAGGGGGTTTAAGGGGATTCGCCTTAAGAGCAGCTCCGGCAACATGAGGTTCATCCCGATGGCCGAGTCCCCGGGAGATGACGTAAAGACCGGAACGTCATATTTGCTCGCCGCGGCGACGAACGACCCCTCCGGCCGCAACGCCTCCTCCCAAACCAACTTGCCCAATTCGTGATGGAGGAGCGCCGTCGAGAAGGGTTTGCTGCCATCCAGCTTGTGGGCGACCTTGTGAACCAGGGCGTCCGTTTTTAGAAGGGTGTCGTCATTACCGATGAAAACATCATAGATTCGTGACACTCCTTCGTCAGCAAGCACGTTGTCGTCTACGTTGGGGTTACCCTGGACAAGCGGGTAGCCAAAGGGCCGGTGCATATCGTGGAAGATGTTCGCCCCGGTTGAGATGATGAAATCGACAAGGCCCCTTTCGATCAATGATACAAGGACGCCACCCATCCCGATCGGTGTCATCGCTCCGGCGAGGGTGATACACACGGTCGCATCGGCCTCGAGCATCCGCGCGTACAGGCGTGCTCCTTCCGCGAGGCATCGGGCATTGAAGCCGCTTTTGGCGAAGACGTTGTCGATCATATCGGCTACGGCTTCGTTACCGACCAGTTCGAGCGGATCAATCATAGCCCCTGTCAGCCAGGGATTCTGCCCGGACGTCTGATTTCCGTGTTCACAAGTTTCCATTTGATCTCCATTTGCGTATCGTGTCACAGGTTTGGCACGATCTGAGCCGCAGGGTTTCCCGATTCTTGGGGCGCGGGCATCCGTGCAGGCTGGCGTCTGCGGCCTCGGACAGCCTCCAACGCTCTCGAATCCGGCTGGCGCGGAGGCAATCAGCAGTCGGTGCATGACGATTTTGCCACACACTGACCGGTTCAAAGGATGAACACGGCGGCCGCCAAGGCTGCCGTCCACAGACCGTTCTTGTCACCCTCCACCGTCTGCACAACCGCGCGGGTTCTGACGATCAATCCCTTGGCTTGATAGATCTCTTTGCGCTCGTTGTATGCGGTCTCGGGATCGAGATCGATGCCCTGGGTTTTGGCGAGCATCGTGGCGGCCATATCCTCAACGTAGTCCATGCAAGTCCGTTGCTTCATTCCGAATCCGTGGTATTCGGCGACGTACCCGTGTTTGGATTTTTCAGCCGGGACAGCCAAGCCAATCCCCGCACCGGCAAGCCGGTTTGGCTCATTCGTTCGACACTCCGCGAGGACACAGAAGACGATCTGCCCCGGCGTGAGCTGGGCAAGGCCCTTCTGACGGGAAACGATCTTGCAGTTGGGAGGGTGAATACTGCTGACGCGGACCAGGTTGAAGGCCGCGATTCCCGCATTGCGCAACGCTTCTTCAAACGACTGCAAGTTCTTGGGATGCTTACCCATTCCCTTCGTGAAGAAGACCTGCTGCGGAACGAGTGGTTGCTTCAATGTCGCTACTCCAGACCAAGAAGAGGATCACGTCAACGGAAAACCGAATTATAGTCCGGAGACATGAGCACACAACCGACAATGCCAAACGGCGCAGGCCGCTATTCGCTCAGCGTCGCCCCGGCAGACTCAGCCAAGAGTCGCTCGATAACCGTGCGGATTGCCCGGAATGCCCGGCCCCGGTGGCTGATCCGGTTCTTATCTTCCGCCGACATCTGTGCGGTGGTCATCCCACGCTCAGGCACGAAAAAGTGTGGGTCATACCCGAAACCGTTGGATCCACGCGGGCTGTCCAGGATTACGCCCTCGACCACCCCGCTCGTGGTCGCCACGATCTCGTCCGGGCTGGCCAGGGCGACCAAGCAACGAAACCGGGCCGTTCTTCGTTCAGCCGGGACCCCCTCAAGCTGCCGGACCAGCTTCTGGTTGTTGGCTGCGTCGTCACATCCTGGGCCGGCATATCGGGCGGAGCGGACCCCTGGCTCGCCACCAAGTGCGTCAACCTCCAGCCCGGAGTCGTCCGCCAGAGTGAGACAACCAGCGAGCTTTGCGTAATGCAGGGCTTTGAGCCTGGCGTTGCCCTCGAAGGTTGACGCGTCTTCGATCGGTTTGGGGAAGGGTGGATACTCCGCCAGCGTGGTCATTCGCATAGGCAGACAGCCCAGGATCGCCCGAGCCTCGCGTAGCTTTCCTTCGTTCGTCGTGGCGACGAGGATCGTGACGGGATTCACCAGGGTTCCGTCTCCTCCTTGTGGGGGACCTCCACCAGACGCGAAGGTACGGGTACGAGCGTGCCTTCTTGGTTTCGCACCCGATAGATGTGTCCGTTCAGGCGATTGTACTTAAGAAGCTCATCGCGCTGGAGGGTGAGCACCTGACTGCTATACACCGTTCGCCACACGTGACCGTCGGAGATGTTCTTGACGGCGTCCGCTCCAAATGCACCCACGGTGACCACACTCGATGCCGGGCCGTGGTGATAATATGCCTCATAACCTCTTTCGCGAAGTTCTGTACAGTAGTCCGCTGCGGCCTGTTTATAAGCTGTGAAATCGCCCGTTGGCTCAAACACAGCTACCTGAAGCGAGTACTTGGCTCGAACCGTCGAAAGGTCCCACGCCGGGTTGCCCACGCTGGGCTGGGGCAGCCTGACGGGCAACGCCTGCAGGAAAAAACGTCGCCCCGACGAATCGCCGAGCTCGCGGATGAGGTTCAAGTCCTCTCGCATCCTCGCAGGCATCCGACCTTCGCCGGTGCTCGGGTCCAAAGGACGCCGGTACTTCCCGTAATATAGTCGCGCAAACCCGTCCGACTCCTCCATCACAAACACGTCACTGGGGCGAATGCCCGCCGTGCGCTTCAGGTTTTCGCTGATCTGATGGATATGTTGGGATCGATGGGGCCCTTGCAGTTCCAGGCATTGGATTGTCCAGAGCGGTCCCTTCGCCGACTGCCCGGCCGTGCATCCACCTAGTGTCACAACACTGGCAAAAAAGCCTGCAAAGAAGACCCCTCGGCCGATCCACCTGGGTGACACCGGTCCATCGCGGCAGACCCGCGTGCGCGGAGCCGCTGATGCGAATCCGTACCACCAGGAACCTGGAGTAGAAGCTTGACGACCCACTAGAACATTTCCTGTTCTCGCTTGCCGCATGTTGTGGAAGGCGGGTGTCCCCATGCAGTCCGAATCCGCGCGGGCTGAAGCCCGCGGCTCGGCATGCGATATCGGGAACCGCTCTAGGCTCGAACCGATCGCAGGCGCGGTTTCCCGCGAAGGGCCTTGATCTGAGCGTCCACGAGCTGCCTGATCCCGCGGGATGCGTGTCGCAGCAGCTTGTCGAGTTCGTCCCGACTGAACGTAGCCTGCTCACCCGTCCCCTGGACCTCGACGAACCGGCCTGAACCGGTCATAACGACATTCATATCCACCTCGGCTGCCACATCCTCTTCATAATCGAGATCCAACAACATCCGCCCGCCGACCTTCCCTACGCTTACTGCGGCAACCGGTTCCTTCGCCGGCGGCTTCGACAACCATTTATTCCGGATAGCTACACGGACGGCGTCGCACAGGGCGACATATGCTCCCGTGATACTCGCGGTCCGCGTACCGCCATCGGCCTGGAGCACGTCGCAGTCGATCAGGATCGAGTTCTCACCAAGGGCATCGAGATCCACAACCGCCCGAAGTGATCGCCCGATGAGTCGCTGGATTTCCTGGGTGCGGCCGTCGATCCGCGTGCGGTTGCGGCGGCGGCGCTCGCCGGTCGCCCCTGGGAGCATGTCGTATTCCGCGGTGATCCATCCGCCGCCCAGTTCCTGCTTCCAGCGCGGGGCGCCCTGCTCCCAACAGGCTGTGCACAACACCACCGTGTCACCGGTCTGGATCAAGACCGATCCGGGCGCGTTCTTGGTGTACCCCCGTATGAACTTCACGGGTCGAAGCTCGTTTGCCTTTCTGCCGTCGCGTCGTGCCAAGGTATGCGCTCACACAAAAATGTCGGAGCAAGCAGATCGCTGAAGCTCACCGATCGTCCCACGCTACCACGGAGTCGACGATAGGAGCCGTAGACCTCGCTGTCAACCTGACTCCACACGCAAACGATCCAGGGTGGTAAGCGCGAGTTCTCCAGCGGGCGTGAACGTGAACCGCCGAGCTGTCGCCCCGGTCACCACCAACTCCACCCACAGGCCATCATCGGGGATGACCGAACGCACGTGCTCCGCCCACTCGATGACGATGGCTGCGTCCAGTCGGACCCATTCCTCGAATCCGAGACTGGCAAACTCCTGCGGGCTTCGCAGCCGATAGGCGTCCACGTGGTAGAGGTGCAGTCGACCCGGGTACTCGTGAACCAGGGTGAAGGTCGGGCTGGTGACCTTCCTCGGGCCGCCCACGGCGTTTCCGACCGCCATTCCTTTGACAAGCTGAGTTTTGCCCGCCCCAAGCGGGCCGATGAGCCCGACGATCAAACCGCCCTGCAGGGATCGGCCAAGAGCCTCACCGAGAAGGATCGTCTCGTCCACCGAATTAGTGTCAAGGACATGGCATTTTTGGGGCTGTCCGTGCGTTTTCGTCAATGAGTGTAGCCTGTCGGTTTGAGTGCCTCGATCTGCCTGTCCCGGCGGCGCAGCTCCAATCCTTGCGACGTCACCTCACCGACCGGATACAGCGTCACCGGGAGGTCCGAGACTACTCCAGCTATCGCCAGCAGCAATTCGAAATCCTCGCCGTCACCAAGTGCGCGCTCCAGAGGCGTCTTGGATTGACCGGGGTCCGCCGCTGCCGCTTGCTTCGCGTCTTCGCTAATGACCTTCTCGAGCAAGCGCTCGTCCAGCATGGCGCCGACCTTGGACGCCTCACACATCCGCCATAAATCAAGCGCGAGCCCGTCGCTGATATCCATCATCGCATGCAGCCGAGCACCCAGATGCTCCGCTAGGAGTCTCGCCTGTTGAACACGCGGCACGAAGTCCAGGTGTCGACCGAGAAGGCTTCCACCGAGCGGGCCGGTTACGTAGAGCTGATCGCCTGGTTCGGCTCCAGAGCGTGTCACCGGCTCGACACCTTCATAAGGTAACGCGGTGATCGCCACATCGATGGCGAGTGGATGATCCCAGCGTGTCGTGTCCCCCCCCGCGATTGCCAGATCATACTCCTCGGCGATCGCGAACATGCCCTCGAATAGCTCCTGAGCGTTTTGCATCGCCTGGGATGGATGCCAGGCCTTCGGCAGAGCGACGGAGACGGCTGCGGCTGAGGGCTTGACCGCCATGGCTGCACAATCGCTCAGACCACAGGCGATGGCCTTACGACCAATCTTCATGAGCGGGTGGCAGCTTGTATCAAAATGGACCCCGTCGAGCAGCATGTCAGAAGAAAGCAGGAAACACCCCGGATGCGGCGAGCCCTTGACATCCACTATGGCCATGTCGTCGCCGATCCCGAGCGAAACCGCGGGATGCCCCCGTTGCCGCTTCCCAAGCCACGCTACCAGTGCCAATTCGTCGCCGTCCATGATCTGCTGATCTTAACATGACTGGCGGTAAACGGTCACGAGGGCGCTCGCATGACTGACAAACCGGTTCGACATCCGCACTGCCGGGCGCTTTGCACCTGCGCAACAGAACGATACAATGTTGATTGAGCCGGCTCTGGCATTCCGCAAGTGAGAAACCAGGGGAAGAGCCCCGACATCGCGGGGACCTGGCGACGTCGGGATGTCCGAGGGGAACCAAGCTGAGGGACAGCACGGTCCGCACGCAGCGGACTTGAAGGCCCAGATTGTCGGCGGCGGTTCGTGTTCAAGGGGAGATAATGTGATGCGGCACATCGCGCTGATGCTGGCCACCGAAGCCGTCGCCCTCGGTATTGGCATTGATGTTTATGCACAGAAGGCCCCTCTGTACTACGACTACATCGAGAACGGCCAGCTTGTGGGCGGGCGGATCATGATTGATCTGAACGATCCCCACGATCGGGCCGTCTTTGGCGTGGGCAAGTCTGTCGAGATGTTGCCCTGGGCGGTGACCACCATCATCGACAACGGCCCTACAGAAAACCGGATCGATCTGGTCATCGTCGGCGACGGGTACACGGAGGACGAACTCGACGACTATGCTCTCCACGTCGACAATGTGCTAAGTCTGTTTTTTGCCGAAGAACCGCTGGGCGCGTATTCCAGCTACTTTAATGTGCACCGTGTGGACGTGGTCTCGAATGAGTCAGGCGTCGATGAGCCCGACTATGGCATCTATCGCGATACGGCGCTGGACATGACCTACAACTGTGCGGGGATTCCGCGTCTGTTGTGCGTTGACGTGAGCAAGGCCACGGCGGCTGCGGCATTCGCACCGGATGTTGACCAGATTCTGGCACTGGCTAATTCGACACGCTATGGCGGAGCCGGGTATCCGTTCGCCAATCTGGCCACGCTGGCGGGCAATAACTCGTCGTCAGTCGAGCTTGCCCTGCACGAGTTCGGCCACTCGTTCGCCGATCTGGCTGACGAATACGAATACGGTGGTGATCAGACCTATAC
>CAYOQG010000291.1:0-7040 GCA_964405925.1 uncultured Phycisphaeraceae bacterium | reverse complement strand
CACATTGGTCGCCTCGTCGACGTGCTCGGAGGCAATGGTCTAGGGTTCCGTAAGCCTCAAGGTGACTGGCCAGCACGTTAGCCCGGTGATCTTCACGGATCTGCCCTAGTACCGATTGCGGTGGTAGATCTCGTCGAGGCTCATACCCTTGAGATGCTCGACGAGCCCGACGAGATTGTGGATCATCACCGCCCATATCTTTTCGCCCTTTTCACGGCTGGCTTTGGTTGGATCGCCCATGACGCCGGTTCGGGACAGCTTCGCGGTCCGGGCATACCAGTCGACACTCCGCTTCGAGCTGAGGTCGAGATAACGACTGGAAAAGCGAGGCACGTACTTTCGGGCCTTATGCATGCGCACCAGCTCAGGTCGCACGGCGAGCGTCGTGCTCGTTTCAATCTCGCCAGCGTGGATATCGCCCGGTGTCTCGACCATGTTGTTGACATCTGCGTCGCTGGTTTCACCGGTGTCAACGCAGGTGAAGATATGGGCGTCTCGATTGATCAACTGGGCTGCAAAGTGCAGGGCGGGGGAATTCCCGCCGTGTGCATTGACGATGACCAGTTTGGTGATTCCGTTCCGAGCGAGGCTCATGCCAACCTCGTAGACCAGCTTCGCAAGAGTCTCATTACTTATGCTGATGGTGCCGCTGAAGTCGGCGTGGTGGTAAGACACACCATACGGTATGAGAGGCAAAACAAAGGGTTTGGGTTCCGAGCACGCCCTTGCGACCTCGTGGGAAAGATGCTGGGCGTCAAACGCATCGGTATCGAGCGGCAAGTGCGGACCATGCTGTTCGATGGCCCCCACGGGGAGCAGGGCCACGTCCACCGTCTTGAACCTTGCCTGGGCTTCGGGCCAGGTTAACTCGCCCAGGATGAAGCGGTCGCCGTCGGTCGTTGGGACTCCCGGGCTCGCTGACCGGTCTTGCGCACCCGTTGAGGATTCGAAAGGATAGGGCTTCGCCAGCTCCGTCTCGGCGAGGGGATCGTAGTCAATCCACAACTTGCCGTTTCGCTGGACCGCGCCATCGGCATGTTCCAATAGCATCGGATAGACCGCCCTCCGTAGATCTGCGGGAACGCCGTCGACAGGGGAGCGCTGCGGGTCTAATCGCATCCTCATGATGTGGCGACGCTCGATCGCCCTGGGCGCACCATTGGCTGCCCCATTGACAAGACCTTTTCTCTGGAGCAGGTATACGAGCTGCTCTGCGCCGTCCGTTTCCTGATGCACGCCTTTCTCGGTCAGTGCACGCAGGCAACGAACGATCTGTTCATTTGTGTATCCACAGACCGTGGGATCCGCGCCGATGGCCTTTAGCATACCGACGATGCGTCGGCACTTCTCGCACCGTCCACATGGTCGGACGTGTTCGTTAGCCTTGTGGGTGGCGTGACAGGACATCTGAAGGCGCAGAAGGTCGGGGTATCGCTCGGCGAGCGTTTTCTCGATCAGCAGTTCAGACAGGGTTCGCAGGAGCGAGAACTGGCTGATATGCCAGCCCTTGTGAGCGTAGTACCTGGTCAAGGTGTTATCGAAGTAACGGCTCTGGTCGAATAAGCCGTTATAGTGGGTGATACCCTTGTGTAATCGGCGGTCGGTCGTGTCGAACTCATCTCCGATGATGATTCGGCCGATCCCGCGCTTCCGGGCCAGCGGCAGGGCCCCGAACAGAAAGACCGCCACCGTCCAGAGTCGGATGGCATATTCATCCGCGCGGACATCGAGAAAGTCCGACCGAATGAACGGGAAGCGGCGAAGCATCCACGAATACACGCGATCCGCATTCGTCCAAACCCGGGCCGTGTTCGGCACGGACTTGCTGAAATGGCGGTAGGCATTGAGCGCCGTAAACCAGTGCTTGCCCGACTCGTTCACGAAGACCGGATGGGTCTCCAGCCCGGCTTCGCCAAGTAGACCGTAGCTTAGCAGGCTGTCTTTGCCGCCGCTGGAAAGGACCAGGTGCTTTGAGCGGTTAGCAGCAGAGGCAGGCGCCGACTTTCGCTTGGGGACGGGCGATGAGCCCTCGCCGTCTGCGTCGCGGAACTCCAGACGAGCACGCAGATAGCTCGACTGCTTGATCGCAGGAAGCTCGGCGGCTGGGCCAACGAGGAACGGATTCGGTTCCAGAAATTTCTTGACGTAAATCTCCCGGGCTGTGTTCTCAGCCATGTCGCGAAGAAACTGCCGATCCGTAGTGTCGTACCGCCCGTCGAAGACGATCTCATCGCAAAAAAGCCCATAGTTTAAGGCGACCTGTGCGGTGACCATGGCTGCAAGATTCAGCGACGAAGCATCCTGCGGATCGAAGACGTCCTCCTCATATCGGTAGGTCAACTCGGTCGTTTCCCGCTCGCCATTCCGTATGACGGAATAGGGAGCGGTGACGCGATTTCGCTCGACGCGTATCGGTCCGACCTCGAGACACCTGATGACGTTGAGAACCGAAAACGCGTCCGTGTCATCCTGGTGTGCGGTACCTTGCTGCACCTTTGCGTCTGTTGTCCTCGTCGTGGCTTTCAGTCTGCGGTCTGGCATGGTTCTTTGCGCCTCTCGAGATAGGGGGCAAGTGCTTCAAGAACGGGATCGACGCCGTCGCGGAGCACGTCACACACCGGCAAGCCGGTGGCGGCTCTCAGCTCGTCAGCGGCGCGGGCCAGCCCGTCGTCACTCAGATTCTCGTGGTTCAGTGTGATCGCCACGACGGGCTTGCCGGAGATCAACTCGATCGCCTGAATCTGCCTGTTAACGGGATGGATGGGGTAACCGGGGAAACCGTCGTAATCCTTCCGGGCCGGAGCGTGTTGGAGGATGACGACGTCCGGTCGGCCCGCGGCGAGCAGCTCATAACCTCCAGGATAGGCTGGATTCATCATGCTGCCCTGGCCTTCAAGCACGATCACGTCAGGCTGGAGGTCGTTCCAGGCGCTCCAGACGGCGTGCTCGATCTCGCCGGCGAGAAAGTCGTTGATCAGGGTATCGAGAATGATGGAATACCGCGCTCCCTGGAGCCAGGCGGTTTGTCCGGTGCCGATCAGCTCGGCCGTGCTGTGAGCATTGCGAAAGCCATCGACGACTTTCCAGGCCGTGGTTCGCTTGCCAACGGCGGAATCGGTGCCAAGCACCGCGACCTTGAGCGAATCGACTTGTTCGATCTTGCCGGTGAAAGCGTGGAGCATGTTGCGAGGGGGCATCTTCCTCACGTCATGAAGCGTGACCCCATGCTGCTTGGCAAGGGCGATAAGCTCGGCATCTTCGGACACATAGTCGTGCAACCCGCTGACGATGCTTAGCCCCAGGCGGACGCCCTCGACGACGTCCCGGCGGCAGCGCGGGCTCATTCTCCCGCCGTCGGGTGCCAGGCCAATGACCAGATGGGTGGCCGACGGTCCAGATCGCTCAGCCTCGGCTGTGGCCGTGGGAATGTCCTTATGGACGGAAATACCGTTTGGCTTGCCATCAAGCAACTCGCCCGCGTCCTTTCCGGCATGCCGCGAGTCGACAACGGAGAGCAAGTTGTAGCGCTCACTGCGACGCACCAGCCCGTGGGCGGTCTTGCCGTTGGTCGTCCCGAACGCGCCCTCGCAATAAGCGATCGCATTCCCGTCTGTCTCCTTTACCGTCATTTCTTCCCCGTTAGAATGGCCACATACCTGTCGCCGAGCAGCGGCTGACGTCGATGCAGTTCGGTAATCGCAATCAGCCCGGCGGTTGACGCGGGAAGGACACTTAAACCTTCACGGTCCCGCAAGAGCTTCGAAAAAGCCAACATGCTCCGGTCGCTGGCGTCGTTTGCCCATCCATCGGTGTTGCGAATTGCCTCCAAGGCGTGATTCCCGTCAATGGAATGCCAGTTGATGAGCGGTTCGTTGACGTGTGTCTCGCGGATGCGCTCTGGGGCAAGATCGTCGCAAGTGTCGCGGTTTTTAACGAAGGCACGGATGATTGGGTTCTTGCCGAATGACGAGCCGGCGATCATCTTCGGTATGCGTGACGTCTTACCGCGGCGGTGGAGGCTGAGGAAGCCCTTGTAGATTCCAGCAAGCGTAGTGCCATTGGAAACCGGAACGGCTACAGCCGCCGGGGCGTCGCGGAGCTCATCATAGATCTCGTAGGCAATCTCCCCGTATGCGCGAAGCTGCAAGGCCGTATTGGCCCCGCCGGGATTGGCGTCGTAGATCTCGTCAGCTTCGGCTCGTTCTCGAGACCGCATGACGGCGCTCTCGTAATCACCCTCAACCCAGACTACTTCAGCGTGGAGTGCCTCAATCTCCTTGCCGCGTTTGACGCTGTAGCCCTTGGGGATGTACAGGAGGCAGCGCAACCCAGCCAGCGACGCCGCCAGGGCGATGGCGACGCCGTAGTTGCCACAAGTAGCCACCGTGATACCATCGAAACCCCGACGCAGGGCATCCATGGTCTGCGCAAAGGCGATGCGATCCTTTTGCGTGCCCGTTGGATTGCCTCCCTCGAACTTCAAATAAATCTGCCGCAGGTTGACCTCTCGCTCAATATTGCGCGCCCGCGACAATCCTGTATCTCCAACCTGCGAGTCAACGATGTCCTCGTAGGCCTCGAGGCGATCGACGAGCGGTTCAGAGGGGTCCCCCGCACATACGACTTGTCCTTCCATGTCGCCGGAGATGGGAACCGCCTGCGGTGTAGCGTTGTCGAGCAATGCGAGCGATGCATCAACGAAGCCCTGTGGATCCTGTGCGCGTTCGTTCTTGGCTGCGTTCATTCAGCAATCATCCGTCTTTGAGTATTCGCCATTTGCCAGGGACAGCCTGTAGCATCCGAGAAACGCTAAGCTGCCCGCGACACTCGTCCAGTTTTTCCAGCAGGAGGTTCGGGTGCGTCGTCATCGGTTCGATGGACCGTGCTTCGTGAATGAGAACCTCCCAATACGTAACGCTGCGCCAGGCTGCGCCATGCCGAGGGAGCCTTCCCCGCCGCGGAACGCGTCGGGCAGGCGGCATTCGTCGTTCGTACATCTTCTACCGTGACTACCACGTCGGGGTCAATCTCTCGTGCCATGCGAATCGCCATGGGGGTGAGTTTCCGCGGCAGAATCGCATGGCAGATGGCCACAGGACCATCCCGGCCCCTGCCCGTCAGTGTCGTCACACAATTATCCGCAAACCGCAGCCGTTCCGCCACGGCTTGGGCCGGGCCGCGGGAGGTGAAGCTCACCGCCTGTGTCCCCAACGCAAGTCGGCCCTCTATCCACATGCCCAACGCGCTGCCCGTCGCAAAACCGCCGGCGTAGGCAACCACGTTCGCAATCCGATCGAGATGAGCGAGGACAATGGAAACGGCGAAGACCCAGACGAGGATTTCAACGAAGCTGAGATACACCGCCAAGGCCCTGTGACCACGGACGATGCAGATCATTCGCAGCGTCCCCATGGAGACATCTGTGATGCGGGCAAAGAAAATGACGATCGGCAGCCAGACCGGATCGGCCAACAAGTAATCAACCATGACCGTTACAACTTATCGTCAGCGGCAAGAGCTATGCGCAACACCTCACGGATTATACGTCGCACAAATGAAACCGGTGTGAAACGCAGATGAAAACTCGCTAATTCGCGAAGCCCCGGCATGAAGCCCCTGGTGCAAGTCAGCGACGTTTGCCGGCGGTCGCGCGGCCCCGCCAGACATGTTGAACGCGAGCCGATCAGACGACAGTGGCGGCAGCAAGACCCCGCAGAGAGTAGCCATTGCCTGCCGAACCTGCGTCCATACGCTCCGGAGGCAAGTTGGCCCCCCTGGACTGTAGTCTCTGGCGACATTTTGGTGGGAGACACCGCCCGTCCCACGACCCCGCCAAGATCCATTAGTGTGGACAAGCCGCAAATGCAGCCGGGCAAGTCAGAGATTGGCCAGATGGTCTTCGATAGCTCGGAAGCGCCCAGCCTTCCCGTGAAACCGCCTGACGCAGCCGCGCCTGTTTGGGGAGTACGACACTGCAGGGATGGGACATGGGTCGAGAGATTAGTTTCCTTTTAACCCGATTTCACGACGTCTTCATCGCCGCGCGGTACGTTCTGGACTGACAGACCGCGAGCTTCCCCCGCCGTGGTGACGGGGAAGACTCGGGCTGGTGGCGGACCAACGAGAGCAAAGCTGAACGACCAGGCGCCGAAAGGCCGGCGACTTTAAATGGAGTTGCGACACCGGTCGAGCCCCACGCCTTCCGTGTCACGTGAGCGATTCAGCGTAAGAGTATCAACGGGTGCGCGGAAGTATGGATGCGCGTGTTCAGTAGTCATCTATCCGCATGTTGCGGGATGTTTCTAACAACCATTCACAGGAGATTAGCAAATGTCACGAAGAAGATGGAGCTATGTAGCGTTGAACGTAAGCGTGACGGCCGTCGTACTCTGGTGTGTCAGCGCGCTGCCGGTTCATGCCCAGTGGGAGAGCCGGTCCAAGCAGGGGAAGGAAGTGACGATGACAGGCCGTATCGTCGACCTGCACTGCTACATGACCGGGCAGTTTGAGAGCGTCGATCACGCCAAATGCACGGCCGAGTGCATCCGCAGCGGTGTGCCTGCTGGGCTTGAAACCGACAAGGAGTTCTTCCTGCTCGGCCAGGGGACCAAGAGCGCGGCGAAGACACTGGAGCCACTTGCCTTCGAGCAGGCTGAGATACGCGGAAAGCTGTACGAGAGGAATGGGGTGAAGTACCTCGACATCATCTCCGCCAAGAAGCAGCAACCAGAACCGGAGTCTGACGAGGACGAGGGGTACGAACCTGACAACGAGGATGAGGGCTAGCCTGGGGCGTCGGCGGGGCAGAGTGTCGCCCGTCACCGCCTCCGTGCTGCGATCCAATGACCGACACAAAGGGCTCGCGACATGTGACGTCACGAGCGATGGCGTACCGGACAGTTGCGCGAGATCAAGGAGTAGTCAAATGGTTATGAAGCCAAAGAAAGAGAAGTCCACAGCACCGGGCCCGAAGCCCGGAATACAGCGACCGCCGACACCGGGACCGGCTCCCATGAAGCAGCCGCCCAGACAACCTGAGA
>CAYOQG010000290.1:0-7073 GCA_964405925.1 uncultured Phycisphaeraceae bacterium | reverse complement strand
TTCCCGTCGCGGGCGTTCTGCTCGGCGGCGGCGCGGACGGCCCAGCGGGTTGGGCGGTCACTTGATCAGCTTCTGACGGATCTTTCGCGCCCTCAAACTCGCTCGCGGATCCGGGCTCAACTGGCGTCCTCGGGCCTGTCGGTTCGGGCGATCTCGGGCTCGGTGGCAGCTTAATCGGTGGACGTTTCCGCGCGCACCACCAAAGCCAAAGGGTCAGGGCTGCAAACGGGAAGATGGGAAGTGCCTTCCACCACTTTTCAGATAGTCCCCAGCGAAGCGGTATCCATTCGATCCCCTGCCATAGAAAGGGGGCGAAATGGTTGGGCACGACGGCCTCCTCTCGCCCGGAAAGCGGGTTCGACCAGAGCACCGAGCCGGCCAGCCAGCCGATCATCACCGTGGCTCCAGCCAGCACAACACCCATCAGCCCCTTCCCAGCGACGAGCCCCGAGGCGGTCAAGACGCCCGGATCGTGCTCCGTCGTCTGCCTCCTCTTACGGCCCACCGACCAACGGACCAGCCCACCGATCATGATCGGCGTCGACAGTCCGAGCGGCAGATACATCCCCACCGCGAACGGAAGCGAGGGCAACCCGAGCAGCTCGACCACTACCGCGGCTGCTCCGCCCATTGCAATCAGCGTCCAGGGTACCTGACCGCCGAGGACGCCCTCGACGATGATCTTCATAATGTTGGCCTGGTAGGCGGGCAGCGGGGTCGGCTTCTGGGGTGTCGGCTCGGCAAAGCCATAAGCACGGTTGAGCAGCAGCAATACGCCCGCGATCACCAGCACCGAGGTGATGACACCGATCATCTCCCCGATCTGTTGCTTGTAGGGTGTGGCTTTGACGAGGAACCCCGTCTTGAGGTCTTGTGAGGTATCGCCGGCGATGCTAATCCCGATACAGACAATCGCCCCGACAGACAAACAGGCGACTTTCAAGGCTGTCATTTCCGCCTCGGAATACTCCACCGTTCGGTCCATGACAAAGAACTTGTAAACCAAGGCGGTGCCCAGCAACGTTGCAATGGTCATCCCCGAAATCGGATTGGAGGATTGGCCCACAATGCCAACCAACCGCGAGGAGACGGTGACGAAGAAAAACGTGCAGACTACGACGGCCACGACGCCGATATGGTCAAGCTTGACCGCCTCCACCCGCCACATGATATACGCCAGCCCGAGAACGATGAGAATCAACAGGCTGAAGGGGAAATCGTGTTCGGTCCGGTCCCTCGACTTCCCGCCGCGTCTAAAGACACCACCGAATAGATGCCATGATGACGACACAATAGTCGGAAAGCTCTTAAATAGCGAGATCAGGCCGCCAACAGCCACCGCCCCGGCGCCGATGTAGCGGAGGTAGCTCGACCAGATGTCATCCGGTGACATCTCGCTGATCCACTTGCTGGTCTCGGGATAGACGGTCGCCTCGACCTCCTCTCCAAAGAATGCGATTCCAGGGACCAGAACGAACCACGCCAAAAGGGCACCCGACAGCATGTACGCCGCTACGCGTACACCCAGGATGTAGCCCACACCCAATAGCGCCGGCGAAGAGTCGAGCTGGACCTCGGTGCGGAGCGGCCGAACTGATACGCGGCCCGTCTCCGGGAAGAACCCCAACCCGGCCAGGAGGTAGTACACCCCGCCAATGATCGTGCCCCAGATGACGGACCAGGCTCCCCCGACTCCGTGCTCTCCGGATTGTAGCACCTCCGCACAGGCAACCCCTTCGGGGTAGGGCAGGACGCCGTGCTCTTTCACGATCAGCACGTGTCGAAGGGGGACCATGAAGCAGACACCAAGCAGCCCGCCAATACCACCCCAAATCACCATTTCGAGGTAAGTTGGGTCTTGATCGATGATGAACAGGGCGGGAATCGTGAAGATCATGCCCGCAGCCAGGCTCTCCCCGGCTGAGCCGACCGTTTGTACGATGTTGCTCTCGAGAAGGGTCCCTCGTTTGAGCAAGGTCCGCAAGATCAGAAGCGAGAGGACCGCGGCGGGGATCGAGGCACTGATGCACATGCCGACCTTGAGGCCGACAAAGGCGTTGGCAGCCGCCAACAACGCCCCGATCACGACCCCAAGCAGAACCGCTAACCAGGAGAACTCACGCACGCGCGACTCCGATCACCAGAAGCAGCAGCAACCGCGAATGGCGAATGTCCAATAGCGAATTCAGAATGAGAAAGCGACAACCCAAAGAACGACCACCATTCGCTATTCGCCATTCTGCATTCGACATTTATCATAAGCCCTCGATGCCGAGATGAAAACAAACCCTGTTCTTGGCTGATTGCCTTAACGGTAGTTGGACAGCAATGTTGATGCCTGACGCGGAACCGCTGTTGGAATGGATTGACGGGACACCCTATTTTCGCGGCCTGCGCGTCGAGCGACAGACCGTCGAAGTCGCTGGACGCTCGTTCGACATCGTCGGTCTCAGCGACGCGGCCGACCTGCTCGATCATGACGACTATGCAAAGCGGTTTCTGGATCAAGATGTAGCCCCGTACGGGTTGGAGCTTTGGCCGGCGGCCCGGATGCTCGCGGAGCACGTGCTGAAAGGTGAAGACGGAAAGGGCCGGTCAGTTATCGAGCTTGGGTGTGGACTAGGGCTCGTCTCGATCGCCGCAAGCGTGAAGGGCTGGCGAATCATCGCCACCGATAATGAGCCGACCTCCCTGCGATTCGCCGAGCACAACGCCCGTTCGAACAACGCAAACATTGCCGGCTTCGAGACATTGGATTGGCACCGTCCGCCACCTGGGCAACGATTCGACCGCATCTTCGCCGCCGACGTACTCTATCAGCTCGTCGACCACGATCCTGTTCTTGCTTGCGTCAAAGCGTTGCTCGCGCCCCATGGTGTCGCCCTGATCGCCGATCCCAATCGCGGTGTAGCCGACCGTTTCGAGGCGTTGGCACGGCAAGCGGGGTTTTCCGTGCAAGTCGACGCGTCGGCAGCGCTACACCCCAAAGGGAAGAAGGTCGCCGGGCGAATCTTCAGGCTTCAGCGGAATGCACCAGAGGGCGGGCGACACGTCGTGGCGGCAGACACATAGAAGACGGAGCGCCAAGCGCCAACCAATGCAGGGCGTTGCCCCGGTGACAAGGACGCGTTGATCGGCCTGCGGTGTCGGAAGGTCGTCTGTCTTCACCAAACACACTGCTCCATGCGTTTAGCCCGGACGGCGAATGCCAGCCTTGATCCAGTCCACTTCGAGGGAAAACGGACCGGCCTGGTTCTCCGAGATCGTAAACCCAAAGGAACGCACTTTTGCGGGCTCCAACGGTGGGGCCTTTTTGAGCGGTACACCGAACGAGGCTGCCTGGAAGTCTTCAAAGGGGAAAAAGAGTTCCTGCCACTTGCCTGCTTCGGTGTCGAACTTCACGCGGTAGGACCCAGCCATGATCGGAACGTCGGTACGCAGGTTCAGCGCGTACCGTTTTCCGTCACCGCGCACGCGGATGAGGATGCCTCCGAACGCAGACAAGTCCCTCTCTCGGGGAGCGGACCGAATCGACGCGAACCCGCCGTTGTTCTCCAGCGAAACCGTGCCGAAAAACCTCAGTGTCTGGTGGCTCGTGATCTCATAGCGACCGTCCGAGACCCCGCCCATAACACCATCGTTCACCGTCGCCCACTTTTGGGCCTCGTCCTCACCATCAAAACCGAATGTCGACTCCACCATCTCGGTCTCACATACGTTGCCGGCAACGATCCCGCGGGCGCCCATGATCATCGCGGTTACATTCATCCTATCATCCTTCTAGGCGTCCGGTGTCGTAAATCGCCAGCCATAGACCTACCTGAGCCGCAGGCATTTGCCCGCGCGGGGCTAGAAATCATCTTCAAGTCCACATGCCTTGAGTGGTACGTTCACGCAGAAACCCGTGTTCGGCCGCACGGGCCGTAAAAGTCCACCGCGTAAATGAAGTGTTTCGCTTGGGGGCAGCTACGGTCCAGCCTCCCTCAGAAACGAGAAATGATGGGCTGAATGTATGTGATGAAACCGCCGCCACGCCCGCCCGCTCATCCTGCCCAGCAGGCTATGGTAGCCCCAGGATACGTCCGACCGGGCGCACTTCTTGTCGAAGGACTCTGCGGCGGTTCGCAGATGCGACAGGGCAGCTTCCAACGGAACACCCTCCGGTGGGCAAACGCTTCTCGGTGCCGGTGCACCCCTGGGAAACCATCCGCTGATCAGCATAACTCGCTTAATTCCCCACCGCATGAGCCGCTGAAAGGTGTTCAGTTGCCTCCAACGCTTTGGTGGTTCATCTGCCGCCGAGGCGCGAACGGTGTTCTCAATCACTAGGGCAAGATGATGGCAAATCTGCGACAGCGACCAGTTCTTGCCTCGTAACATTCCTGCATTGGCAAAGGTCTCTGCGCGAGCGACGATGGACACCAACGGTCCGCTCGTCTTGCGCGCTTGCGAACTCAACAACCGTTTCGTGGTCGAATCAGTCATCCCGTCAAGTATTGTACTGGATCGGGTGAGCGACATCTTCGTATTCCAAAGTCCCCTGGCCGTGCACCCGGAAGCGGCCGGCGCTCAGCTTGACGGGTCGCGTTGAGGCACGAGTTCCAGCGGCTGGGTGTCGTAGTCTTGGGCGGCTAGCCTGTCCAAGATCGCTTCGTACGTCTCCCCGTCCATGGTCGGCGTGCGGCTCAAGATCCATAAGAAGCGGCGGTTCGGGGCGCCAACGACGGCATATTCGTACTCATTGTCGAGATCGATGATCCAGTAGTCACCTTCAAACGGCCAGAAGAATGTGACTTTCAGCTTCGCATTGGTTGTGGGATCAGCGACGCGAGCCGACCCGCGAATCAACCGCTCAGGCCCGTCAAGGGAAGATTCAAAGCAGGTATTGATAACCTCGATGCGACCATCGTCTCGAAGCGAGTAATCCGCGGTGACGCCAGCACAGTCGCGCTCGAATGAGTGTGGATATCGTGCGATCTCGAACCACCGGCCCGTATATCGCTCCAGGTCTACGTAATGCACCACTTCCAGTGGCGGATAGACTGAATTGCAGCCCGCAGCCAATAATAAGATCGCAGAGACGCCAATCGTCCCTGCCGCCCCTCTTCCTTCTAAACCCTGCCCTCGAGTCATGTGATTCTCCTTTGCGCTCAAACCGACGCCTGACGCTTCTACACCCTATCATACGATCGCGGGAGGTGCGTGGATTCAGGAGCTCGGATTCTCTGGAGCGCCGACGGACCGTCAACGGGCGTACCCCAACAGTGCAGTCAGATCTTGTATCTTCGTCGCGGCGAATCATCTCACGCCGACCTGTGTGCCGATTCGACCCACCTGAGGCCTGCTTTTGTGTTCGCGGAGAACGTTTGCTGGTGGTTGCACGTGGACTCGGGTTCGGCCATGCTAGCAGGATGGCTTGGTGCGACGGCGGCGGGGTGTGCGTCGACGATGGTGCCTTTGGCTCGGGCGCCGTGGTCGCGTGTCGCGTGGTCATCCAGGGTTTCGGAGCGCCAAGTGAACGAGTGTGTGCTGCGTCGGGTGGGCTGCGGTGATACGCGTGTCGTCCAAGACTGCATCAACCGATTCCGTCGGCTGGTCTGGTCGCTCGCTCGACGGTTATACACAAGTCCGTCCCAGGCGGAGGACAAGATGCACGAGATCTCTCGTTGTGCGAACCATTGGGAAATGGAGGCTCGGGGGATATGAGCGAACAGGTATACAGACGGCTCAAGTGCAAGATCATCACTGTCAGCGACCGGGCGAGCCGAGGGGAATACGAAGACCGTAGCGGACCTCGTGTGAAACAACTCATTGAAGAGTTCGCCGAAGGCAAAGGGTGGGAGGTTCAATGCGTTTCAGCAATCATTCCTGACGACCCGGAGATGCTGCGTCAGGAGCTGCGAGCTGCACGCGACGCGTTATACGACGTTGTGGTGACGACTGGCGGCACGGGTGTCGGCCCGCGCGATATCACACCGGATGTCGTAGCGGGTGAGTGTGACAAGCTCATCCCGGGGATCATGGAGCACGTTCGCATGAAATACGGCAGCGAGAACCCGGCTGCCCTGTTGAGTCGTTGCGTGGCGGGCGTGTGCGGCAAAACGGTGATCTACTGTCTGCCGGGAAGCGTCAAGGCCGTCGAGGAATACGTGACCGAGATCCTCAAATCGCTCGAGCATCTGATCCTCATGATCCACGCGGTGGACACACACCCAAACGGATGTCGCCGTTGAACCGCATCACCCGTCTGGGTAGCGTCATTTCTCGTGGGCGACGCAGAAGCAAGGCGAGCGCCGCCCGCATCCAAGCGTGCAGCCGGGCGGTTCGAACTGCGGACTCGGGAGACCTCCAGCTAGAGCTTGATCAGGTGTCTCTCGAAGTCCTTGACCTTTGGCGGTCCCTTTCCGCGGCTAGGGGAGACCGCAAATCCTTCTTGGCGCAACTTGGCGGCCTGAGCCTTGACACCGCCGGGGTACTTGTCGTTTAGGGCACCATTGTCTTTGATCGTTCGCCAGTAAGGGGTGACCCGCTTCTTGCCGGCGCGGAGGTCTTCCTCAGCCGTCTCTGCGGCGATGCGAGTGAACAGCCCTGTAGTCAACGGACAGGCAGAGTCTGCTTTGGACGCCTTCGCAAGCATGTCACGGATTTGTGACTGGGTGATGAGCTTGCCGCGTTTCGCCTTTCGCATCAGAGCGTCAACATCCAGCGGTCTGGGAATCAGCATGGTCCCGGTGCCGAATCGCTTCTGCATGTGTGGTGGGACGGGCACGATCTTCCCATGATTGGGATGCTCTTGTTCGAGTTTCTGCCTCCATGTCTTGCCCTTCGCCAGTTTCCATTTCGTTGTAGCCATGGGTTGTCTCACTCCAGGGATTGATGACCGTTGACCTTCGCTCCCGTGCACTAAAAAGGGTAGAACCTCTCGGACGCATCGCTGCATCGTTGGCGACGACGTACGAGCTAGACATCATTGTACCGTCAACGCATCGCGCAGCTCAAGATCGACTGGACGTGCCGCGTGAGATGTGGCGAACCCAGATGGCCGTGTGCGATGAAGCGACTCTGCTCGAACC
>CAYOQG010000289.1:0-7140 GCA_964405925.1 uncultured Phycisphaeraceae bacterium | reverse complement strand
GTGCGGGCCAGATCGAGGAGCATCCGACGGTGTTTCACCGTGTTGCGACCATCGCGGGCCATCTTGCACCGGGTTGCACCTGGTCGGACCTTCTCCGGGCTGCCTTTCCGGGCGGATCGATCACCGGTGTCCCCCAAATCCGGGCCATGCAGATTATTAATGAGCTGGAACCGACTCATCGAGGCGTCTATTGCGGGTCCATCGGTTGGATTGGCCTGGACGGATCGATGTCGCTGAACATCGCCATCCGAACGATGGTCCAGGTCCGCGACACCGTTCATGCCTACGCCGGTGGAGCCATCGTAGCTGACAGCATTGCGGAGAGAGAGTACGAAGAGATCCTCGCGAAAGCCGCGGGCATGTTTCGAGCGCTGCAGGGTGACGGCTGGACGGCGCCGCTGCCCGCACTGGAGGTGGCAGCGGTTTGACGCAGACGGTATATCTCAACGGGCAGTTCATTAGCGAACCCGATGCCAGAGTGAGCATCCGCGATGGCGGTTGGCTGCACGGCGCTGGTCTGTTTGAGACGATGCGGGCGGAGAATGGCTGCATATTCCGCTTTGAATCGCATATTCAGAGACTGTGTCGATCAGCCTCGAGACTGTTGACGCCGATCGAACCCGACAGCCTGCCATCGGCGATGGTGATACGCGAGCTTCTCAAGCGCAACGAGCTTCGGTCTGCCCGCGTTCGTCTGACTGTGACTGTGGGCTCCATGCATACCGACCCCGGCGTCGACATACCGGAACTCACAACCTGCGTGACGGCCGCCAAGCTCTTCCCTTATCCGCCCGACCTTTACGAGAAGGGCGCCAACGTCGTGATCTGCAACTATCGCACGTCACCTTCTGATCCATTGGCCGGGCACAAGACCATAGCGTACTTGCCGCGTCTGCTGGGCTTGCGTGAGGCACAGCGGGCCCAGGGCCTCGAGGCGTTATGGTTCACGACTGCCAATCGGCTGGCGGAGGGATCGATCAGCAACGTGTTCATCGTCCACGACGGCGTCTTGAAGACCCCGCCTTTGGACACCCCCGTGCTCCCGGGGGTTGCACGGAAGGAAGTGCTGGATATCGCACGGGCGTTGGGAATCAACGCCCAGGAGACGCCCATCGGGATCGATGACTTGCTCGATGCCGATGAAGCGCTGCTGACGAACGCCATGATGATGGTGATACCCGTCGTTCGTGTCGAAAGACACGAGATTGCCGACGGAAGAGTCGGCTCAATGACCAAGAGATTGTTCGCGGAATATCGCAATCGTGTGAGGAAGGAGTGCAACGACGAATGAAACAGCGATCAGACAGCCCATTGGTATACACAGTGCGTGACTTCTGCACGTGCATGGAGTCGGTCGCACCCACGGAGCTTGCCCAGACTTGGGATAACGTGGGGTTGCTTGCTGGAGATCAAAACGCACACGTAACCGGCGTTCTGGCGTGCATAGACCTGACACCGGAGGTCGTGAGAGAGGCCATCGGTAAGAAGGCGAATCTCGTTCTCGCGTACCATCCGCCGATCTTCAAGCCCATCTCGGCGCTGCTCGCCGATAGCGGGGGGACGGATGCAATCGTCTTCGCATGTATCCAGAATCAGATTGCCGTTTATGCCAGCCACACGGCGCTCGACGCGGCCGAGGGCGGAACGAATGACGCCCTGGCGTCGCTCTGCGGAATCAAGGACAGCGAACCGATCGAATACGTCGATGAGCCAACCGTGGATCAGTGCAAGCTCGTTGTCTTCGTGCCGCCGGGGGCTGTCGGAAAGGTCGCGGGCGCCATTTTTGCAGCCGGCGCCGGCCATATCGGGGACTACAGCCAATGCAGCTATCGACTGAGTGGACAAGGGACCTTCGTCGCCGGGGAATCCACAAGCCCGACCGTCGGTGAGCGTGGCCGCATGGAGTTCGTCGACGAGACCCGCCTGGAAAGCGTTGTCGATTCGGATCGGCTGCCCGCTGTTATCCGGGCGTTGGTCGACGCTCATCCCTACGAAGAGCCAGCCTATGACATCTATCCGCTCAAACGCAAGCCCGTGTGCGGAATTGGTCGTGTCGGCAGGCTAGCACGCACCACGAACCTGGCGAAGCTTGCCCGCAAGTTGAAGCGAGTGACCGATGCGTCATGCGTTCAGACCATTGGACCACCGGATCGCGACATCCACAGAGCCGTCATTTGTGTTGGGGCAGCGGGGACGATTCCATTTCGGACCGCCTTGAATTTCCACGATGTCGTCATAACTGGCGAGCTTCACCACCACGATGCGCTGACGATCGAGCGTCGAGGCTGTACCGCCATCGCCCTCGGCCACTGGGCCAGCGAACGACCGGTGATGGCGCCGCTCGCCGAGCGACTGGAGGAAATGATCCCAGGCGTTGCGGTCACCGTGAGCGAAGCCGACAAGGACCCGTTCATACTGGTGTAGGCAAACCCGCGCGGACACAATTAGTGTCTTTAAATTGGACCGGTTTGACCCTCCGTTCAGAAGTCCTCATCCGTCAGCCCGATGTTGAACTCAACATCGGTCGTAATGTAGCGTCCGAGGAGTTGCTTGCCGGCGTCGTCGGCGTAGGCATGACAGGAAGTAGGCACAAGCCATTCGCAGTCGATATGGATCACCTGGAGGCGATCGGGATAGGGTGCATTCTCGATGGTGAATGGCAGATGTCGTTCAAACACGAACGTCAATCTGCCATCCACTTCGCCTCGACCGACATATCGCAGATCATACGCCGAATCGCTTTGGGCCATCTCGCAGTACTTGATGATGAGCTCGAGCGTGGTTTTGAAACCGAACTGGTCGATGGTTCGCCGAGCTGCCCTCTTTACATCGGAGGCGTGGATGTGCCGTTTGACGCCGGCTGGTGCGAGCAGGGCAAGCAGCCCACTGGGATGGATCAACGCCTGCTCGCGTCCGTCGCGGTGCCAACGGCCCGCCACATACGTGACCCGACGGGCCGGACCGGGGTTTCTCACCCAACGCATGTCGACGCTGTAGGGATTCTCTCGAAAGAGAACATCCATCTCCTGCTCACCTGTATCAACATCTCCAACCCGCTCTTTTACGTGAAAGCGACAGCGATAGTCCGACACCGTGTCCAGATAGCGTTGCCGGCACAGCCTCAGAAAACCCAGCGGGTCACGAGCGGCGAACCGCTCGAGTTCGCGCAGATGGGGTGACAACGGGCCGACGGACACCACGCGACGCGGTTCGTGAAGCTCGTTCTCCGAAGATGCGGGACGGGGAGAGTGGCAGCGCAACCCGCCGACACCGAGAAGAACGCCCAGCAAGATGCCAAGCCGCTTCACACCAACTGCAATGCTGCTTTGACGCCGCCGCATGTTACTCGATGTGGTTGGTGCGGGGCCCGGACGCAAAGCGAGGCTGTACATCAGCAGCTTAGTCCTGCCCGGAGATAGGTAGAGCGACGCGAAATGACGAGCCTTTACCGACTTGCGATGTCAGACTGATGGTCCCCCCCAGCATCTGCACGAGCCCGTGGGCGATAGCCAACCCCAGTCCGGTTGGGTCTCCCCCCATCGTGCCCAGCTCGCCCTTGGTCGTCCAGAATGGCTCGAAGGCGCGAGACTGCGCAACCTCGTCGAGCCCACACCCGGTGTCACTGATTGTCACCCCTGCGCAGTCATCTTGGACCGAGACGTCGATCTGCAGCTTTCCCCCTTCGGGCATCGCTTCGATCGCGTTCTGAATGATATTGCGCAGAATCGTCGTGACCTGGACTTTGGGAACCGGTATCACCGGCAGCGTAGACAGGTTCAACACGAAGTCGATACCCTGCCGCTTGAGACTCGGCTCGACTTCGGTGGCGATCTGGTTGATGACTTCGGTGAGGTCACCGAGGTCTTCGGCCCGGCGGTCTCCTTCGGCGAAGGCAGCCAGGCCATTGACGAACGATGTCGCCCGCTGCAGCGCTTTGGCGGTCTGCTCGAGCACATGATCCTTGACAGACTCATGACCGCTGGCGATGGCAAAGTCGATACTGGTGACGATCCCACCGAGGATGTTATTGAAATGGTGGGCGACGGCGCCGGCCATCTCACCCAACGCCGCCATCTTCCGGCTCTCGTCGAGTTCCGCCTGTAACGCAATGCGTTTGGTGATGTCTCGAACGCACATCGACACACCGGTCCGCTTGCCATGCACAGACAGAACCGGAGCGATCGCTGCCGCCAACTCTCGGCGTCCACCCTGCGCGTCGCGGTGCTGGAACTCGAACTGATAGGCCTCGCCGGTCTCGATGGCCCTTCTAAGCATGTCCTCAGCCGTAGCCCGCCGTTCCTGTGGGATAATCTGCGCAATCGGCGTGCCCACCATTCGCTCCGCGGCGGCCCCGAAGGTCCGAGCCGCTGCCGCATTCCAGGTTCGAATGTCAAGATTGAGGTCCGTTGCGATCACTGCCACACCGAGGTGCTCGCTGAGTTGAGTGTCGTAGCCAGCCGTATCAGCCTCTGACATTTGTGCCGCCCTCGGCCGCTTGCGCGAAAGCCATCGACCCTAGCGCACTCTGCTTTGGGTCTGAACGGGTCGCGGCGTAATGCAAATGATGGTCTCGTATCGCTTCCCCGAGTGCTCGACTGCCAGGAAGCGACTGCCCAGCAAATACCCATTCTCACTCACATCGCTCAACCCGAGGACCAGAAACTCCTCCGGGTTCAATGTCAAAAGCGCCTCGACGTCGGAGAAGACGTGTCGGTCCACTTCCGGCACCTGCTCGATGATCCCCCCTTGGCGCTCCCACGTCATCACCCCGCGGTCGTTCCGTACCTCGAACCCAAGCTTCAAGTCGGTGCAACCGCCGAGTTCCGGGTGAAACGAATAGTCTACGCTCAGGAGCTTCTGCCCGGCGAGAAACGTCTTTCCGGTCAGCCGGTTGTCCTGTCGGTAGCAGAAGATCGACTCGCCCTCTTCGACCTCCGCGAGCTGGATCACCAGGGGTAGCCCCCGCTGGGCCACGAGCTGATCGCGTCGTACCTGAGCACCGGCGACCTCGACCACGGCCCGGATCGCGGGCCAGGCTTCGGGACCGGCCGCCCCGACACGCAGTCCGTTCCGGGCGAGCTGCGGAATCACGTCTGCCCCCACGCGGAGCTCGTCAACGTGATTCCAGACTTTCCGGGCATGGCGAACATCGCCCAGGGGGAAGTCAATACGCACAACGTCAAACACCAGGTCGACGAGATGGACTTGCCCCCCGAACGCTATGCTGCTGCGGCCCGATGCGGCACCCGGATTACCCGCCAGCAGGTCCTGATTCTCACGAGCGACACTACCTGATGCACTGTCTGATCGGGGGGAAAAGAGAGTGCAGGCTCCGGGCGAGAGGCTGGCAGTTACGGCGAGGAGTTTGATCAAACGGTCACGTCTCGTCACAACCGTCATCCCGGCAGTATAGGTCTCCCGGCCTGACCGATCAAGATGAATCCGTTTGTCGCGGATGCGGGTCGCATTCGGGAATCGCAGGTTGGCCGCCCACAGCGTAATCGCCCATTTCGGCGGGATTCCGGCATGTGCTTGGCTTGGCCACCGAAGCGGCGCACCGCTGCCGGTGCATCCTCAACGCTTGTTTTGCGGGTTTCATGCCAGGTGCTTTCCGAGCCGCGCCCGTAAGGAAGCGGAACTCTCACCGGCGTTGTGAAAGGGTCCGGTCCGGTGAACCCACATGTTTACGCGTGACGAAGCACTAGTCACCCTCGTGAGTTGCCCCGTTTGCCTTCTTCAATCCCCGTGCTTCGGCCTCCTGTGCCGACGAATACCATCTGAGCTCCGCACGGTTTGGCTGCCCTGCTGCCTCCGCCGCCTGCTTGGAAGTATAGTACATGTTGCTTCCGAGAGGCGCGACGACCGGGTTCGTTGACGCCGCACCCGCGAGCCGTTTCAGGTAGCGAGCAATCGTCGATTCGATCTCGCTGACCTGCCCGAACATCTGCGTGCCGTGGATTCTGCCAGGACCGACGATCTCCTTGGTGGCAGCCGGGTTCAGATCAGCCAGCACATCAGTCGCTTCGCGCTCCGCCTCCGTCGCCAGCAGCAGAACCGGTCGGTCACCAAACGCCTTGATCGCCTTCGTTGAGTCCAGGCCAAGGTAGTTGGTCCCCGGTGTCATTGCGACGATGACATCGACCGACCGATCACGGGAGCCATAGTCGATGGCCACGCTGCAACCCACACTCGCGCCGACGAGTGTGACCCGCGTCACGTCGCATCCCTCTTGGCTGCCAAGCCACGTATGGGCTGCTGCGACGTCCAAGTACATGCTGCCAAAAAGCGATGGGTCCCGTTGCCGCACTCTCTCTTGTAGCGCCGTTCGGTTGTCACCTCCACTTTCACCGTGCCCGCGCATGTCGATGGCCAGGACGGCAAAGCCATCATTCTGCAGCGTCTCGGCCAAAACCTTCCACGCGTTTCGATCCGAGCGATACATGTGAAGCAGGATGGCTATGGGTGCAGGCTTGGCTGACTCTGCCGGCTCATAAAAATCGCCTACGATCTCGACGTTGTCAGCCGTCGTGAAACGCACTGTGTGCACGTCCGCGTTTCCGCTCGCGTTCGCACCGACCGAAATGACAAACTGGATCCCGATCCAGCTTACCACGAACCGTCGCATGCATCTTTGCATGACTTGTCCCCCTATGTGTACAAAGGTCGATCACAACCTGCCGGTTTGCGCTACGCCGGGCTGCGGGCGTTAGTAAAACTCGACCTTTTCGGGACCCCGCGCGCATGTCGCACGCCGCGACCGGCATGCGCGGACCAAGACCGCGTCAACTCGTGAATATACATGGTAGAGGCAGAAGCGTCATCTTCTAACGCTCCAGCGCCTGCGGCTGTTTTCACAGCGGCGATCGTGTCTTGTCCGCCTCCTGGCCCTGTGGTAGAACGCCGATTATGGACGACGAATACCGCGAAAAAGTGCGTCAGTTATCGATCGAGAAAGCCCTGGCTGTCGCCGTGTACGGCGAGTCCGTCGCCGCTTATCGCTATCGAACCCTGGCTGAGAAAACCGACTCCGAGGTGCACCGTCAACTGTTCGTGCAGATGGCTGAGGAGGAGCAAGCCCACCACATCCAAGTCGAGGAATGTGCCCGGCGACACCTCCCCAGCACCGACTTCGTCCTGAGC
>CAYOQG010000288.1:0-7147 GCA_964405925.1 uncultured Phycisphaeraceae bacterium | reverse complement strand
ACCCTGGCCCGGACCCGCCAACGCCCACGCTGGGCACCCACGAAGAGATGTTCATAGGTGTTTTGGCTGAGCGAACCCGACACCAGCCAAGTGAGATTCGCTTCGGCCGCCCACTTACCCGCAACACGGGCGCCGAAAGCATCAATCTCGATGTTATAGGTGACACCGCTCAGACCGATCGGGTCCCAATGGAAACTCGTCCGCCGCGGATAATGATCGAAGGTGTCGCCGTCGAGTGGGTTGCGCAAGTTGGGTACAACCCCACTCCACCAGTTGAGGGTGGGATCGCCGAGCAGCACCATCCCGTAGTACCATCGCCGCTCACCAAGATCATGCGCCGTGCCCAGTGCCTTCCACCAGTCCACGTATGCATCTCCAACGGGCTTGCCCGACCCCATCGGACCGTAGAAGTTCTCGAATAGCAGCATCGAACCTGACTTTGTGCTGCCTACGGCGGCGAGTCCATTACACTTGGAGCCCCCCTGTTTGTCGAAGATGTACCAACCCGCCATATAGTCTGCCTGTGTGAATCGGGCATTGCTACACGCGAAAAGGTTGTAGAAATAGGCGTTCGGTGGGTTGACGTCACGCAGGTACCCGTTGGGCACCCATTCGCTTCCCGTAGGAATACGGAAGGAGTGGCCACCGGGCGAGGAGTGTGCACAGACCTGAGCCCAAGCGCGGTGTTGGTTGATCTCAGCCTTGTATCGATCGCCGTCGGTGGTCGCAGGATCGGTGATAACCTCAATGTTCGCTGGTGGGAGCATGTAGTCAAAAGCGCAATCGCCAAAGTGCTTCCAGTCGTCATCGACATAGGCTAAGGCGCGGTCGGAGTAACCGAACAAGCCCTTCCGGAAGTCATGGTTACGCCTGAAATAGTCGTTCAGCAAAGCGGCGTCGTTGCCGCTCATGGTGGGTGTCCAAAGCCGGGCTACCCAGATCTCTGGTGCGACGCCGGACGGATGACCGCTGTATTTCCCGTCGCTGTCAGGGTCGGTCCACTTGCCGTCGAGGTCCATGTAGTATAAGTCGCACGGAAACTCCGAATGTATGTCGTGAAAGTCATCGTCCATCTCGAACCACGCCGTCGGCAGGTTACCGACCATTAGGACGCCGCCAAGCGGTAGCTTCCCTTTGATAAACTTGCGCAACTCCGGCGGTGTGCCAGACTTCACCCGATAGACCGTCGCGAAGTAACCCTCGTAGGCCAGGTCCTTTACGTATTGATCGATCGAGGCCTTAATTGACGGGTACAGCGCGTGATTGACCAGGACGAGCATTTTCCCATTGGGAAACTGCGACGCCGAATAGGTCCTTAGGTACCGCAGGTCCGCGGAGAACGCAGGCCGGCGCTGCTTCGCAGTCTGCATCGCCGCTCGAGCCGCGATCCGACGGTACTGCGCAAACGACTGTGGTGCCAGCTTCTTTTTGTCGACATACTCCAGATTCCGAACGCGATCGTAGTCAATCTTGAACTGACGGATGCGTCGGACCTTGCCCAGATCGAGGCTGGAGAATTGATCTCGCACACGCCGAGGACGTTCGCCGCCCCCGCTTCTCGCTTTGCGTTTCTTGCGCTTCGCCATACTAATGCTCCTTTACGGAAATCGAAAACGATCAGACAAAAACGATTACAGGATACACTGCTGTTCGTGCATCGATCACGGCAACCGTCTCACCCACTCGCGACAGCTGCCGCCCGACAGTAGCCACGCCCGCTTCATCACATAGCTCACTCTCCGCCGATAGAGCAACACAGACCGTGGCCTACTTTGCCGAAGGGCTTTGAGGCCAATAAGAATCTTCCAGACGCTCTTGTGGGCCTTGTTGTGTCGGCATAGGTTTACGATCTGGCGACACGCGCGTGTCAAGAGTTGCCGAGGTTGGGAGCCCACCCACGGGTGGGCTGGCTGTTCCTCCGCTGTAATCCAGCCAGTATGGAATCCCACCCGGGCCTACAAGACGCCACTGCCCCGCGCGGCAGGGACATGAGATGAAGTACCTCGAGCAAGCGTCACTATGGATTATGGTTTTGAAGCGCCGCGCTCGCTCTTGGCCACCTTCTTCATCTCTTGAAGCATTCTGTCAAGTTCCCTGTCGTAGTCCTTGTCCGGCTCTGGTAGGTGCTTGGCAAGTTCCCCAAGAGCCTCGGTGGCTCGTTTCAGTACTTCCGGCGGGATATCTATGGCATTACTCCCTGGGCTGAATGGGATGTTCTGGGCCTGGCACCAGGACGCTAGTAAGGCCACCAACTGTGTGTCCGTGACGCATTGCCGGAATCGGTTGGTGATCAAATTTACACAGGCGGTCTCGCCACAACACACCTGGACCCACGCCCAGCTCGTAAAGACGTTCTTACAAGTAGCCCACGCCCGGATGAGGTAGACTCCAGGCGGCACCTCCACCTCACCGTGAACCTTCCCCCCGGCAGGACCCGTATCTGTCAGCGGGAATACGCCGTTATTAACCACCCCATAGTTGAGCGGTGTCAACGGCGTCTCGCAGGATAGGATAATCGCGCGATAACTATGCCCGGTGCTTTGATATGGCAACAACGGATGAACGGTGTCTCGCACCCAGATATTGAGTCTTGACATTCCCATTTTGTTACTCCTCTCGTGTGTTAAGTGTTCCATCCGAAAGAGCTAGACATCGGAATTGAACCCATTCATTCATGTCACGCCTTAATCTCCTCCTTTCAAAGCTGCGCCCGGGACGCTCCCTTGCAATACGGCTACGCCTGTACATGAGCCGCCCAAGGCACACTCCGTACGCGTGCCGCGGCCTAACAGAGCCTTCCACCGTACTTGAAGGTCATCTTTCTTCCGGTCGTCCGGCGGTCATCTTGACAGCGAAGGCCCCGACGTACCGAGTCAGTTTCCCTGGCGTGCCTTCGCCGAGACGAGTCGTCCGTGGTGCCAGCAGGAGTCGTGCCTTACCGGGCGCCCATTGCAGGTTAGACGGTCCTGGCACCGGACGAGTATGCCACCGCAATCGGTCGAGACGATGGCAGTGTAATTCGACGCAGAATAAGCTGCAAGTGGAGATTTTCCGTAAAACTGAAGGGCGATTGTTCTTGCCAGACAGCTTGACTTATTATAATCGGTCAGACCCACACTGTCGCGGATTCTGGCAGAGGACAGGATCGGGAAGCGAATCGACGGCACGCACGAGCTGTGCCGAATCGTTCAAAATCGGGCGCGGGAAGCCCTTTGAGTCAGCTCGATAAGCTTGGTGGGGACGTCGAACATGAACGCTGGTTCGGCGGCCTTGAGTGCGGTGCCGTCGCCGTAGCCCCAAGTGACTGCGACCGGAATCATACCGGCGTTGTGGGCTGTAGTGACGTCGACGTGGGAATCGCCGATCAAGTAGACGTTCGACGGTGCCCGCTCCATCTCCTTGGCCAACTCCAACGCGACGGTAGGATCGGGCTTACGACTCTCGGTCGCGTTACAACCTCGGACCCGGACAATTGGCCAGCGGCTCAGAAGTGCGTCACAAATCGGAACCGTGTACTCGTGGGGTTTGTTCGACAGGACGCACATCGGGATGCCCATCTCGGTTAACGTGTCTAGGACGGCATCCATACCCGCGTACAACCGTGTCGTCCGCAGCATCCGCTCTGTGTAGACGGAGCGATACTGCTCGACCAAGCCGAGGATCGTCCGCGTGTCATCGACGCCCAACGTCTGCCGCACGAGGTCCACGAGCCCAATGCCGATACACGGCCGGACAACGTCGTGCGAGACCGGAGGCTGCCCGATCTGCAAGTACACGTAGTTGATCGAGTCGACGATATCGTTGAGGGTGTCCGCAAGCGTACCATCGAGATCAAAGATGACACCGGGTGTTGGTGCGTTCGCGCGATCGCTCATTATGACCATCCACTCGAACCCGCGTCTGAAAGCTCGATTCGCCAACCTCCGAGAACCTACGCCTGTGCCCGCGCGTGGAAGGCGAGAAGCCCTCCCCCTACAAACCGCCATGCACTGGTTTCTTGGGAATCAGCCTGCAACCGGAAACAGGTCGCAAGCTCATTCGGCCGCCATTGGAATCAGCGGGATGCACCTGCCGACGACAAAACCGCGGCCATCGGAGCGACTGGATTCGAACCGGCAACCTCAGCGTCCCGAAAGCGTTTGGAGACCACGCCAAGAAGCCCAGAAAACCCGGCATTTGTAAACCGTACTCGACCTCCAATCGCTTCGCAAGCCTTCGCGGGCAACGGCCTTTTTTCAGCACATAATCGTGGTGTTCACAATCCCGAAACCGTACATGCCGGATGGGTGACAGCCAACGGCACAGCTCCCCTTGTCAAGGGGGCGGCTCGGCGTCTCTCCGCCGGTGAATACACGACTCGTCCAACTGGCTATCGCTTCCTCTTGTGCTACAGACGGCCGGGTGCATCCCATAACCGGTAAATACGGTAACCGCCACACGAAGATCGAGACGGCCTCATAAGCACGCCCGGTGGTGTCGGGGCGCCCGCGTCGCCTATATGCAAGAGTTCGGGCGACGGTCGGGCCTCCAGACGCCACCGGGCCAGCTTCTATCTGTCCATCGGGGTTCCGATGGCCGTGTCGGGGTCGAGCACGAGCCCGGTTTGTGCGGACTTCTCGAACGAAACCTAAGCTTGGGCCACCTGGCCAGACAACGGGGAGATCGGGCCCCGACAGTGGGCTTCCGAGAGCTGTTCACACTCATTCTGTTTGCGGGCCTCTTCGACCAAGTCGTCGGGTAGAGGGGGGGATTGGCGGCTCGGGCAGCGTACGATCTGGCAAAGCCGGAAGGGGGGTTCCGCATCATGCGAGGTGACTGCTCGTGGTTCCTCAGGCTGGAAAACGAACTCTCAGGGGCCTACGCACCATCGGACGTCGCTCCAATTCGCGACCCAGGCCGCTGCGGCAGCCGTCACCAACACGCAGGAGCCCACCGCGTCTCGCCCCGGGACCTGGCGGAAGGTACTGAGCAAGCCGGTGAGCGGCATTTGCTACCGTCTGCGCAAGAATGACGGTTTCGCCCCGAGAAGGCCTCTCCCGGCCATTCTCGGCCTAGGCTGAACACAACTGTATCGAAATCGGCACATCCGAAATCGGTCATCGATTTGCAGTAATTCTCGAGATTTAGCAAAATCCATTTGGCCTAGTTTGTGTGTATTGCCGATACTACCCAAACATCCCAGAATGACCGAGGGGATTCACATGCATACTTACGATACGGGGGAATGGGATGGAAGCTGGAGCGTGGCCTGAGGCAAATGAGCCCAAAACGGAGCCGAACGATGCCCCGCAGAGAACTGACCGTCGATGATATGTGGAAGCGTTATCTCTCGAGTCGATCGATCGATGTGCGCAATCGAATCGTTATGCACTACAGCCATCTTGTCCACACGCACGCGGCACGTCTTTCTCGAAAGCTGCCCGCGCAGGTGTCGTACGACGAGATCTGCAGCGCAGCGTTTGACGGATTGATCGAGGCCGTCGAAGCCTACGACCCCGAGCGCAAAGCCAAGTTCGAAACCTTCTGCCAGCAGCGGATTGCCGGCGCGGTGATGGATTGGCTGAGAAGCCTGGACCCCCAAAGCCGAACGGTACGAACCTTCGAGAAGAGACGCCTGTTGGCGAAGGAAGCCCTGGGAACCGACTTCGAGTATTCCCCGTCGCAGGGCGAGCTGGCCCAACGCCTCGACATGAGCGTCGATCGATATGACTATCTCTCGCGACTCTCACAACTGGGCAAGGAGGTGCATTTCAGTGCCATGGAGCCCTCCGGCGAACGGCGCTCCCAAGGTGCCACCCATAGTTGGGACATCCGTGACACCCGGTCCGAGGATCCAGCCGTCCAAGTTTCGCGCGAGCTTCTGACCCGGTTTCTCACCAAGGGGCTGGCTCGGGAGGAACGACTTGTCCTTTTGCTCTACTACTTTGAAGAGATGACGATGGCGGAGATCGGTGCGGTTTTGGACCTGTCGGAGTCTCGCGTCAGCCAGATCCACAAGGAAATCTTGACCAGACTCCGCCAGCGTTTCGGTGGGGCGCTTTGCGAGGAGCTGGCGGCTTAGGCCCAGCAGCGGTACCCACGCCGGGCAAATCACCACATGCTGGCCCACACGTCCGAGGTGTCAGCCAAAGTGACCGTCTCGCCGACCGGTAGTGCAGCCAGCTCGATGGGGCGGAAAGTCTCGCCATCCCACTGCATGATCAGCATACGCGGATCGCTGAGCGGACGGTCCAGATCGAAGCGCACAGCCAGGACGTCGCGGCCGTCCGAGCTCATCTCGAGAAGCGTGGCCCTTATGAATCCCTTCTGATAAACCTTGTTCGGTTTCGGCGGTTTCGGCGAACGGAGCATGGAGGCGAAGACGTTCGTAAGCCAGCCTTTTCGGTCAGCTCGCACGATGAAGCCGCGCTCATCGACCCGCTCCACACTGACGATCCCGTTCATCGACGAGAGTACACGCACATCGATGCTGCGACCAACGTGGTGCTCAATAATCGCGGGTGGGTAGAAGGTGTGGATGAATCCCGGCGTGTTGAGCAAGAGCACGCATTCGGGCTTTCGTTCATCGATTGTTGGGAAGGCAGGCGCGACTTGCTCGTATGGTTTCTCGAAGCTGGGCAAGTACATAAAGGGCATCACCGCGGCCAAGAGGACACCAGGGACGAGAATGCACAGCCCCACAGCCCAACCCACGATTCGGGTAGCCAGCGGAGCTCGAACGCCTGTGGACGAAACCCTGCGAGCGATCGGACCTATCTGCACGAGAAGCAGAGCCAGTAGGATGCTTGACCCGATCGTCGGGAAGTAAAGACCTCGCTCGCTCGCATCGGTCGCCAACTGGGGAAGGAGTGCAATGATGTAGACACTCATGGCCCACGCGACAAGCCCGCTCCTTCGCATGGGCCACAGACCCACCAGCCATACAAGAAACGCGACAGCTCCTGCCACGGCAAGCGGTCGGACCGTCTCGGGCATGAACATCGCGAGGCTCGGTGGCACCGGCGACAGCGTGGCGAGAAACATAATCGGCAGGTGTCGGATGAGGTGACTCATATATCGAATCGGATCGGCCATAGGATCAATGTATAGGCCGCTGCTGATCCCTCCAAAGCCCAGCAGCTTGTAAACCGCCAGATAAGCAACGAGG
>CAYOQG010000287.1:0-7307 GCA_964405925.1 uncultured Phycisphaeraceae bacterium | reverse complement strand
CCTCCATCCCCGTCTCGAGCTGTCCGACCAGTTCGGCGTCTGCCTGCAGCGTCTCCAGCATCTCCTCCGCCCTGACGGCGTTCTCCGTGAGTTCAGTGGTATCGGGGAGCTTGGCCATCTCACCCTGCTGGATGAGCGTGAGGTTGTGAATGTCCGTGCTGATGATGTCGATCTGCCGATTCAGCATGGCCGCCGTGGTGTTCTGCCGTGCGATATCCTTTCGCAGTTGGGCAAGCTGGGCGGCCAGTCGGCGCTTGGGCACATGGGAGGTGGCGGCTTTACCCTGTGCCAGCAGATCCGCTTCTTTGTTTTCGAGCTTGGCGATGTCTCCGTAGATGCGATCACGACGCTGGGCGAGCGCGGCCCGACGCTCTGCGAGAAGGTTTGTCTTCTCAGCCTCGTCGCCTTCGCGAGAAAACAGTTGCCTGATGCGCTCGACGACATTCATCGATCTTTTCTCCCGGCGCTGGACCGGCGCTCCACGGAACAGCAGGAACTCACCTTCTTTTTCGGACACTTTCAACTCTGGATCAGCCATCGCGGCTTTCTCGAGCCCGCGTCGAACCACTTCCTTTTCAAGACCGGTCTTGTTCATCAGCGAAGTCGACGACAAGCCACCGATGAGCAGGTCCGCGCTGTGCTCTTCGACTACCTGGCGGACTCGCTCTATCTTCTCGTTCGTGGTTTCGGGATCAAATATTTTCAGAACGTGGGGCTCGACTGTGTCACTCGTGGACGTGGTCCGCCACCCGCCGCGGCCGTCCGGCTCGACAAGGACCACGGTCGCGTTCGGCAGATCGATCTTCGCATGGCGGGCCTCGTCCGTGAAACCACTCGTCGCGCACACACCGATGATGTGCGGTACCTTGAGATCCGAAGCCAACCGACGCACATGGTCGTTGAGCTCGCCCAGACCGATCGGTGGAGCATCCTCCGATTCCGGCGACGCAGCATAGTGACTCATCGGTGACAGTACGGACGCAATGGCCACACCCGTGCGACGCTTCCACAAGAGCATCCGCCGCTCGAACCCGTGCAGGGCCACCCGCCGGTTAGAGGGCAGCGTCTTGAGCCGCTCACGATCGAAGATGCGATTCTGAGCGAGCAAGGCCCGAAGGCGATCGCTCTCGTCATGCTGCGATCGCTGCCAGACGGAACCGCGAAACTGCCTGCCCTTGGCAGCCTCGAAATTGGCCTCCACACCGGACAGAAACTCGGTCTCGTACTTAAGCGCTTTAGCTGCGTTGGTGGTCATGGATTCCCACAGCTCGCCACACGTCAATACTCAAGCCAGCGGCATACCACACTGGCTGCAGTATCGAGCGTCGCGATACTCGACCTTACCACATCCCGCGCGTGGGCAAACCCGCCCTCTGCGGTGGCCTGGCGCCGCCCCGGGCTCTCCGGCCGACCGACGTGGCATGAAGATACCGAACAGTCCACGTCCGATCCAGGCCAGGACTTGACAAATCACGTAAATGACACCGAACAAAAACGCGGCGCACCCAAAAACCAAGATCAAGATAATGAGAAGAACGTCGCCGTGCATGATCGCCCTCCGGCCTAACTTACTTCAATACCCGGAGGTCCTTACCACAAAAGATGCAGAATAGATCGCTCGCGTGGGGATACGCCTGACACTTGGGACACCGTGGAACCGATGCCGCGAGCTGCTGGCCGCAATAAATGCAGAACTGATCGTCACGATGAACCAGCCTCTCACAACGAGGGCAACGCAGCCCCTGACCATGCGGACCCCATACGGGCGGAGGCGGAGGAGCGACCCGGGATCGCTCAGGGCTAAGTGCCGCCAGCATCTGTTCCGCGGAGTCATATCTTCGCTCGCGCCGCGCATAACTCCGTTTGAACACGTCGTCGAGGTGCGCAGGCACCTCCGGACGCAGGGTGCGCGGCAATTCATTACCCTGGGGCCGGTCCCCCGTGAGCACTTCAAAAAGGATGATCCCACAGGCGTACAAATCACTCCGGGCATCCAGCTCGTCACCCGCCTTCTGCTCAGGTGACATGTACGCGAGCGTGCCCGCAACGCTGCGCCCATCCTCAGTCAACCGGCTTCCACTCTGCATGATCGACTGTGTTGTCACCCCGCCCACGTGCCCGAGTCCGAAATCCGTCACCTTGACCGCCTGCTCGGTCAACAAAGCCAGGTTGGCCACCGGACCCTTTAGCAGAATGTTGGCAGGCTTGAGATCACGGTGGATCAGTCCAGCACCGTGAGCAGCGGTCAGAGCCTGGAGGATTCCCCGCACGATGGTGACAGCCGCCTGGATCGGGAACTTGACACCCTGCTGATCGATGACGGCGCGGAGTGACGGACCATCGACATATTCCATGATGAAATAGGGCGGATCGCCATAGGGGTCCAGATCGATCGCCCGGACGATGTTGGGATGGCGCAGCCCGTGGACCGCGACACCTTCCCGTTGGAGGTTTCTAACGTACTGCGCGTCTGTAGGGATCTTGATCGCGACAACGTCACCGAAGACATGGTGTCGAGCGCGCCACACCTCCCCGAAGGTCCCGGCTCCCAACCGGGCCTCGAGCAGGTAGTTGCTGATCCGATCCCCTTCACGCAGTTCGGGCATCACGTCGCCCCTCGAATTGCGGCTCGGCAGGCTCAGTTATCCTCGAGCCTCATGGCCTGGTATTCGCACACCTTAAAATTGTAAACCGCCGCCGAGAGAAAACCAAGCAAAAGCACCATCCAGGTCAGCAGATTGTGACCATGGATGCTGCCCATCAGGCAAAACGCGAAGACCGCGTCTGCCAGTGCGTACCCGAGCAACATCACGGCAGCGGCCGAGTTTGAGTCCTTCGAGACCACCCAAGGGGTGACGAAGAACGTCGCCCAGGGCAAGACGATCACAAACCCAAGCCACACGAGAGCGTACTTGATCGTCACCCAGATGGTCTGAAGGTGCTCCGGGTGTTTCCAGAACCAGATCACGGCCCCAGCGCTGGCTACGACCAGGACCGCGGTTATGACTTTGCCGCCTACGTACTGGCCAACGGCTGTCAACATCTGCGTGCACTCCTCCGCTATGGGCAGGCGGTAGCGAGGTCGTGGGACACACACCCAACCTATGATACTCTACCGTCCGGTAACGCACGCGGCGATTAGAAAGATCCCCGCTCTCTCTAATTCGCGGTGCGCCGACAATTATCCACAATCCCGAGCGGAATCGCTCAAACCGGAGCGGGCTTGAAGGGGGATGTGGCGGAGACGATACGGTTCTTCCCCATGGCCTTCGCATCGTACAACGCGTGATCGGCGGTTCGAACCAGCGATTCGGCGTCGTCGATCTCCAGGTCGGACAAGCTGGCAATCCCGATGCTCATACTGATGCAGACCTGGGGCAACCGCTCCTGTACATCCTCGCTGAGACGTTCAACAATGCGCTCGGCGAGAGCACGTGCCCGATCCCCGTCAGTCTGCGGCAGCAATACGATGAACTCGTCCCCACCAAACCGAGCTGCGACATCCGCGGACCGGAGTTGGCTCGAGATCGTCGTGGCTGTCAAGATGAGAAGAGCGTCACCAACCTGATGTCCGAAAGCATCGTTAACCGCCTTGAAACCATCAAGGTCGAGCATCACGCACGCGAGATCCGTCTTGTATCGCAGGGCTTCCGAGAAGCGGCGCTCCAGGGTCTCGTTGAAGTAGCGACGGTTGTAAAGCCCGGTCAACGGCTCCCGCGATGCCAGCTCACGGAGTTGCTGCGTACGTTGGGCAACCCGCTTCTCCAGTTCCTCGTTGAGTCGGAGGATGCGCTCTTGGGTGTGCTTCTGCTGGTCCGCCATCCGGTTGAAGGCCATGGCCAGGCGTCCAATCTCGTCTCGACGGGCGACGGAACTGCGAACGTCCAGATCTCCCTTTGAAAACCTGAACATGGCGTCGGCAAGCCCTTCCAGCGGTGCCACCAACCGCCGAACGAGAACGAATCCCAAGGGGATGGCCGCCACCGTGGCGAGGAGCCCCACACCAATGATCAAATCAAGCGTACTCGACATGCTCCGGTGCCATTCGCTCGCCACCATCCCCGTCCGGGCGTATCCAAGCAGCCGTGACGGCGTCTTGGCGACACCGAATGCGGCAGGTTCACGGAGGGCAATGGGGTACGTCACATCCAGAAACACCGGCACGTCTGCCGTCCCACAGTACGACACCGGCCTGCCGGGGACGGGAAGGTGTTCCGTCGTGGCCCCACCGAACTGCCTCAGCACGTTCGCACCGCGGTGTTGGGCGACGGCGAGCTGGCGACCGTCAACATCGGAGAAGATTACGTACAGGAGCGGATCGCCGTCCGCCGCGTCGTCCGCCAACGCCTGGAGGGCTTCAAGATCACCCTCCGCCAGCGGTGGCGCCGCCGCCGTGGCCAGCATCGAGGCCATCTGGACACTCTGGGCATCGTGCCGCTGCTGGATGACTCGAGCGCTGGTCCGAAGCAAATACCCCGACACGAGCGCGGTGACGGAGAGCGTCAAGACCACGACGAGTCCCGTCGCCTTGCACTGCAAACTCAAGACGGTGTCGATGAAGCGATGCCAGGCAGTCCGGCGTTCTCCCGAACCGTTCCCGCTCGCTATATGGTAAACCATACAGCCCTCCCGGGCCGACTGCGCATACCCCCGCACGTGCGACGCGCGCACCGAACACACACGGCCACGGCACATTACTCCGATGCTGTGCCTATCGACTTGAACGCGCGGCGACTGAATGAAGGTCCCAAAGACACGGCCTCAGGACGGACTTGACGACAGTTGGGCTGCTAACACGGAGAGAAGGGCCAGATCGAAGATCGTTCGTCCGATAACGAAACAGCGGTGTATCGAGGACGACATTGCGCCGTGGCGGCGTTCTCGATATGCCATTGGATCGCAGTCCTATAGAACAGGTGACGAAGCCCGAGGCGGAGATGTGCCTTCGGCAAGGGCAGCCGCGCGGGCCCGTTCCCTCAAGGTGTCGAGGGCCTCGCGTACTTCACCAGCCATTCGGGCGTTGGGAAACTCGCGGACCAATTCCAGCCCAATCGACAGAGCGTCGTTCCAACGCTTTTCGGTCACCGCAAAGCGGAACTGCACGCCCATTTGGAGGAGCTTCTCCTTGAATACGTTTCGGGCAGAGTCCTGGAGTTCCTGGGCCTCGGCGGGCGACAGGTATTGATCGAGCCCCTTGAGGATGTCGATCGCTTGGTCTGTATCGTTGCGCCGGACGGCTTCGTCCCACGCGGCGCGCAACTCTCTTTTGTGCTGTGCTTTCAGCACCTTCATCCGATCGATCAGGGCAAGTGCCCTCGCGTTGTCAGGAAGAGCGTGCAGGAGTCGATCGATCTCAGCCTGTGCGCGATCCCAGTCGTGGGCCTGGAAGTGGGTCTCGATCATGTCGATGGCCTCTTGCAGCTTTTTGTCGATCGCGCTGTTTCGGGCGTCGTCCAACTCCTCACGAACTCGATCCGCCTCTTCCTTGTATCCGAACCGGCGCTCCATCTCGTTGATGAGACTGAGGGCCACCTCCCATCGTTGACGACGAATGTCCTCGCGAATGGCTGAGCGCAACGCGTCCAGCTCCTGCTCCCTGCGGGCCACGGACTTGGCTGCGTCGGAGATCCGCGTGTTCTCCGCGATGGCCTCTAACGACGCCAGCAGCCTGATAGTGGATTCATGAAGGTCCCGTAGCTCGCCGAGCTGCCTGGTGATCGTCGACTCCACCTTCAGCAGGAGCGGGGCGAAGGTCATAAGCATGATCATCAGGATCAGGACGAACCCGCCGGCAGCCACCATCCATACGTTGGCTGCACTCTCCGACGACCCATAACCCACAATCCCCAGCCCCATCAGCACCAGCGCACCGATGATTCCACACACCGACACGACGTTTTGGAGCCAGCGTAGTTGCGAAAAGCGCCCGGGGGGAAGCGTCATTGTGTTGTTCCTAATCTGCGGGGGCTGTGCCGATCCCGGAGACCCGATCCCGCAGCGACAATGCGGGATTCCGTGATCGTTATCGGCACCCGCAAGCGACCCACCATAATCCTATTAGCCCACTTACCAGGGTCAACTGGGGCTGCTTACAACCGTGTAAACTGGGGAACCGCGGATTTGGTCGTCCCACCTAGGCAGCGGGCTGGTCCTGGCGGGTCGTCCCTTCCCGGCGTCTCTGTTCTGCCTGCCGCTCCCGCCGATCAAGAGCGCGGAGGTTTTGCCTGACAGTGTCCGTTTCGTCTGCGGCCAGCTTGAGGAACATCAGCCCCCCCCAGCCGATCACCACAATGATCCCGAGAACGTCCCAGCCGCTCATTGCTTTGGCCTCCCAGCCGGGTTGTGTATCGGCTGCCGTGGATGGGTTCCCCGGTTATGTGTGCGGTTTTGCAACTTGTTGCTGCGACGTGGAGCAGATCGCGCACGGGATGACGCCTCGGAAGGCGCGAGCCTTTTCATGGGTCCCACGGCTGGGGTTCGGCGGGGTGGCGGCTGATTGTACGCCGATTCACGAAGCGTCGGGAGACGGGCCAAGCCCTCGAACGCTACTTGATGAAATCGTGCGTGAGTGGGCTGGTGATGGATTCGGGTGCACTGTCCCGAGGGGCGGGGATGAGGCGGCGGCAATCTAAGGCTCAGAACAGCTCCGAGTCGCCCCGTTGTGCCGAAATGAGAGCGCGGGCGACACGGGGGCGTTCGTAGGGTCGCCCTTACAGGGCTAATGTTGTTTGGGGGGACGGCAACCCAGGGCTGCGGCTTCGCCTTGCCCTGGGCTAAAATAGTTTCGCCCCGTTGGGGCTAGGAATGGTTAGGTGGACCGTGAATCCGTTTTCGGTCCATCGTCTTCGCGTGCCCAGAAAGGATTCTCGGGACAGCAGACCCGAGCCGCGGGCTTTTAGCCCGCGCGGACGTCCGCGCAAGCTAAAGCATGCGGCTCAGGTAGTCGCAGGACTCGTGAAACGCGGGCGGGCCACCCGGCCGGGGGACTGGCCTAACTTTTTCCAAACTTTTTTGATTTTTCCCTTGACGGCCGCGCGGCCATCGTGCATGCTTTCGTATGGTTTGACAGGACAAATCATGCAACATGGTTTTGAAAAACTAGAACGTGCGGAGTCATCGTGAGCCTTTCCTTTGCGTCCTCGCGGCGCGGTGGTTTGTGCTGTTAAACCACACGGTGGCTCCGCCTGTGCGCAAGGCGAGCCGAGAAGGTGCCGTAAACACCGACCCGGCTCTGGCCAAGCGACACCTAGCTGGAGGTGCCGACATGGTTACCGTAGATAGTACCGCAAGTCCCGTCGTCGAGAAAC
>CAYOQG010000286.1:0-7338 GCA_964405925.1 uncultured Phycisphaeraceae bacterium | reverse complement strand
GGCTGGTATTGTGGCCGATCCCCGGGCCGTGACGGATGAGATGATGGAAGCATGGGTTGCCGAGTTCGATTCGTGGGACCTGTGTGACCAATGCTGCGCCAACCTGTTCGAACGAACTGCCTTAGCCTACCCGAAGGCGGTCGCGTGGAGCGAACGTCCCGAAGAATTTGTGAAACGCGCCGGTTTCGTGCTTATGGCGGCGATCGCCGCCCACGCAGAACGACCACCGCAGGGGACTGCGGGCATGGCTGAGCCCATCGCGTCCACCGACGCCGCAGATCCTGGACGACTAGTTCTCGAGGGCAATACCCCGGGTGTCGGTGCGGTGGTGATGACCAATCATGTGGTGGCCCTCGAAGTGGCTGGTTTGCTGCTTCTGATCTCCATGATCGGAGCCATCGCGATGTCACGAAAGAAGCTGCCGACCGAAGGATTCATAGGCCCGCGAAAGCCACTGGGCCGGATCGGCAAGGAGGTGGAGCCCTACTGATGGATGGTGTGACCGAATATGTCATTCTGGGTGCGGTACTCTTCGCCCTCGGCCTGGTCGGCTTCCTTGCCCGCCGGAACCTGATCGTGATCTTCTTGTCGACGGAGATCATGTTTCAGGGTGTGGTGCTCAATGCGGTGGCGTTTGGCCGACTAAACCAGCGATTTGATGGTCAAGCGTTTGCCCTGCTCCTCTTGGCGATCGCAGCCGTGGAGGCTGGACTCGCATTGGGAATGGTGGTCATGCTCTACCGGCGTAAGGGAACGTTGGATGCCGAGGCATGGTCAGCCATGTATGGATGAGAATGGCGAATTACGAATTACGAATGGCGAATTACGAAGAAGCTGAGCACTGGAACACCTGATTGTCTGAAGTGTGATGCCGGTTGAGACGTTAAAGATCTGTGGGATTTTGATTCTCCTCACGCCGTTGGCAGGGGCGATTATCGCCGGTGCGCTGGGGCGGCCGCTCTTGCGTGACCGAACGCACTGGCCTGCGATTATCGGTGTGGCTATCGCGTTTGTGATGGCCGTGGTGCTGCTAGGCCAGTTCGGCGGTGTGCCGGATGAGGCGCGGACTGCGGTCGTCTCTGTCTATGAATGGATAGCCAACGGGACTGACTCGGCGTTCCGCGTCGAGTTCCTGATCGATCCACTGACAGCCATCATGCTCATCACGGTGACTGGTGTCTCACTACTCGTCGTAATCTATTCCCGGGATTACATGCGAGAGCATGATAAGCCGGAGCGTGGCTACGAGCGTTTCTTCGCGTACATGGCCCTGTTCGTGTTCTCGATGTGCGCGCTTGTGCTCGGTGGGAACTTCGTTCTGTTGTATCTAGGATGGGAGGCCGTCGGACTCTGTAGCTACTTGCTGATCGGGTTCTATTACCAGAGGCCGGCTGCGGCAGCAGCCGCCAAGAAAGCGTTTCTTGTGAACCGCGTGGGAGACTTCGGGTTCGGTCTCGGCATCTTCCTTATTTATTTGACCTTTGGGACGCTCGAATATGGTGCTGTCTTTGAGATGGTCCGCGAAGGTGTAACCGGATCCGGTGATCCGCTGACCGACAATCGTGTCACGGCGATTGCCCTGCTCCTATTCTGCGGAGCATGTGGGAAGAGTGCCCAGTTGCCGCTTCACGTCTGGTTGCCCGATGCCATGGAGGGTCCGTCGCCCGTTTCCGCCCTGATCCATGCTGCGACAATGGTGACCGCGGGCGTGTACATGGTTGCTCGCTGTGGAGCGATCTTCACGGCCTCGCACACAGCCATGGTGGTCGTCGCGACGGTGGGTGCGTTAACCGCACTGTTTGCGGCGACGATTGCGCTTGCCCAGACGGACATGAAGCGCATCTTAGCGTATTCGACGATCAGTCAACTAGGATACATGGTCTTGGGGGCGGGTGTGTATGCTGCGGACGCCGCGATCTTCCACTTGTTCACACATGCCTTCTTCAAGGCTTTGTTGTTCCTCGCCGCCGGCAGCGTGATGCACGCGATGGGTGGGATCATCGATGTCCGCGAGTTTGGCGGGCTGCGGAGGCTGTTACCCTGGACATTCGGAACATTTGTGGTCGGCTCACTCGCCCTAGCTGGTTTTCCGTTCTTCAGTGGTTTCTTCAGCAAGGACGAGATCATTCATCACGCACTGACCGTTCATCCCGCCCTTGGCGTGATTGGCCTAGTTACGGCTTTGCTGACGGCCTTCTACACTTTTCGAATGGTGTTCCTCGCCTTCTTCGGACCTGAGCGGGTACCAGAAGGTGTGCACGCCCACGAGTCGGGGCATTGGATGCTCGTACCGTTGGTTATCTTGGCGATCGGGGCGTTTGGTGCCGGCTACGTCGGCATCGAGACAACAGGACGCGGCTTCCATCATTTCCTCGCCCCCGTCTTTGAGCACACTTTTGTGGCGAACAATCCTGTGCATCTCACGGAGCATGCCGCACTGGCGGCTGGGCACGTTAGCTTTTGGTCGCACTATGGCTTGATGATTGTCTCCGGGATCATCTCGATCGTTGGGATCTGGGCCGCCTACATGCTTTATGTGCGGCAGACCTGGATCCCGGAGCTTCTGCGAACATCGATGCCGCGGGCATATAAGACGCTGTGGAACAAGTACTACGTGGATCAAGGGTATCAGGCGGGCGTAGTCGAGCCGACGCGACTGACCGGTCGTGTATGCGTTGGGCTCGATGATTACTTTGTTGACGGTCTGATCTGGCTGGTCACCGCCATTCCGCGCGGTGTCGCGTATGTCTTGAGAACTCTTCAGTCGGGCATGTTACAGGGATATGGACTGAGTATGGTGGCTGGGATTGCCATCATGGTCGTGCTGGTTTTCTGGGCGTGAGATGGGTGAGTTCGGTCACAACATCTGGAGAATTGGAGCCCATCGGGAGTGAGTTGTTCCGCGCGGCTCTCGACCTTATCGGGACGGGTTTTGCCTGGGGCTCGGGATTGCGTTTACTGAGGTAGAGTCTAAGCGTTGGATGGCTGGATTCTAACACTGGTTGTCTTTTCCCCGCTTGTGTGGGCGATTGCCCTGCTGTTTCCGCGGCGGGACGACGAGGTAACCATCCGCAACTGGGCATTCTACCTCTCACTAATCACATTGGTGCTGACATTTGTGGCCGTCGTCCGTTACCATCAGGTAAGAACAGCGACCGATTGGGCTCCGGGCTCGTTTGTGATGACCGCTCACGTGCCGTGGGTTGTCGGAAGTGAGCAAGAGTCGGCCGCAGTTGACATAGGGTATCGCGTCGGCGTGGATGGGATCAGTATCTGGCTGCTCGCCCTGACGTCCTTGCTGTCACCGCTGTGCATCTGGTCGAGCTTTACCGCCGTTCGCGCGCGGGTTCGTGAATACTACATACTGCTGTTACTGCTGCAAGTGGGTATGTCGGGTGTGTTCTGTGCGCTTGACCTGCTTCTGTTTTATGTCTTTTTCGAGTTCACTCTGGTCCCACTGTATTTCCTGATTGGGATTTGGGGTGGTCCAGAGCGCCAGTACGCTGCCAACAAGTTCTTTATTTATACAATTGCGGGAAGTGTGCTTACATTCGCGGGTCTTGTTTACATGGCCTACTTCGCGTTTACGAGCACCGGCACGCTGACACTTGATATCCAGGAGCTGACGCGTCTGGGTCGGGAGGGGCTCATTCCCGCAAATGTGCAGTGGTGGATCTTCCTCGCATTTGCCGCGGGTTTCGCCATCAAGGTCCCTCTATTCCCATTCCACACATGGTTGCCATTAGCGCATACCGAGGCCCCTACGGCTGGCAGTGTCATTCTGGCCGGTGTGTTGCTGAAGCTCGGCACATACGGCTTTTGCCGGCTCAGCATTCCGATTCTTCCCGATGCCTCGTTCGAGCTGGCTCCTGCGGTCGCAGTCTTGGCGGTCATCGGCATCGTCTATGCCGCACTGGCAGCCTGGGTGCAGACTGACGTCAAGAAGCTGGTCGCCTATTCGTCGGTCTCCCACCTCGGTTTCTGCATGTTGGGCCTCTTCAGTCTAAAGGTGATGGGAATCAGTGGTGGTGTGCTCTATATGGTCAACCATGGACTGTCAACCGGCGCTTTGTTCCTTGTTGTAGGGTGTATGTATGAGCGCTACCACACGCGAGAAATCGACAGGATCGGTGGGCTCGCCCGGCAGATGCCTTGGCTGGCATTCTTCCTGGTGTTCTTTACTTTAAGCAGTGTCGGGTTGCCAGGGTTGAACGGATTCGTGGGTGAGTTTCTCGTCTTGCTGGGGACAGCCACTTCAACAACCGTCTGGGACGGCTTCACACCGGGTCCCCTTGGCTACGGCTACGTGATTCCTGCAGCCACGGGCATCATTCTCAGCGCCGTCTATATGTTATGGATGTGTCAGCGGGTGCTCTTTGGCCCGCTGAAGCAGCCGCCGAACACACCGGACACATCCACAGGTCTGACGCGTGACCTGACACATCGTGAGATTGGTGTTCTTGCTCCCATCGCGTTGGCCTGTGTGATCATCGGCGTGTGGCCGAAGCCCATGCTAGACGAGTTCGAAGTCGCGATTCGGCAGAACATTCTGGGCAACCAAGCTATCACGGACCGAAGCGGCGATGACGTGATCCTGCCCGATCTGGAACGAGAGCGGTCCATTGAACGCGTCAGCGATCAGAGTGCCAAGAGCGATCGCGAGGGGGGCGACGGTTTAGGTGAAGTGGTTTGCGGTCCGTTGTCGCCGGCCATGCTGCGGGTGATTCGAGCAGCGGACATTCCCGATTCCGGAGCGTGGCTGCAGCCGCAGGTAGTTACGCCACCGGTCACGCACGGATGGGACTGCGCGTGTGGTAAGTGCTCGCGAAGTGGGCGATTGCGGGAAGTAATGTGGAGACCATCGCTGCAACGCGTCGAACCGACGTTGCGGAGTACCGTGAATGAGCGTTGAAACGCTATTCGATCTCGCACCGGAGTTCATTCTCCTTATCGGAGCGTGCGTTACGCTTATTGTTGGCGTCTCCGGTGCATCACAGCGTGTCCAGCGCGCACCACCGGTGACCCTGATCTTTGTGCTGCTGGCGCTGTGGGTGACCTGGCGACAGGGCACACCCGCTGACGCTGCTGCCGTCCCGGGGCTTTGGCTGACCTCGCTAACGTACTACACGCGCTTGATTGCCCTGGCCGTTGGTTTGCTCATTGTGCTGGTCAATTGGCAGCAACCGGTTGCGGAAGAGAGCGGCGAGTACATGGCGATGATCTTGTTCTCGCTGCTCGGCATCCTGCTCACCGCGTCGGCCAACGATCTCATCGTCCTGTTCTTCGCAATCGAGCTGGTGAGTATACCGACCTACGTGCTGATCGCACTGAGTCGTGTGGACGGGCGGGCTTCGGAAGCTGCGGTGAAGTATTTCTTCCTTGGGGCGATGTCCGCAGCGATTTTGGCCTACGGTCTGAGTTTCTTGTACGGAGCAGCAGGCACCACTACGCTTTACACGTTAACTGACGGCGTCATGACGTCGAATCTTGCGTCTGACGGGCAGATGGGCTCTCGAGCCTTGATCGGGTTGCTGTTGGTTTTCGCCGGTCTCGCTTTCAAGGTAGCTGCCGTTCCGCTTCACGTGTATGCGGCCGACGTTTACGAGGGTGCAGCTTCACCGGTGACGGGCCTGTTGGGTTTTGTCCCGAAATTCGCCGGGTTTGTTGCCTTAGTGAAAGTGTTCGCTGCCTGTCACTGGGATATGCCGGTGAGTGCCTACTGGATGGTTTGGGTGATTGCAGCGGCGACGATGACGGTTGGAAACGTCCTGGCGCTGCTCCAGAAAAACGTCAAGCGCATCTTGGCCTATTCCAGCATCGCCCATACGGGGTATATGTTGATCGCCCTGCTGGTCGGCCCGGTCGCTGGTGAGGGGCCGATGCGTGACGGCGTCGCGGCACTACTTTTCTACGTTGCTGTCTACGGTGCCATGAACTTGGGCGCCTTCGCGGTTTTGGCTGCCTTCAGGACCGGGGGGCGGGCAGCCGAGACCCTGGACGATCTGGCGGGGATTGCCCACCGTGCACCGGCTGCGGCACTGGCGCTCGCGGTCTGTGTTTTCAGCCTCATGGGCATTCCACCGATGGCGGGGTTCTTTGGCAAGTTCTACGTGTTTAGCAGCGCGTTCTCGCTCGATAGCGCTCATCCCTTTCAGGGTCCGTTGGTCGTGCTCGCGGTGATCGGTGTCGTCAACTCTGCCATCGGGGCAGCATATTACCTGCGTATCGTAGCGACGGTGTACATTCGAAGCGAAGTTGAGGAGGCAACGCCTGCCGGTGGGTTGGCACTTCGTTGGGGTCTTGCTCTGTGCTGTATTCCACTGCTGATTGTGTTTGTGTGGCCTGCCGGCTTGGCCCGTGCAGCGCGGGACGCGACCGTTGCCCTGCACGAGTCGATCCATGACGTTGATACGCAGGTGACCTCGGTGATAGACAGGACCGAACCGTAGGGCGAACTGGTTCCTCTGTGTCTTCTAGTCTTGCGGATTCTCTTTTGCAGACCTCGGAAGTGTTGCTCATGAGCATTGTCTTGACACGCGACCAGGTTCGCAGCGCGGACAAAGCCGCGGTCGAACGCTACCACATTGCGGGCATCGTTCTGATGGAGAATGCCGGGCGAAACGCTGCGGCCATCATCCGAGACCTGTACGGTCAGAGCGATAGCGCGCTGATCTGCTGTGGACCCGGAAACAACGGTGGCGACGGGTGTGTCATTGCCCGGCATCTGCACAACGCTGGCTGGTCGGTTCGACTTCTCGTTACCGGGGACGTCCCTCGTATGACACCGGACATGAAAGCGAACTTCGCGATCGTTGAAGCCATGGGACTCGAGCGGACAATCGCCCTCGACTCGCGCGGACAGCGGGCCATAGCCCGGTCCATTCGGGCGCACGAGATCCTGATCGACGCCCTTTTGGGTACGGGGTTTCGCGGCATCGTTCGCAGCCCGACGGCAGAACTCATCGAGACCATCAACTCGGTCGAGAAACACGCGATGGTGGCCATCGATGTGCCCTCCGGTCTCGACTGCGATACGGGAGCACCCTCGAACGCGACCATCAAGGCCGATCTGACGATCACCTTCGTCGCGGCAAAGATCGGGTTCACCAAGAACGTGGCTGCACCGTTCGTGGGTCGGGTGGAGGTAGCTGACATCGGCGTTCCTCGTGACCTGATCGCCGAAATCGCTGCCGGTGGCTGCTAAATCACCGTTCCCGAAAGTGCAAGAGGTATAACTGGTTGCACCGTCATAGATCATCAAAAAGCGTGGGGACTCTCATACATTGGTGTCCGCTGAATGAACCCCATCTACGCGCCGGCGTTCCGATCTGGCATGCT
>CAYOQG010000285.1:0-7359 GCA_964405925.1 uncultured Phycisphaeraceae bacterium | reverse complement strand
GAGGTCCAACGACATGCCGCCACTCAACGCGGCTGGCATTAAACCGACAGACTCCGACGAGCCGGGAATGGGGCACCCGCCCAATCATCGCCGTCGGTGGGTTTCGAGCAAGTCGAGGACGCGCTGGATGTCTGGGGGGAGTGGGGCTTCAAGTTCGAGCGGGGTTTCGCGGATGGGGTGGATGAGCTTCAAGCGGCGGGCGTGCAATGCCTGGTGGTTTAGAATCGGCTCGGTGTCGCCGGAGCCGGTCAGATCGGCTTCGCTGACCGGTCGACCGCCATAGAGGGTGTCGCCGGCGATGGGGTGACCGATTGATGACATATGCACGCGAAGCTGGTGGGTGCGGCCGGTCTTGGGGAACAAATCGACCGTCGTGAACCCCCGGTACCGCGTGTTGACGTGGTACTCGGTGATGGCTTCCTTGAACATGGCCTGTCGCGGGGGATTGATGGTCGGGAGGATCATCCGCTGGGTCGTCGCGGGGTGGGGGGCAAGGGGTTTGTTGATGATGTCGGCGTCGAGTTGAAACTCGCCTTCGCAGATGGCGAAGTACTCTTTTCGTATCGTGCGCCGCTCGAACTGCAACGCCACCCGCCAGTGGGCTTCATCGGTCTTGGCGATCAGCATGACGCCGGTGGTGTTTTTGTCCAAGCGGTGCATGATGCCGGGGCGGAAGGGCTCGGTGCCCCGGCTCAGCTTCTCGGCATGGAATGCCACCGCATTGGCAACGGTGCCGGTCTGGGGGGCGTGGGCGGGGTGGCAGACGATGCCCGCGTGCTTGTTGATGGCCAGCAACCACTCGTCCTCATAGATGATGTCGAGGGGAATGTCCTCGGGAACCAGCTCGCACGGCGGGGGCGGGGGCAGGCTTATCTCGATCAGGTCGCCGCCGGCTGGTTCGTAACTTGCCTTAGAGGGCAGGCCGTTTACCCGGACGAGCCCCTGCTTGATGTATCTCTGGATGACGGTGCGGGAGATTTGGGGGTAGCGGCCGCGAAGGTACTTGTCGAGCCGGCGACCGAGTCTGCGTTTGCGTATATGGAGGCGATGGACCCGAAGTTCCGAGGCGTCGGTCTCTGCTTCGTCACCGCTGCGGTCAAGACCTTCCTCGGCAAGCACCTGGGAATCGGCCAAGATATCTTCGGAATCGAGGTCCATGTGTTCCACGATCACCTGCCCAAGCCCATATGAAAGCGGGCATCGATCGAAACAAAGGGAGCGTCCGGCCCCTCGGCCGCTACAACCGCCGACGCCCTCGCTTCGGCTTGAATCGGCTGCCGAGCGTCTTTGGTGGGAGCTTCTGGGTCGAAACGCCCTCTGATGCAAAAACCGGAGCCTGAAAGCGCGATACCGGCGTCGGCTCGGTGGCCGCTTCGACCTCCTCACGCGGCGGTCTGGGCGTAAAACCCGGCACCGTTCGCTCGGGAATCTGTTTGTTGATCAGCATTTCGATGCTTGTCAGCTCCTTGCCCTCGTCCCGGGTCACAAGCATGACTGCGGTTCCCCTTGCCCCCATGCGGGCGGTCCGCCCGATCCGATGGACGTACGCTTCCGGATCGACGGGGATGTCGTAGTTGATGATATGTGAGATCTCACTCACATCGATGCCGCGGGATGCCAGGTCGGTCGCCACGAGCACCCTGATCTGGTGCTTTCGGAACTTGTCCATGACACGGTCGCGCTTGCGCTGGACGAGATCACCATGGATTTCTCTTGCATTCAGACCCGCGTCATAGAGTTTCTTCGCCAGTTTTCGAGCGGAGGCCTTGGTGTTGCAGAACACGATGCAGATCGGCGGATCCTCTTGCTCGAGAAGAAGCCGCAAGAGGCGGAACTTGTCGTGCCTTTCAACCGTCACATACGACTGATCCACCTCGTCGACCGTGATGTGATCCCGCGAGACGTCCAAATCCACGGGATTGCTCATAAAGTGCTTTGCGAGTCGCTTGATTTCGTCATCGATGGTCGCAGATACGAAGATCGTCTGGTGGGTCCCGGTTACGGTTCTGAGAATGGCTTTAATGTCGTCCCGAAAACCGATGTCGAGCATTCGGTCGACCTCGTCTAAAACCACATACCGCACGGTGTCCATCTTCAAGACCCCGCGGCGCATGAAATCCATCACCCGTCCCGGGGTGCCGACCACAAAGTGGGGCCTGCGACCGAGCTTGTGGAGCTGGGTGGCGATTTTCTGCCCACCGTACACGGTCACGATGTGCAGATTGGCGAATTCGGCGAGCCGAACCAGCTCCATGCTCACTTGAACCGCGAGCTCTCGTGTCGGGGCAAGACACAGCGCCTGAAGCCGCCCTGCGGGGTCCAACTGCTGGAGGATGGGAAGTCCGAAGGCGGCCGTCTTCCCCGTCCCCGTCCGCGCCTGACCCAGCAGATCCCGCCCGGTAAGGGCGTGGGGAATCATCCGTCGCTGAATGTCCGTGGGCTCGACGAACTGCATCTTGAGCAGGGCCTTTAGGAATCGGACCTCGATGCCAAGATCGGCAAACGCCTCCGGTAAGTGTGCCTGTTTGTGCATAACAGTGCCGAAGCTATCCCTCGACCATCATCTCCTCACGTTCGGTGTAACCCGCGGGCCAGCCGCGATGCCGCGGTGTGGCATGAGACAACGAGACACCCGTCCGTTCTCGTTCGAGAGAGGCCAATATACCCAGTTGACCTGAATATGCAAACGTGCTGGAAGCGCGGTCCCGTTCAGGTCAGATGTCCGGCCGGGCCAGCTTTCGGTAGTATCGTGCGGGGAGGTCGTTGCGATAACCCAATCTCTCGAAAAGCGCACGAGAGGCTGCGTTCTCGGGCTCGATGAGGGCGGCGATGATCTCGATCCCAGCGGCGTGCAGGGCCTTTTCACAAGCTGTGACCAGGTTCACCGCCACACCGTGTCGACGATATTCGGGCAGGACAGCCAACCGATTGATCCAGCCTTTTCGGTGATCGTGCGTGCCGAGGACCACACCGACCATGCGGTCTCCGGCGACCGCGACAAGGTAAAGACCGGAGAACCGCTCAAGCTGCCGTTGGAAGGCCTCGTCACTTTCCCGTCCCTGCAACCGCGTCGGCAGCCCGCTGCGGTGCCACACCTCGACGATCTCACGATAGTCCTCGCGTCTCGCGGGGCGGATGGAAAAAGCTACGCGGCTGTCTTGGTCACTCACGCCCATGAATCGCCCATCTGAAGGTCCAACCAAAGGAACTGTAACAGGTCAAACAGCGCATGGCCTACGATAGCCGGCACAATGGAACGACGCCAAATTGTCACTACGCTGAAGACAAGAGACAGAATGGACACGGCGACGAGGGCTGTCCAAGTCTGATCCATGGCGTGCAGCCCCGTGAAGACCGCGGTGCTGAGCACGACCGCTAACAACCAGCTCCCTGTAACTCGCCGAAGGCGCGTCATTAGGAACCCTCGAAACACAAGCTCCTCATAAAACCCAATCAGCATCGCCATTCCCGCGAATCCCAGCGGGTGCAACCTTGGGACCGCCCGGGTGATGCGCTCAGCGTTTTCTTGCATCTGTTCCATGATCGAGGGCCACGCCAGACCCAAGGCAATGAGCACAGCGGTCATCAGGCAATATGCGACAACCATTGCCCCGACGCCCACTGGGAGGTCCAGAGCAAATCCGCGTACCGTCAAACCGACAGAACGGATTGATTGCCGCCCGACGGCGAGAATCGCCATGATCACAATCAGCGAGCCTGTCGCCCGAATCATCAGCATCGAGGGCACCATAACGCGCATCTGTTCCCACTTGGCCGACTCCAACAGGTCGTCCGGCAGACTGTCGGGAACACCCGTGGCCAGCACAATGCACAGACCGGCTACACACTCCACCAAGAGCGTGCCCGCGAGCCAGAGCCCCAAATCGGCCCAGACCCTCGGCCGACTGGTCGTCAGGAGCAGCAGATCTACCGCCTGTACCCGCCGATGCTCCGTGGGAACCAGGCAGATTGGTCTCGCTACTGGGATGGCACTGCCAATCGGGCGCGCCGTCGGGACTTGCGGATCGTGGAATAGTCCGGGCTCATCCCCCATCGCAGCCGCACTCCTTTGGACCTCTCATTGCGCACGGTGCTTCCAAGCCAACCGGGCCATCGATACCTGCCTTTGTCGACCCCATTACTAGGGGATCGGCTCCGAGTGGGCAAGGCGATGGACATAAACCGAGGACGGGCCAGCAGTCCGTCCATGGTGTCCTTTGGACACGGCGATGAGAGGATGCCACCGCCAGCCTGAGAGGGAACAGAAGCCTCCGGTGATGCGCGGTCAGAGCAACTTCGCTACTGCCTCCCCAATCGTGGCCGGGGAGTCAGTGACAACGACATCGGCCTCCTTTAGCGCTGCAATCTTGGACGCGGCAGTGCCCTCTCCGCCGCTGATAATCGCACCTGCATGGCCCATACGCTTGCCGGGCGGGGCGGTCTGCCCGGCGATGAAGGACACGACGGGTTTGGTCACGTAGCGGGAGATGTAGTTGGCTGCGTCCTCTTCGTCGGAACCGCCAATCTCGCCGATCATGATGATGGCGTTAGTTTCGTCGTCGTTTTCGAACATTTCCAGCAGCTCGACGAAGTTTAGACCTTTCACGGGATCGCCGCCGATGCCGATGCAGGTCGACTGAGCAATGCCACGGGTGGTGCACTGCCAGACAGCCTCGTACGTGAGCGTGCCGCTACGGGAGATCACACCGACGGATTTGGTGCCATTCTCCGCCGCCTTGTGGATATAGCCGGGCATAATCCCGATCTTGCACTGGCCGGGTGTGATGATGCCCGGGCAATTCGGTCCGATCAGGAGCACCCCCTTTTCATCCAAGTACTGGCGAACGCGAACCATATCGAGCGTGGGAACCCCCTCCGTCACCAGGACGATAAGCGAACATCCCGCGTCGGCCGCCTCCATCGCGGCATCTGCCGCAAATGGCGCCGGCACCATGATCATCGATACATCCGCCCCCGTGGCCGCCACGGCATCGTGGCAAGTATTGAAAACCGGCAACCCATGCTCCGATTGAGTGCCTCCCTTCCCTGGGGATACGCCGCCCACGAACTGTGTCCCGTATTCGATGCACTGAGCAGTGTGGAAAGCCCCGGCCTTACCGGTAATACCTTGGCAGATGACCTTCGTTTCCTTATCGACGAGAATGCTCATATCTGCTGGCCGTCCTTCCTAGTAGGTTTCTGCTGATTCGACCGTATCAAGAACCCGTAATATCGCGAACTGGGGGCGGTTTGTCCACGCCCCAGATTGTCAGGGTCTTGTAGGCTCCAGCCAGAACTGAAGCTGGGCATATCCGTCGATTTCGAAATGCTCGACGCGAATGTCGTGTTGGCCGGCTTCAAGCTCGACCAAGGCCTGATCCGGCGTCGGTGGATGCCACGTCCAGTTGCTCAGGACCTTCTTGTCGTCGATGAAGACGCGAATGCCGTCGTCGGAGACGGTGTGCACACGATATCGGCCAGCCGGAAGGTCAATTTGGGTCGTTGCCACGGTGGCGAAATGGTCCTGGGGAACCTTCTCGCTCGGGGAACGCCCGTACAAAACGTAATCGAGGACGGAGGTCGTGGCCTCATCCAGCGGGGCTGCAGAGGTCACCCGACGCCATGCCTCTGCTCCGTTTCGCGGGTCCTCGGATTCTGACCAGGCATAGAACCGGACTCGCCAATCGGTGTTCAGTAACACACCCGTCGCTGTATGGGTCTGGCCGTCGGCGACAATTCCGAGAGTGAAGGCGTGCAGACCTTGTTCCGGCGCCTCGATGGCCAGCTTCTTCGGAAGTTTGCCGTCCGTCGGGGTCACTTTCACATGCCCGGTGACGTTCGTAACCTTGAAGTCAGAACCCGGGCCCAGCAGTTGGAACACGCCGCGCGGTCCGGAGAGGATCCGCGAAGGGAAGACGCGAACGTCGGTAAAATCGTACGGTCCCCATTCGTCGATGAAGATGAATTCACGACCACGGCGGGCTCCGTCGGGTAAGAAAGTACCTTGCTTACCCACGCCGGTGCTCAGTCGTGGGTACTGCATCTGCACATCCATCGCGGTCCAATAGCGCACGGGTTCGTCGAACGCAGTTATCGTTGGATAAGGTCTCGCATCTATGACCCCACGCAGGAGCTCCCCGAGTGTGCACTGGACATGATCCGTCTCGCCCTTGAGGTGCAAAGAGGTCCCACCGGGCGTCATTTCATTCGCGGCCACCAAGCTGCCGATGTCGCCATCCAAACAGACGGCGGTCTCGACTTCTTCAAACCGATTAGCGAGGACTCGGTTCCCGGCCGAGGGACACTCGTTGCGTATACCACAAAACGGCGATGCCAACAACTCCTTGTCGTCATCCCACCACAGGTGCACCCCGGTAGGCGTGTCCTTGATGACGTTGCCGGAAACCTGGTTCTCCCACCCGTGCTCAATGGAGACCCCATTCGTACAATCGCGGATGTCGTTACGCTCAAAGAGGCTGCCATAAGAGTACCCCGCCCAAATACCATGGTGGCACTCGTGGAGCTTGTTCTCGATGAACACGTTGTCCTTCGAGAAGGTGGCTTCGATGCCGTTGGCGGCGGCGTGGGAGAAATCGTTCTTGTAGACGACGTTCCCATTGCAGCCACCGCGCCCGGTCTTTTTGAGCGTTTCGTTCCCCGCGTAGAGGAAGAGACCGTCCCCGCTGTGCGTTGCACTGTTGTATGCGAAGAGGTTGTTGTTGCACTGCTCGTAGACCAAGATGCCGGCGGAGTCCTGCCCTCGGGAATACACACCGTGGCTGTACCCGCGCATGCACCAGTCGAACTTGTTGTTGAACACCTCGCAGCCGCTGCTGCGCCACATCGCTAGACCCCATCCACTCATAAATGACATGTCGTTGTCAACGACGCGCGATCGGTCACATCGACTGATGCACAGGCCGTTTTGCCCGTTTCGGGCGCGGCACTTGTCGACGGTTGCGCCGGGACATCGAAGCAGGTAGATCCCGGCCCCGTAGCGAAGCCACTCGTTCTCGTCGTTCTCGTGGCCGAACAGCCAATCCGAGAAATCCTCATACGCGATCGTGCTCTTTAGACGCTGTCGGTAGTTGTTCGACACGTCGCATCCACGCAGGGTCAGTCCGGGACAGTCCTCCGCGTAGATGCCGACCTTGTAGCCATGGACCCTGGCATCGATGACCGTCACGTTCCGCCCGCGGACGACGATGCCTCTGCCCACGAAGCTGTCGGGATCCGCTTCCGCCCTCGCTCCCGCGAGGGTAGCGCCTTGGAAGTCAACGGTGATGCCATCGCCAGCGATGTCAACCGCGCATTCCTCACCACGCCCTTCAAATGCGTAGACCTGGGGAGCAACCCGTG
>CAYOQG010000284.1:0-7385 GCA_964405925.1 uncultured Phycisphaeraceae bacterium | reverse complement strand
ATAGGCTAGTTCCGGCGGGATAATCAGCTTGTGTTTGCTGCCGACCTTCATGAGTCCGACGCCCTCGGTCCAGCCCTTGATCACCTGGTTCAGACCGAAGGTGGAAGGCGTACCGCGCTCGACCGAGCTGTCGAACTGGGTGCCGTCCAGCAGCCAACCCGTGTAGTGTACCTGGACCCGATCGGTCGGGTTCGGTGTTGCCCCGTCACCCTCCTGCAGGACGAAATAGGCCATACCGGACTCAGTCCATGCAGCCTTTTTACCCAGCTCTTTCTCGAGCTTTTCGACATGCTCGGCCATTTTCGACTTCAACTCCGCCTTGGCCTTTGCTTTAGCTTCCTTCGCGGTTTTGGCCTTCTCTTCTGCCAATGCCAGCGCCTTCTCGCGGTCAAACTCGCTGACCGGACGGACGGACTTGATCACCACGGGTTCCACAGGAACCACGGGTCTGCGACCACCAGCATACTTGGGGTGATTGTCGACAGGCGTATCGCGGATCTTCTCGACGATGTCCATCCCCTCGACAACCTTGCCAAACACACAGTAGGCGGCGCCTCCCCGGGGGGTGTCCAAGTTCGGGTTGCCCACAACATTGATATAGAACTGGGACGTGGCGGAGTCCGGCTGCTGTGTCCGAGCCATCGCGATTGTACCAGTTGCGTTCTTGAGCCCGTTGTCCCATTCATTCTTGATCGGTGCCCGCAGGCCTTCCGTCTTTTTCTCCATGTCCGCGGTGAATCCACCACCTTGAATCATGAATGTCTTGATCACGCGATGGAAGATGGTTCCGTCGTAGAACTTGTCCTGGGCATATTGGACAAAGTTCGCAACCGTCAGGGGGGCCTTTTCGGCGTCGAGCTCGAGGGTGATGTCGCCGAGTGTGGTCTCCATCTTCACCCGCGGGTGAAGTGGATCGTTCTTCGCGATCTCGTCTCCGGCCTGCACGCTTCCGACAAGCAGGGCGACGGTAGCTGCCAACGCTATCAGATTAGCGAATAAACGGGTCATCCCAAATTCCTTTCCATTCAAAAGAAGAAGTCGCGCCAGTTGCGAACCGCGGACCCCCTGCCCACGTTTACGGCACCCGCGGGGGGCGCGGAAACAACAAGGATACCCGACAAGGCCGGCCTGGGCAACCGCCCAGCGGCCCCGTGGTGAGGACCGAGGACCCTGGTCTACCCAGAGCCTTGAGCGTTGATTACGATGACCTGGAGAAGGGGCCCCTATGGGTCCTCCAAACCGGATCGACAACGAACGGCCGGAGGCGTATGACCGCGTCCAACCCAAAGCAACCGGGCAATCGCTGGGAGCTGATCAGCAACCGCAATTTCGCATTGCTGTGGTGTGCCTACGGCATCAGTGCGATGGGTGACCATCTGTCCGAGATGGCCATCCTCAAGACACAGCGGGGGGCATCACTGGGCGTGCAAGTGACCCAGATCGATGCCCGGATGACGTTCCTCTTCTTTGTGCCCTTCTTTCTGTTCTCGCCTGTGACCGGCTGGCTGGCTGATCGCCTCCCCCGGCGTGGACTGATGATTACGGCTGACCTAATCCGCTGTGTGATCATGCTCTTTTTCGCCACGCTGATCGCTTGGGCAGGGAGGTTGGGAGAATGGGGGCACGTCTCCCCCCTCCTGCTAGTGGGCATATTCGCAGCCATGTTCTCACCCGCCCGGTCGGCCTTGCTGCCCACCATCATCCGCCAGGACCAGCTCGTCAGAGCCAACGGCATGATCAGCGGTCTCGGGGTGATCGCGACCATGGTGGCGATCATGATCGGGGGATACCTCATTGACCGGACCAACAACCCCCCGGCGGTCTTTCGCATCGACGCAGCTACCTTCTTCGCCAGCGCATGTTTTTTATGGTTTCTGCGTCCCCCACCGCAGCGCATCGATCAGGGTCGTCATCGAGGCGTGCTCGACACGGCTCGGGAGCTGGCGGGCGGGTTTCGCTATGCAGCGTGTCATCGGCGTGTGCTGGAACTGCTCGCTATCGCGGCCCTGGTGTGGTTTTGCGGTCCTTTGGTCAAATGTGTGATCCCGGCGATCGTGCGAGATGCGTATGGCTACGTGGACAGCTATCAGGCGATCAGCACCTATCGAGCATTCCTGGGTGTCGGTTTCATCCTCGGTGCGCTAGTGATTTCGATCCTGGGCAGCGCCCTGAGAAGTGAGATCGCGATCACCTGGGGATTGTTTGGCATCGCTTTTGGGATCACCGTTTTCGCAGCCTCGGTCTTTCTTCCGGCGGCTCATTTCACGCGGGCAGTCATGGGGGCGATCGGGGTCGGGTTGGCGGGTATGTTCGGCATCGCTGTGCTCGCCAGCTTTAACGCCCTGCTCCAACGAATCGTTCCGGACCGCTATCTGGGACGGGTATTTGGCGTCAACAATGTGTGCACGACGGGGTCCTTGCTGTTGGCGACCGGTCTTTTGGGGCTTCCGCAGAAAACACCGGTCGACCAATATGTCGGATATATTCTGCTTGTCGTCGCGGTGGCGACGTTTACAGCCGGGTGGATCACCCTCAGAGTACGATTGCGGCGGAGCGCCCTTACCACGCCACTTACCTTGGCACGGAATGTCAACGAACTTCTGGTGAAGTTCTGGTGGCGATTCAAGCGCGTCGGGCCCTCGACTGTTCCGCGGGTAGGTCCGGTCATCATCGCAGCGAATCACACCTGCTCAGCCGATCCGCTCCTGTTGCACGCCGGCGTCAACTACCGCACGATCTCGTTTATGGTGGCGGCGGAGTTTACCAATTGGCCGATCGCACGGACGTTCATGCGCCTCATCGAGTGCATTCCCGTCAGGCGGGGGACGCGCGACACGAGCGCCACGAAGCAGGCGATCCGACACCTGCGGGAGGGGAAGGCCGTGGGGATCTTCATCGAGGGGCGGATCATTCCACCGGGTGAACACGTCGAACCCAAGGATGGTGTCGCCATGCTGGCCCTCAAGACGGGGACCACGGTGATCCCCGCCCATATCAGCGGGACGGTATACCGCGACAGCATTGTCGCCGGCTTGTTCGTGCGTCATCATGCCCGTGTCCGCTTCGGAAGACCCGTGGATTTGAGTGAGTTCGTCGACGGTAAACCCGGCCGCGAGACCGTCCGGGCGGCGACGCAGAAGATCTTTGCCGCGATTCAGAGCCTAGCACCATCACCGAGTCACCCTGAGGTCGAACCTACAGAGCCCGCGCAAGGTGGCAACCCAACGGAGCATCCGCATGGATCAGCGTAAACTGTGGGAACGATATAAGCAGTGCCTCTGCACGGCGCCCAGCATAGGCTTACAGCTCGACATCAGCCGGATGAACTTCGACGACGAGTTCCTTCATCGGATGTCGGCGCCGATGGCTGCCGCGCTCACAGCCGTGGACGAGCTGGAACGCGGTGCGAAAGCCAACATCGACGAAGATCGCATGGTGGGCCACTATTGGCTTCGGGCACCGCAGCTTGCACCGGATGAGACGATCCGCACCGACATCGAGCGGGTCATCGAACAGGTCAAGCAGTTCGCCGACGAGGTCCACACTGGTGCCATCAAACCGCAGAGGGACGACAGCTTCGACGTCATATTGGTCGTCGGAATTGGCGGGTCTGCCCTCGGACCGCAGTTTGTCGCTGATGCCCTGGGTAACCCCGATGATCTGATGCTCGTCCGTTTCATCGACAACACCGATCCGGACGGTATCGAGCGAACGCTCGTGGAGTTGGACGAGGCACTCGCCCAAACGCTCACGGTGGTCATCTCGAAATCAGGTACAACGATAGAGACTCGCAATGCCATGATCGAGGTCGCGGCGAGATATAAGCAAGCCGGTCTCGACTTCGCCAAGCACGCTGTGGCGATCACTCGTGAAGGAAGCGTCCTCCATCAACAGGCGACAAAGGAAGGGTGGCTGGGAACCTTCCCGATCTGGGAGTGGGTGGGTGGTCGGACGTCCATCACGTCGGCTGTCGGTCTGCTGCCCGCAGCGCTTCAGGGAATCGACATCGACGCCTTCCTGGCCGGTGCACGTGATGCCGACGTTGTGACACGTTCTAAAGACATGCTGGCCAATCCCGCAGCCTTGCTGGCTTTGATGTGGTACTACGCCGGCAATGGCCGGGGTGAGCGCAACATGGTCGTCATGCCCTACCGCGACCGGCTTCAGCTTTTCGGACGATACCTGCAGCAGCTCGTCATGGAGTCTATCGGCAAGGAGCGCGACCGGGCAGGTAACGTCGTCCACCAGGGTTTGACCGTTTATGGCAATAAGGGTACCAGCGATCAACATTCGTTTTTGCAGCAGCTGTGCGACGGACCGAGTGATTTCTTCGTCACCTTCATTACTGTCCGCAAAGACCAATGCACGAAGGCGATTCAGGTCGAAGATGGCATCACGACCGGTGATTATCTCAACGCGTTCTGGCTTGGCACGCGCAGTGCCCTGTACGAGGACGGCCGGGAGTCGATCACGCTCACGCTCGACGAATCAACTCCGCACCGTGTCGGTGCCTTGATCGCCTTGTTCGAGCGAGCTGTCGGTCTCTACGCCGAGCTGATCAACGTCAACGCCTACAACCAACCCGGCGTCGAAGCCGGGAAAAAAGCCGCGGCTGCGACACTGGATTTACAGCGGAACGTTGTTACGTACCTCCAAACCCACCCTCCCCCCGACCAATCGGCTGAAGAAGTCGCAGAAGCTATCGGACAAACGTATGCGGCAGAGCAGATCCATTACATTGTTGAGCGTTTTGCCGCAATTCGAAAAGGATGAGGCGTCACAGAACCCGTGCTACGACACTCAGGGCTTTGGATAACAAGTTGGGCACGCCGCTTGGACCTGCGGGGATGATCCAGACGGTACTCCATCGCTTCGATTTCCGCGGCCTCGAAGACGCGATGCCCGCACCCAGTACAGATCAGCGCCGGGACCTTCTCGAAGAGGAAATGCCGGCCATGCCGGCAGCGATAGACTTGGACACGACCTCGCCGCAGCTTCTCCCCGCAGTACTCGCAGACACCGACTTTGTCACTTTGCTTGGATTTCATACATTGTAATGATACGCGCCAGGTCACCGGGAATCAAGCGAACCACCACGCGTATCCTTCGACCATCGACGGCGCGTCCTTCAATCTCATATTTCCGCTGCCTTTTTCCAGCTCCGACGAACGCGCCCGGTGCTAATGCAATAGACGAGGTCGTTTAGACCCAGGCCGTCCTCGTCCATCGAGTCGACGGCATGATCCGTCATTTGATAATTGTGCGCGAGGACGAGGTTCAGCAATCGCTGCAAGACATCCACGTTGGCGTCCTCTTGTCAGTGAAACAACGGCGGACAACGTCCGTCGCGCAGCCCGCTTCGGATCGCACCCGGGCCGTTCACTCATCTATCGTGAATGGCCTGGGAGCCCATTGCGGTCCGTCGGGATATGGTGCCCTGGCCTACCCGATCCCCAGGAACGATCCGATCTGGGGTGCGAGTTTGACGATCACCCCGGCGAAGACGACGCTGACCATGCTCATGAGCTTGATCAGGATGTTCAGGCTCGGGCCGGAGGTATCCTTGAAGGGATCGCCGACGGTGTCACCGACGATGCCGGCTTTGTGGGCGTCACTGCCTTTGCCGCCGTGGTGGCCTACCTCGATCCACTTCTTGGCGTTGTCCCAAGCACCGCCCGCGTTGGCCATGAAGATCGCCACCGCGAACCCGCTCGTGAGGCCACCAGCCAGCAGACCCATGACACCGGGCACGTCGAAAATGAGCCCGACGACAACCGGCGTGATGATCGCCATCAGCGAGGGGATGATCATCTCCCGCTGGGCACCGCGCGTGGAGATCCTCACACAGTTGGCGTAGTCGGGGACCTTCTCTCCCTGGTGCACGATCTGCTCACGAGGCCAGTTGTCGGAATTGCTGACGAACGCTTCATCCTTGCCCTGAGCGCGGAGATAGGCCTTGACCTTGTCAAACTGGACCCGGCACTCGAGCATCATTCGATAGGCTGCTCGCCCGACAGCCTGCATGGTCATCGCGCAGAAGGTGAATACGAGCAAAACTCCGCTGAAGATGCCACAGAGCGTCTTGGGGTTCATGAGGGTGACGTTGTAAAACGCCATATACTGGGCCATTGACGCGCGTCTGGCAGAGACCACACGATAGGTGACTCGGTCAAGCGTCGCGGTACGGACATTTTCCGCGTCTGGAGCGGACAGGTTTGTGAGCTTCGTGCCGATAGCCAGGGTTTGTGGCACCGGACTGGGCTCGAGGATCATCAGGCAATCGAAGTCGCTGTCAGTCGTGCCCTCGCCGAGGCGCATCGCCAGTTTTCCATGGCCGTAGAAAGTGGCTTCGTCCATAGCGGGGGCGGTAACGGTCTCGACGATCTGAGCCCGGGCTTCGCGAATCTGCCCGATGCGGACCTCCTCGACATAGGCAGCCAAGAGAGCCAGCGCGGTCAAGGCCGCCGATCCGATGGCAAAGCCCTTGCCCGTGGCAGCGGTGGTGTTACCCAGCGAATCGAGGGCATCGGTGCGCTTGCGAACCTCCGGCTGTTGACCGGTCATCTCCGCGTTTCCACCGGCGTTGTCGGCGATGGGCCCGTAGGCGTCAGTCGCCAAGGTGATCCCCAGCGTGGCGAGCATTCCGACGGCGGCGATGCCGACACCGTAGAGCCCCAACAAGAACTCTTGGTTTCCACCGGCGGCAATGAAGGCGACGAGGATCGCGACGATGATGGTGGCCAGCGCCGCCCAGGTGCTTTTCATGCCCGTTGCGATTCCGGCGATGATCACCGTCGCGGGCCCGGTGATGGCTTGCTCACTGATTTTTTTCGTGGGAGAGAACTCGTAGCTCGTGTAGTATTCGGTGGCGAAGCCGATGATGTTGCCCGCCGCCAGACCGGCCATGATGGAGATCCAAACCCCCCACCATTGAACCTCTTCGATCCCGCTCAGTAACAACCAGCAAACCCCGGCCGCGGCCACGGCGATCAACACGCTGCTGCCGTAGATGCCGAAGCGCAGGGCGTTGAGCAACTGCCCCATGGTGGCGTCCTCTTTCGTCCGGACCATGTAGATGCCGGCGATCGAGAGGATGATCCCGACACCCGCCAGCACCATCGGCGCTGACAGCATCTTGAACGCAGCCGTATAGCCCGCTTCCTCGCTGCCGTAGACCGCTGCCGCCGCTGCGACACCGAGAGCCGCCGTCGCAAGGATCGACCCGCAATAGGACTCGTAGAGGTCCGCGCCCATACCGGCCACGTCACCCACGTTGTCGCCGACATTGTCGGCGATGGTGGCGGGGTTTCTAGGATCGTCCTAGGGGATCCCCGCCTCGACCTTTCCGACGAGATCCGCCCCGACGTCCGCGGCGTTGGTGTAGA
>CAYOQG010000283.1:0-7448 GCA_964405925.1 uncultured Phycisphaeraceae bacterium | reverse complement strand
CGCTACACTTCATCCACAAAACACCGAATCGACGGACTTCTTCAGCGACGACTACATAAGCTCTGAAGGCAGCGCTACCACGCCGAAGCGAGCGTTGCGCTCGATCTTCTACTTACCCAACGTTTTTCTTCACCCATTCGGTCGAGACGGACTTCGGCCGGGTGATGGCTGTCCCGATCGCACGGTTCAGGATCAACTGCGACAGCATACCCATGCTACGCGAGACGCTGAACAGCACCGTGTAGTAGGGGAACTCGGTCAAGCCATAGTGGTACAGCAGTGCACCGGAACCGGCGTCGACGTTGGGCCACACGTTGGCGATCGGGTTCTTACCGGCTTTGACACGCTCTTCCGAGTACTCTCCGAGCACCTTGGGAATGACGTCAAAGACGCGAGCAACCGTCTGGAAGACTGGATCATCTGAGCAGTACTCTTTCCCAAACTCGAGGAAGCCCGCAAACCGCGGATCGACCACACGAAGCACCGCATGCCCGTAGCCCGGGATCACCCGCCCGCCACGCAGGGTCTCAAACGCCATGTCGCGAAGCTGCTGCTCCGACGGGACGCCGCCGAACTTCTCCATCGTCTCGAGAATCCAGCCAAGGCATTCCTGGTTGGCCAGTCCGTGCAGCGGGCCAGCCAATCCGTTCAGACCGGCGGAGACGGCGTAGTACGGGTCAGACAGTGCCGAGCCAACCGTGTGGCACGTATTGGCGGAGACGTTTCCACCCTCATGATCGGCGTGGAAGTTTAGATAGAGGCGCATCAGCTTGGCGAAGCTTCCGGTCGGATCCGGCAAGCCAAGCATCTTCGCGTAGTTGGCCCCGTAGTCTAGACCATTGGTCCAGTGAATGATGCTGCCTTTGTTGTACCGCATGCGGTAGAGGCCAGCGGCAATACCGGGCAATCTCGCCAATAGATTCAGCCCGTCCTCCAACGCCGCCATCCAGTACTCCTCCTTGGCCACCCCCTCGGTGTACCGCTGCCTGAACACGCTCTCCTTCTCCATGACCAGGATGGCCGTGTCCAGCATGCACATCGGGTGGCTGTCCGGTGGCATCGCCTTGAGCACGTTCCAGACGTACTCGGGAACTTTCGATCGCTTGTCGAACTCCTTCTGCAGCGCCGCCTTGGCGTCGTCGTCGGGCAGGTCACCCGTCAGCAATAGGAAGAAGACCTCTTCAGGCCAAAGGTGCTTGATTTCCAATAGCGGGCGGCCGCGAACGATCAGACCCTTGTCCGGTTCGACCACCGACGTGTCACAGATCATGCCCTTGACGCCCCGCATCCCGCCGTAAGCCTGGGCGACGGTCACGTCGGAGATCTTGTCGCCGCCGTGGGCCTTGATGAGGTTGCGGGTCTCCTCGCGATACTTCGGAATCCGATCCGCCAGTACTTCTTGCAGTGTTGCCATATCTCACCACCCTCAGTCAAAAAGCTGTGAAAAGAAAGGTAAACCGAAAAACCGGATACCACGTCCCGGTAACATACCCGCAAACAGCGATCTCAGCCAGTCGGGACGACGCAGTTCTGGGTCCATCTGCTCACCTCGACCACACCTCGCTCGCCAACTCGACCGTGCTTGGCTTGCCGACTCGACCGCGCCTCGCGCCCGGCCAAGCCGGCCTGCGGCGATGCCTGCCGACGTGAAACCGCACAAACCCCGCAAGTCGGCGCGCTGATTCACTCGATTAACCGATTGGCTCCAACGCGAGAAATTCGCTGCAATTTGGGTGCCGCAGCCGGGCGATTTCGCACTGTTTTCGTGCAAACCGCGCCCTAGACCGGCACATCCTGTGGTCCTGTGGCCTTCTGCGGCCCCGTCCCACCCTCCTTGTGGGCATCGGCGGACCGCACACCAGCCCAGACTCTTCACGCACCCTTGCCAAGCGACAAGAACATGGGATCTGTCAGACACAACCCATGCCGGGTATCCGACCGTCTTGGTTCGGCGGTGAAGACGGTAGCACTGCGCCACCCGATTCGCTCACGCTCGAATCCCGCCTCCCGCGGTCACCCGCCGCGTTTGGTGCGCCCCGTCCGCTCGTACACAATCGTACCAAAGTGCTGGTGCGTGATGTTCCCCTCCCCATCGACGTGTTCGTCGTTCACCTGGAACTGGAACAGCTTTGCGCTCTTCAGATTGGACGGCAGATCCAGCGACACGTCGAGTAGCCCGGGCGCACCAGTTGGCGTGGCCACCGCCGGAACACTGTCAAACTGAAGTGGCCTCTGCTCTCCCACACCCTTCGAGGCGAGAACACCGATTAGGGTCACATCGATCGGCACCCCGCCCTCCGACGTTGCAAGCAGGAACCGGTCCTTCTCGCTTAGCGGGATCACCTGCGTGTGGATCTGCCGTAGCTCGATCGTCGTATCCAGAGTCTCCTGCACAACATGGATATCATCACCAACGCCATCGAGTCTCGCATTGACCGCCGTGTCGTGCACGGCGAGATCGTCATGCAAGTGTCCAACCCGGTGATAGGTGCCAGCGATTTCCGCCGAATCGATGAACTCCTCGCACAACAGGAGATTGTCATGCACCGTCCGCGCACCTATGAACAAGATGTCCGTGATGATGCAAACCACCGAGAGGTTCCCCCCCTCACCCACGATCGTCAGATCCTGCTCACAGATCCGCGATGCGGCATCCCTCAGTGCCTCGGCTGCGGCCATCAGGTTCTGGGATGTCATCACGAACAGGTCGTCCTTTCGGTTGGCAACCCCATCTCCATCGGGGTCACCGACGCAGTGGTAAGGGATGACCGTCTCGTACGTCTGTTCGATAGCCGGAATGACAAATGCCCCGAAGAAGTCGATCATGTCGGGAAGGTCCCCTCGCAGGATGGTGAGCACGAATTCGTCGGAGTCGATGTCCGGATACGCCGCGCTCGGGAACCCGTCCGAACTTACCGCAAGCTTGGCTGTCCGACCCTCGGCATACATCAAGGTGGTCAGCTCATCGATGTGCTCCCGCATCTGTTGGATGATTGGCCCCAGCATCTGAACCGACTCGAGTTCTTCATCGGTCGTTGCCTCTAACTCACGCTTGGCCGACTCGAGCGCCGCTCCGACACCTGCGTCCAACTGCTGGGACGTAATGATGTCACGGTACGCCTCGACCACGTATAGCAGGTCCTCACGAACCGTTCTCGGATTCGTATCACTCCCTGTGTTGTCCCCCGCCAAGGCGGCGGTACCCAGCACCGGACAGACAGCTGTGAACCATGCCACAAGTAGTCCGCAACCCGCCTGTGACTTTGAGCTGATGCGCCTCTTCATTGTAGACCTCCTTTGTTGAGCCAACCGGCCCACGAAATGCAACGCGCGACCTGATTGCGACCCTTACACGGCTCGCAATCATCGGCGCGCGGCTTCTTTACCAACACCATTGCGGAACCCGTATGGGACCGCAACCCCACTGCGTTAAACACAATCTTAGACGAAGTGCCCGACAGGGTGCAACGACCTTAGCCTCCCGGCGTCCGATAAGAAACTCCTGCAAGAGTCATGATGTGAGGCCGTTTAACCAAATGTCATGCGCGACGAAAAACTACTCCGCCGCTCCGTGTTCGCGCAAGATGGTCGATAGCGTACTTCTCATCTTCGCTTCAGCGTAGTGTAGCGGGGTGAATCCCGAGCGGTCGGTGGCGTTGACGTCTGCGCCTTTGGCGATCAGAACCTCAGCCACGTCGGTCATCATGCGGTCGACCTCGGGCTCTTCCGGTCCCTCCATACCTGTAAGATGCAATGGCGTGGCACCGCGGTTGTTCCTCGCGTCTACCTCCGCGCCCAGGGCGATCAGCTTCTCGGTAGCTTCCTTGCGATATCGCAGGACGGCGCAGTGCAACGGCGTATTACCCTCCTTGTCCTTCGCGTGAATATCGACCTCATGCGCGACCAGCCATTCGATGACCGGAATCTGATTGTACATGGCTGCGTCGTGCAGGGCGGTACGGCCAAAAGCATCGCGGGCCGATAAATCCGCGCTGGCTTTCAGCAGCCGATCCAACAGCTCCGCTCGGCCCATCATGGCCGCGATGTGCAGAGCCGTCTTGCCTTGATCGTCGACGGCCTTGACGTCGGCTCCGTGCTTGAGAAGCAGCTCGACCAGCGACGCTTGGGCGGTCCGTGCCTTCTCCGTGTCATACCCCGCCCGCAAAGCCAGGTGCAGCGCCGTGGCTCCGTGCTGGTCAACCGCCTTCACGTCAGCCCCGGCATCCAAGAGCGATCTCGCCGCCTCCAAGCGAAGACTTCGGGCGGCTAGGTGCAGCGGTGTCGATCCAGCTCTCTGTCGGCCTCTTACCTCGGCAGGACCCGTGTTCCGCGGTTGTTCACCGCGTACGCCATTCGCACCGACCCAGCACAACCCCATCGCCAGCGCCAACAGCAGCTTCGTACCGGTCATGCCTCGACTCCTAAGACGGACCCAGCCGCGACTTCTTCCATGATCGGCAAACGCCGGCTGAGGTCTGCGACGCATAAGCACGACTGAACCGGCTGAGCAGATCAGCAGCATCAAAACAACAAACCCCCATTCAGACACAGTCGGAATCTCCCCCGGCTGGACAGTAAACGTCGAAGCGCTCTCGTCCCACTGGCCATACAGGCCGCCACCCAATACGGAACGAACACGTACTTTATAATCCGAGCCTTCCTCTCCCGGCGTCCACGGCGTGGACGTAGCACCGACCGGCGTCGCGGTGGTTATATCCGTCCATATCGTGTTGTCGGCTGTTACGGTTATGTCGTCGATCCACACCGTGTCAGACCCAACCGAGGTATTCTGGTCCTTGGAGTACTCCCATTTCAGCTCATGCGACCCAGGGTCCAGCGTCGTCGTGTATCGAGTCCACCCGCCACCCGTGCCGGAGTCGCTGACCATGACCACGTCATCGACGTAGAATCTGAAAAAGTCCCAACCCGCCTCCGAACTGACGGAGTACCAGAAGCTCAGCAACCCGCCGCCAGCCGTTCGGGTGAGCTCCGTCTGCTGCTCGTGGGAAATGCTTCCGGCTTTGGCTGCATAAAACCCCTGGTGCGTCGGATTGGTAACGATCACCCAGGGATGGCTCGGGTCGTTGGTGTAAACTCCGCCTATGGTTCCCGTCTCGAAGCCGTCGGTTGTTGACGACACGTCATTGGCATTGGCCGTGTATTGCACGTGGAACTGGGCGTTCGGGTTACCGGTCCAGGTGACCAGAGTCGACGATCCAGCCGTTAACGTCTCCCCGCCGTTTGGATAAATCAGGTTCGTTCCCGACCACAGCGCAACGTCGACCCGCGTGGCGTCGCCGCTGGCAACCAACACGTCCTCCTCGAGGTGCGGATCATAACCTTCGGCCTCGAACATCAAGTCGTACGTGCCCGGCATAAGCATCCGGTGGTAGTCGCCGACGTCAGGATCAGTGAATACGTCATGATCTCGGCCAACGACGCGAACCGTGGCCGCCAACGGATCACCGGTGCTCGCGTCCGTCACCAGACCTCGAACACCGATCAGACAGGTCTCGAGATACGCGAGCATCGACTCGCGATTGTCGTCCCAGTAGACCGGGATCTGGGACGATGGCGGCTGCTTGGGACCGATCTCGATTGTGATCTCGTTACACCCCATCCATCGATAGCTCCAATCCTGCATCCCACCGTAGACCACGTACCAATCCGCCCCGTTCGTAATCCCATGATAGAAAATCGAGCTGTTCCACATGGGCAGGTTGTGCTGCGAATACTCCTCACTGATCCAAACGAACATATCATCGTCCGGCGTCGGTGTGTACACGCTTGATCCCGACGCATTGCCGTCGAAGGGATAATTGGCGACCAGTGCTCCACCATGGAGGTTGGCGGCCAGCGTAAAGGATCGCCCGAACGACCAGTTCATGATCACCGCCGTCTCCGCTGCCCGGCCGTCGGGCGTATTGCTGGGGCTGGTGTAAATGTCGGGGAAGTCCCGGTTCAGATCGATCCAGTTTGCGTTCTCCCGCCGGTTAAGGACAAACCCGTCCGGATTCATCAACGGCACGATCCACAGCTCCATCGAGTTGACGATGTTGGTCACCCGTTGGTTGGTTGCGTAGTTCGTCGTCAGATAGTCTACGAGATTCATGCACATCTCCACCCCCATGATCTCGTCCCCGTGCATCGTGGAGATGTACTTGAACTCCGGCTCGTCCTCGTCGACCCCGACGTCGTCGCTGATGCAAACCGCCCAGATCTCGCGACCCTGAACGGATAGGCCTAGATTGTGCCGCTGGCAGATGTCCGGGTAGTTTGTTTGGGCAGCCAGTAAATCGGCGCCGATTTCGGCGTGTGTGTGATATTGGCCCATCGCCGGCGCTACGACCAGGGCAAGGACTAAACCCACCCCAATTGCAAAGACAGGCCAACGGCACTTAGGGTCCTGACAGACTTTTCTCGAAACGTCGAGCCGCTCTACACTACTCACCGGCAATCCCCTTCTTTGTATGGCCATCTCAGTGCGTCGGATCTCCGCATTACGACACCCGAGACGTATGACCCGGCCCCCCAAAGGCAGGTTCCTCGCCCACCTCAGACCCCCCTGCTCACCGTCACCATTGTATCAGTCACGGGACGCACCTGCAACCGATAATCATCACCGTTGCAAAAGCAACGCACCCAGCGCATGAATCAGTCGCCTACGTGTGTGCCTCGCCTACCCATGTCTTTTATAGAAGATCGGCTTGCCCGCGCGCAGGCTGGTGTTGCTTGATCCGCACAAACGGCCCACGCGACGAGCGTCAATGCTTACCCATCAGACCCGCCCACTCGCGCATGGTCGGTCACTGACGCGACCAAGCCCCTCGACGATCCCCAACCTGCAAACCCCAATCCCCAATCGTCAATCAGTACCCTTGATGTCCATCTCCAACCCGTGGGCGAGGAATCCGTAGACGTCAGCCGCTTCTTCGATGCGCATCATCGTGGGTTTGCCACCGCCATGTCCGGCCTTCGTCTGGATACGGATCAGCACGGGTGCGGGTCCCGACTGAGCCTCCTGCAAAGCGGCGGCGAACTTGAAGCTATGGGCGGGAACGACCCGGTCATCATGGTCAGCCGTGGTAATCAGCGTCGCCGGATAGGCGGTACCCGGCTTGAGATTGTGCAGCGGGGAGTAGGCATACAAGGCCTTGAACTCCTCCGGCTTCTCCGGATCGTCCGGAGTGCCATAGTCTGACACCCACGCCCAGCCGATCGTGAACTTGTTGAAGCGGAGCATGTCCATCACACCGACAGCCGGCAGGCACGCACCGAACAGGTCGGGCCGCTGCGTCATGCACGCCCCGACCAGCAGCCCGCCGTTGCTGGCACCCTCGATCGCCAGCTTCGGCGTCGAGGTATACTTGTTCGCGATCAGCCACTCCGCCGCGGCGATGAAATCATCGAAGCAGTTCTGCTTGGTGAGCTTCATCCCCGCCTCGTGC
>CAYOQG010000282.1:0-7451 GCA_964405925.1 uncultured Phycisphaeraceae bacterium | reverse complement strand
GGATTATCTCAAGCACGGTGGAACGGAGCTGCCGGTGACCGCGATTCGAGAGAAGCACCACGAACGAGGTGTGTGGCAGCCGCGGTATTGGGAGCACCGGATTCGAGACGAGACCGATTGGTATCGGCACCGGGATTACATCCACCTCAATCCGGTGAAGCACGGGTATGTTCAAGAACCCAGCCAATGGCCTTGGTCGAGCTTCCATCGTCATGTACGTCTCGGGTGGCTCGATCCCAATTGGCCTGGATCATCGCCGATTGAGATTCCCGAAGTGCAGGGCGAATGACACCGCCGGGTGCGACCGACGATCGCATGGTGTGTGACAGATCCTCGCCTTTCTGTAGGGCGGGCTCCGCCCGCCGGCGGGTGAAACCCGCCCTACCTCGAGCGCTTGATGAGCTCTACGCACTCGTCGCACGTCAGGACGCGTACTGTTCGCGCGCGATCTATCGACTCATATAAGCGTCGAAACTTCTTGTCAGCGGTGAGAATTATGTCGGCCTGTTTCGCATAAAGAGGGAGCTGCATGTCCGGGAAATCATCGCGCTGCGCACAAGCAGGCACATTCACCACGTTGTCTGCCCAACCGGAACCATAGCCAACATAAAGCCCAACCATAAACCGGAGGTATCTCCGTGTGTACGGGTTCGTCATGAGGCGCTCGCTTGCCGCCTCCTCATCTACCTGATTGGCAGTGCCCGAACCTCCAGAACCCAGCAAGTATGGTACGTACCTCTGGAGGAAGTTACTCATAGTCATTGCATCATCGACGTTTGACAGATTCTCAATGACACGTGGGGATTCTCCGCGCGATCGTGCGTCACGCACGCGCTTGGTCGCCGATCGAATGCGCTCCACCGTTTCTCGCATTACCTCCCTATTGCGAGCCTTCCAGCCAGACGCGCTTGTGAGAAGGGAGGTCGCATCACCCTTCAACGTACGTCGCAGAAGCCTGTGGGTTGCGCAGCGTCGAGGGTAAACCGGATCGTACGTTGCCGCCTGTGCATCGGTCCCCGCGGCGACCTGCCGAAGCGCAGACGGTGGTTCGACACCAAACCGAACAGTTAGTGCAGATAGCGCTTGGAGCCGTCCAGGTGCGTCCGGGCCCAGAGCGATTTCCGCACAGATCTCCCTAGTCAATACCAGAGTCGCATGACGGAAGATCCGTTTATGTGCGCAAGCAAGACGCGCAAGCTTACCGGCTTGATTGGCGTCGAGCACTATTCTCATGGTGTGTCAGTGTTCGTCATCGTAGGTCTCTAAACTGCCCGGGGGAATACGCTCCCTCTCTGGGGTTACATGAGTCCTCTGAAGAACCTCAGGGAGTAGTCGGAATTCGTGCAAGCGAAGACAAGAAACTGCTTGCCGACGCCTATGATGAGGTTGGTGAACTCAAGTAAAGGTGCGACGTAGCTGAGGTGCCCTCCGATGCGGATGTGATGCATCTGCGCAATCGACTCGTCCACCGAGCGATCCTCGTGACTTGAACCAAGCTGCTGTGCTACAGCGAGTGTGAGATCCCGGTAGCTGTAATCATGTGGGGCGATGTAGACCGCGAGCGCACTGTCGACATACTCGCGGAGCGGCATTGGGCGCCGTAACGCCGCTTGCTTCTGAAGCACCTTCCCCAACATGTCTTTGTCATCCAACGCTCCCTCGACCTCTTTGGTCAACTGCTGATGAACCGGATCATTACGCCACCCGACCATCGGAGTCGGCTGTTTCTCAAATGGCGGGGCTGGTGGTTGAACATCATAGGAGAAACCGAATTCATCCATCAAGTCCAACAACAGAGGATGATTGGTGCGTGTGCGGCAGACGAGTACCCGTAGTTCAGAGGCAATTTGTTTGAATCGCTCCTCTTGTTCCTGATACAGGCCGCGGGCGTCCCACAGGAAATACAGATGCGTCTCGCAGTCCCGTATGCGACCATGCAGCGTCTTTGGAACTCGCGTCTGCTTTCTCACTGCGCCTTTCGGTCCGTGAAAAGAGCGCTCAACCAAAACACCCCGCCGGGGGTGGTCGGCGGGGTGTCGGGTTTATCTCAGCGGTCAACCGGGAGGGGTTGGCCGGTTGAATATCTCAGATTCGGTGGTGGTTTAACTAGCGTTTCCGAATCTCCTTTGCATGGTGGGCCGGGGGGCCAGCCAACTGCAGAATATCGAATAGCGAATTCAGAAAGCGGGTTCGGCGGTATTCTCTTTATTCGCTATTCGCAAATCGCGGCCCGCCCACTCCATAACTGTCGCGGTACTGATTGGCACGCCCGGTCGTTGACACTCATGGTACGGACTGAGCATTCCGCATTCACCATTCCGCATTCGCGTGCCGCTCCATCACTGTCGCGGTACTGATTGGCACGCCCGGTCGTTGACACTCATGGTACGGACTCAGCATTCCGCATTCACCATTCCGCATTCGCGTGCCGCTCCATGACTGTCGCGGTACTGACTAATCATTTGCGACGGTGTTGCGGTCCGGTGTCTAGTTTCGAGTTTCCAGTCTCTAGTTTCTAGACTACATCATACCGCCCATTCCCCCCATGCCTCCCATGCCGCCTGGTGGCATTCCGCCGGGGCGCTTCTTGTCTTCCTTCTCCTTGATCTCACCGATGATGCAGTCGGTGGTCAGGAGCAGGCTGGCTACGGAAGCGGCGTTCTGGAGTGCCACGCGCTCGACCTTGGTGGGGACGAGGACGCCCATCTTCACCAGGTCGCCGAACTGACGGGTCAGGGCGTTGTAGCCGTAGTTGATGTCAGCGTTCTCGGAAATCTGCTGCCAGACGATCGACCCTTCGAGGCCGGCGTTGGCGGCAATCTGCTTGAGCGGTGAATTCAAAGCACGGCGGACGATGTCCACGCCCGTCTTCTGATCGCCTTTGACCTTTTTCGTGAGATTGTCGAGGACCTTGGCTGCCCGAATGACAGCCACACCACCGCCGGGCAGGACACCCTCTTCGACGGCTGCCCGACAGGCGTGGAGGGCGTCTTCGACGAGGGCCTTCTTCTCCTTCATTTCGACCTCGGTCGCAGCCCCGACGTTGATCTGCGCCACACCGCCGGCCAGCTTGGCCAGGCGCTCTTCGAGCTTCTCACGATCGTAATCGCTGGTGGTGGCTTCGATCTCGTTCTTGATCTGCTGGATACGGCCCTTGATGGCGTCGGTGGATCCGCCGCCTTCGATGATGGTCGTGGTCTCCTTGTCGATGCTGATCTTCTTGGCGGTGCCGAGATCGGAGAGGGACACGTTCTCGAGCTTGGTGCCGAGGTCCTCGAAGATGGCGTTGCCGCCGGTAAGGATGGCCATGTCCTCGAGCATGGCTTTGCGGCGATCGCCGAAGCCGGGTGCCTTGACGGCACAAGCTTGGAGCGTGCCGCGGAGCTTGTTTACGACCAGCGTCGCCAGTGCCTCACCCTCGAGATCCTCAGCGATGATCAGCAGCGGCCTACCTGCCTGGGACGCTTTCTCCAGGATGGGGATCAAGTCCTTGACGGCGGAGATCTTCTTCTCGTGGATCAGGATGTAGGGCTTATCCAGCTCGCAGACCAGGTCGGTGAAGTTGTTGATGAAGTGCGGCGAGAGATAGCCCTTGTCGAACTGCATGCCCTCGACGAGCTCGACGGTGGTCTCGAGGGTCTTACCCTCCTCGACGGTGATGACGCCGTCCTTGCCGACTTTGTCCATAGCCTGGGCGATGTGCTTGCCGATCTCGGCGTTCTGGTTGGCTGCGCAGGTGCCGACCTGGGCGATCTGCTCGGTGCTCTTGACCGCCGTGCTCATCTTTTCCAGCTCGGCGACGATGGCGTCGACGGCCTGCTCGATGCCCCGCTTGAGCTCCATGGATTCGGCACCGGCGGCGACGTTCTTGAGGCCTTCGTCGTAGATGGCCTCGGCATAGATCGTTGCTGTCGTGGTGCCGTCACCCGCTACATTCGAGGTCTTGGATGCCACTTCCCTGACCATCTGGGCGCCCATGTTCTCGTAGGGTTCTTCGAGCTCGATCTCCTTGGCGACGGTAACGCCGTCCTTGGTGACGGTGGGTGAGCCGAAGGATTTCTCGATCACGACGTTGCGCCCACAGGGTCCGAGGGTCGCCTTGACCGCACGGGCCAACTGCTTGACACCGCGTCGGATGGCCTCGCGGGCCTCCATTTGATACGCTATTTGCTTTGCTGCCATTGGATGGTATCTCCCGTTAAGTCAGAATGCTGAATGGCGAATGCTAAATGGTGAAAAGGTCGGCAAACAGCGAGCAATTTGCAGCTTCGCTCCGGCGCTGTGTCGGTCGTCGCTTCGTTGCCTTGACCGCTCCCTCACGGTCGCGGCTCGGATTTCGCCATTCGTCATTCGCACGTTTTGTGTTATCCGATGATTCCCAAAATGTCCGACTCGTCCATGATCATGTACTCTTCGCCGTCGACCTTGATCTCGGTACCGGCGTAGCTGGTGAAGAGCACCTCGTCGTTTTTCTTAACCTGCATCTCGGAGCGGGTTCCGTCGTCGAGCAAACGTCCCGTGCCAACGGCGAGAATGATCCCGCGCTTGGGCTTTTCCTTCGCGGAATCGGGAAGGACGATCCCACCTGCTGTTGTTTCCTCCGCCTCGACACGCTGGACAATCACCTTGTCGCCGAGCGGCTTGATGTTCAACTTGGCCATAGCCTTGACACTCCTTTCGTGTATCTACTGAAATACCAACTGCTGCTCCGGTGACCGAACCCGGTGGTCCGTCACTCTGTTGGACGGGTCTCCGCGTCCCCGTCGGTTGTATCGCGCTCCTCGTCCGGTCGAGCGAGGACTCCGCAGGTGCCACCGCAGCCAGAACAGCTCCCGCGGAGCGGAGTAGCCCGCGCGGGCCGGAAACCAGCCGCGCGATGCCTCGGTCGGCCGCAGGCCAGCCCAGCCGCGGCCTACCGAAGCGGCGTCTTGCCCAATGGGGGTGGGATAGCCACCGCTCCAAAGTGCGGGCGCACCGTTACTCGCTCGATGTTTTGCACGCCCGATGCCAAACGCGTGGGAAGCAAGCTGCGCCAGCGACGTTGCCGTAACGTCTTTAATGACAAGCGCTTACGGTGACGCTGGGTCTGCCGCGAGCTGGAGCGTGAAACAGAGGGCGGGCACCGCCCTGTCAATTCGGACCCCGGCCCGCCGTCGCGCTGCCGATATGGCAGTTAGCGGGTACCTACGGGTCGGAGCTATTCTCATTGTCCGCTCGGCAGTCACGTCGCTTCCAAGTAGAGAGGTGCTGCGTGCACTGGGCTGCCATTGGCCGCTTCATGGAAACGGTCCTTCGAGAGATCGGGACGAAACCCGCAAGCCACCACCGGCTACGACGCCATCCGTCGGGTGTCCTTGGACACGTGGACGGCCCGAAGCAGATCGCGCTGCTCGACAAGGCCAACAACATGCCGATCTTGAGCTCGTTCGACGACAGGCAAAACGCCCACGTTTTCAGCCGTGAACACGTCGAGTAGCTCACTTAGGCGCATGTCCGCGGGCACGACCGGGGCGTCCGGGTCCGCCAGGTCGACGGCGGTCACCAATGCGCTCAGCGTCGGATCATAAATCACGTCGCGGACATCGCTGAAATGGATGACACCGACAAACTCGCCGTCCTCCTGGACAACGGTGAAATGATTGTAGGTCGATCTCTCAATAAAGTGGAGCACCTCATCGAACGTGGCGGAGGCGGGGAGGAACTGTATGTTCGTCCGCATGATGTGGCCGACATTCATGTCGTCGGGATGGAGCGTTTTTCTGCTCTCATGCATCCCCAGCAGACGCCCCAGCGATTGAAGGGTAACGCGGACGATCGACGTCCCACCGGTCATCACCCCTGAGCGATGCAGCAGCGTCAGCGCCTTGACCTCTCCACCCTGGACAACACAACGTTTCACGAGCACCGGGCCCACGAGCTCGAAGACAATCACGCTGCCTAGAATCACGGTTACGAACTGCGATGCCAAGGTGCTGTCCCAGTATCGCTCGATGAACGAGGCCAAACCGATCACGACAGCAGCTTGACACAACAGTGCAGCGCCCAACCGACCATCCGCCCGCTCGGGTGCCTTGGCCCAGCCCACACCCAAGGTGCAACCGAGGGATTTGCCAACGAGGCGACACAGGCAATAGGCTCCCCCGAGCCACCCCATCTGACCCAGGTCGGTTAGACGTAAACCATAGCCAGCCATGACGAAGAAGCCTGCGAAGATCGGTGTGCCGACGGTGCGCAGGGCTGTGTCCAGCCTGTGCGGATCGATGGCGACATTGGCGAAAACGGCTCCCATCGCAAGCGAAGTGAGCAGAAAATTGTAGGAGACACCGCGGTTTTGCCAAAGCCACGATTCCCCAGCACCCAGGATGATGAATAGGGCGAAGAAAAAGAGCAGGGTTTCCGCAAGCGGCAACTTGGCGTGCACGATAGCGATCACTGTCCCCGCGATGATTCCGAGAATGACACTCCCGATCGTCGTCAAGACGAGTGCGACACCAAGATGGCTCGCGAGCGCACCCTTGGCATCAACCAGGCCGAATGACGCAAGGGTCAAGAACGCCGAATGGAAGAGCACGATACAGACGATGTTGTTCAGACCCGTCACACCGAGGATGGTGTCGGTGATTGGTCCCTTGGCTTCGTACTCTTGAAGTACGAGAAGGGTAGCTGCTGGGGCGGTGGCGATGGCTGCAAGCCCGAGCAAAAGTGCCAAGATGGTGCTCTGGCTGTGCGCACCGCTGCTTGAAGTGAGCCAGGCGACGGCGGCGCAGGCAATGAAGACAACGACGGCGACCAAGCCTGATTCTGAGAGGGCGATCTTGAAAACGTGTCGCTGCGTAGCCCGCAGCTTTGATCGCTCGAATACGCCTCCAATCGCAAACAGGATGAGACCCAGGGCGAGGTCCTTGATCGCTTTGAGTGGTTCGGCGGCCGCCTCGAGTGCTTGTTCCTGCGATCCACCTTCGACGGGATCGATCGCCGCGTAGAGTCCAACCCGTAACACGACACCACCGAGCACGAACCCGATCACCCGCGGCAGGTGGATGAAGCGAGCGCCGTATCCGCCTATGATCGCGGCTACCAGCATCAGCCCGAATAGCAACCCCGGTCCCGGTACAACAGCCAATAGGCTCGTGGATTCCCAAGTCAATTTCGGTTCTCTATCAAGCAGATGCCGCGCTACGCGGTCCGCGCAAACGCCATACTCCACACACTCGGACGGTTCCGGTCAAGCGATGCGATTCGAAACCGGGGTTTGAAAGGGAAAAGAGCGCTCCTTAAGTTTGTTCAGAGCCGCGACCGCAAGGGAGCGGAGGTATGGCGCCCGTGCGGTCGTGCGAATATACACTGAGCCGCAGGCTTCAGCCTGCGCGGATGTGCAAACATAGACCGAGCCGCGACCGTAACAACAAATTGCACGACGCGTTTTCGGGGTCGGAAACGCCGGTGCAGCG
>CAYOQG010000281.1:0-7485 GCA_964405925.1 uncultured Phycisphaeraceae bacterium | reverse complement strand
GCCCCTCTCTAGTTTCCAGTCTCTCGCCTCGCGCGCTATACGCGAGGCGACCCCGACGATCACTGCACACGTTCTACTCATGGACGTGCACCCACTCAGCGGACACGTCCCGCGGAAGGAAAAGAGCCATGCGCGAAAAAAAGTATCCCGAACGAACCCACGAATCCGACTTGGCGCTATCAAAAACGCCGGTCGGCGAAAAAAACGAACCCAAGCAAACCCACCCTCTGCTCCCCATTTGCTATTCGCCATTCTCTTTCCGCCTTCATCCTTCATCTTTCCCCGCTACAAACCCTGCCGCTTCCGCGACTCACCGATCCGGTTGGTCACGAACTTGAACAGGAGCAGAGCCAAGAATGCCGCGAACCCCACACCGGCAAAGAAGATCCAGATGTAGTGGGCATGGGCGTAGGCTTCGGGCAGTGCCGTGCCGTTGGCAATGGCTTCGAGCCTCGCCTGTTGAACATCCGGTGGAAGCGTCTTCGGGTCCGGGCAGTAACGCTCGAGCAGGAATCCGGAGGAGATGAAACCGAACAACCAGGCAAAAAAGGTCGTCAGATGCTGATACCCGAGATACAGACCAACCTCGCCTTCCGGTGCCTGTTTCGAGGCGTACTCCAAAAACTTCGGCGAGAGGAAGCACTCAGCCAATCCCTGCAGACCGATTCCGATCATGATCATCACCGTCACCGGATGCAGGGAGAACAGACCGAGGATGGATACCGATCGCCCGGCGGCGGATTCGAGCAGTGGGCTGGAGGCAATGCACAACGCCGTCAGCGGGATGATAAAAAGTCCGATCCCAATCGCGTTCTCCGGCTTGAACTTCCGAATCAGATGCGTAATCGGCACAACCAAGACGACCACAACCGCGGGATTGATGTTCGCCAGCCACGCAGGCTTGCCCTGTTCGAGAAGGCGCAGGTAGTACTTGGGCACCGTCGCATAGAGCTGCCCTTGGATCGCCCAAAAACCAGCGACAATCAGGATCAAGGCCATGAACCGGAAATGCAAGATGACTTTGAGCAGGCCCTCCCACGCTTCCTCGAGTGTTTTGGTAGTGCCCTTCGTGTCGACGTTCTTGTAGAAGAGGATCGTAAAGAGCAGAGCGCAGAATGCCATCACTGCGGCGTAGTAGTTGATGTACTCGAGACCGAAATGTTCGCGCAGAGGGTCGGCCAGCCCCTTGCCCGTAAAGGCGCCGATGTTGACGACCTGGTAGAAGATCGAAAACGCCCGGGCCCGGTGTCTGTCGTCCGAGCACTTGGCCACCGTTCCGGAAATCACCGGTTTGACGATGGCCCCGCCGAACATGATGGTGGCCAGCGAGACCACGGCGGTTCCCTTGACAGCCAGCGGAGAAGAGAGAAACCGACCCGCCTCCGGAGCAGCACCCAGCAGGAAATATCCGATGGTCAACAGGGAGAACGCAATGGTCAGTGCCGCCTTGAACCCGATCTTGTCAGCCATCGCCCCCATGAAAGTCGGCAGCAGATAGAGTACAGAGGCAAACAAGGCGCTGACGATACCGGTCTCGACGTCGGTGAACCCGATCTTTCGGGTCAGGTAGAGTGTCAGAGCGATGAACATGCCATAGAAAGCGGCACGCTCGAACAGCTCGCAGGTGTTGGCAATCCAGAAGGCTCCCGGGAAACGCCAGCTCAGCTCTTCCTCTTGTTGCACAAAACCGTCGGGCATAGCTCGTCTCTCTCCTCACTCAATCGGCTAGGCGTTTGGATGATCGCGGCGGATCGTACACGGATTTGCCCGAGGCGCCTATCGGTCCGGGGGCGGGCATTAGGGATTGGCGATTGGCAGCGCCGCGCCAGTTGTCATGCGGTTTTCCAGGTGGGTAGCGGTCGCGCTATGACGATTGTCCCCGCAACCGCGAGCAGCAACGCCATCGCGATCAGCGACCATGTCGAGGCGCTCGGCACATCGGGGGGCGACTCGACATGGATAACACCCAAATGAAGCGTCGTGGGGAGCGTCTCCCAGCGGCTCGCATCGTCGGGGATCGTCAACAAGACGTCCCACTCACCATGTGCATCCGAGCTGGCGATGACAGGTAGACCGACCAACGCTCCGTCGAAGGTCGTTTCCTCAGGGACGAAGGTCCCGTTGTCATCACCGCTTCCGTTCAGCGTGTCAGAGAGAGTCGAGTCCGTGTCAAAGGCATCGAACGTGCCCACCTCGGGCCAGGGGTCGCCAAGCTGTACGATGTCAACGGGTGGTGCCGGCGTAAACAAAACCGTACCAGTGGCTCCATTCCTCGGAGTGATCTGCACCAATACCGTGACCGCGGGGGTCAACTCGGCCTCTACACGGCCCCAGACCACGACCTGCCCCACTTCCCCCGATGCCATAAAAACGTCATCAATACCCAGTTCCGCGCCGAGAAGACCGTCCCCGAAGACGCCCCATACGGTGGGCAGCACGAGCAAGATCTGCGTCAAACGCATAGCCGTGCTTCTCGCACCTCCAACGTGCGTATTATAACAACTTTGCAGCCTTTTGGGGCACCGTTCAGCCATGTCTCAGGCGTAAGACCGCTAATGCTCTCTCGCACCGGCGGAATGTCCCCATTCATCCCGGTGACTTGTGGGCACGTATAGAAGTGTTGGCATCTCGCCGGGATGGATGGGAACGAAGCCGCCCGCATGGGCACGTAACTGGCCCATGACAGGACCATACCCATTGGATGGTTAAGATTCCAGCATCTCGCACAGGACCATGAGCACCCGGTCGGATGCTGGTTTCGGGCGGTGTCGGTAGGTCTCACCGGATGGAATGATCATGCCTTCGCCGGGGTTTAGCTCGACCGTGCCGCCATCGAATTCGAGCTCGAGGGTCCCTTCGAGCACGTAGCCCCAATGCCCTCTCAAACACCACTCGGGATGCTGCATACCTCGCTCGAACTCGACAATTCTGATCTGCTGACCAGCCAACGTGCGAGCCTTCTGTTTGACGTGCTCTGCCGGCGACGTCCATTCCATTGCGTTAAAGCGCACGAGACAGTTGTTCGGGTCCATTTCTATTCTCCATCGAAAAGGAATGCAGAATGTCGAACAGCCGATGGCGAGCTGGAGCTATGCACGGCTACTGAATTCGCTATTCGGCATTCGCCATTCGGGGTGCCAGTCCTACGGCGTACATTCGCTGGTTTTGGATGCTGTTTCGGTTGCTTTGGTCCCGGACGACTCAAGGGGTTCCCAGAAGCCGAGGTTATCCTCCTCGATCTTGCAGTAGCCGCTCGTCTTATACTTGGCGAAGGAGTTGTAGCCCCAGCTCAAGTATTCGGAGTCGCCACCGCCCTGGGTGGTGATCAGGAAGCGGTTGCTCAGCTCACCGATGCCCCTGGCCTGGTCGGCGGGCACCTCTGCGTCACCACGATTGGCGTCGACCGGCACCCAGCCATAGCCGGGGAGGTAAATCTGAGCCCAGCGGTGAAAGGCTTCGTCGACGCTGGCGTCGTCGCCGCGGACTACGATGCTGCCTTGATAACGCGCGGGCAAGCCCGCAGCCCGGCAAAGTGCGACAAACGAATAGGTGTACTCCGAGCACGAGCCGCTTCCGCGTTTGAGAACCACCTCGGGCACGTCCCAACCCCCGATCATCTCATATTCGAGCGAGTCAATGATGAAATCATAGATCTTGCGGGCAATCCAGTAGGGGTTCTTCTCGTCACCCACGATTTTCCTCACCGTCTCTTGGATGTAGGGGCTGTTGAGGCGATATCGCGTTCCATCGACGGTGTATTGCTCGCGGATGTCTTTGGGGATATCGTCCAAGGTGCCGACCTTTTCGGGCAGGATGAGATAACGAATCGCCGACACTTCGGCTTCGACAGAAAAGGTCAGACTCTCCTTGGTACCGGCGGGCACGCTGCCGAACTCGAAGACCGAGCAGGGCTGGCCCCACTTGTCGTGTCTCGTACCTGTCGGCTGGCAAGAAAAACTCACGTCGGACAGCAGCTTCTGATTCGGCAACTCCATCGGAAGGGCGATGTTAAGCGTCAGATCCTTGACTTGGCCCGGTCCGTAGTTGCTTAGGGCCCAGAGGTACTCGACACGGGCTCGTCGGGTGTCGGAAAGGCGATACATCTGCTCATCCTCGATGACGAGTTGATACACCTTGCGGGTCTGGAAATCCACGTTCCAGAGGTGTCCGTCGAGCCAGGCCACCCCGGCCGGGTAGGGCCCAGGCGCGTCCAGGATCGCGAGAACCTTCCCGCGTTCCGGGTCGACCATGTACAGCTCGTTCTTGATCCGGTCGCTGACCCAGAGGTAGGTGCCGTCGTGGGTGATCAGACGGCTTGATCGAGTCGGCGTGCCGTAGTAGCCGAGGATCGTCCCATCCTCGGGCATGACCTTGTAGATCTTGTCCCTGGCCAGGACAAACAACGTCCCGTCTGCGTAAGCCAATCCGGTGGCTCTCGACTCCGGCGCCTGGAAGCTGTTTTCCACGATCCCGGTGTCAAGATCCATCATGTACACACCGCCGGTGTGGCTGTCTGAGATACAGAGTCTTCTCTGCGCGAAGGCGAGCCCATGCGGTTTTAGCGTCGGTGCTTCCCACGATCGCATGACCTCCCCGTTTGAGCGTTTGACCTCGAAGATCTTCGCGTGCCGCCAGTCCGCCACGTAGAGGTGATTCCCATCCGTAGCCAACCCGGCCGGGTACTTACAGGGTGAATCGAAGGAGGTTTTCACGTCGCCAGGGGCAGCCTGGGCCTGGTTGGCTGCCACCGACGCAAAGATGCTGGCTGCGATGTAGACACCGTGCTTTGCTATCGATTTCATAATGCCTCTCCGCGTGCCGAATGATGATCGTCTGCCAATCCCCAATCCCCAAGCGTCAATCGTCTGGTTGAGGACGCCGTTAGCGTTCACTCGCGCGTGTAGTTGATCTCCAAAACCCGGTATTCCCTGCCGTCGGCGCCGGACTCGTATAGCTCGACGGTATGTTGCTTGTCACTAACGAAGCGGGTGACGCCGCGGCTTGGCCGTTTTTTCCCCGTCCACGGGTCGCCGTGTTGGCCGACGAAATTGATGACGTCGCAGGGATCCTTACACGTGCCCAGATACGTCGTGATTGCCGTGGTCAGCGAATCGATCCATGCGGACGTGTATTTCTGCTCGAATCTGTCATACCCGTAAACCGCAAGCGCTTGGAAAGGCAGAGCCAAGTCTCCACCGTCGAATTCCTCAAGAAGGAATCGGTTACCGAGGATCCACCGGCGCTCGCACGTTCCTTCCGACTCCACGACTGGGGCGTCGGCAGTCATTCGATACTTGACATGTGTCTTGAATTTGCCAGCCATCCGGTCCAGCAAGGTGTGCTGTGGTGCAGGCATCGCATATCGAACCATCGTCTCGATGAGCGACTCCGTGCTCGGCGCCGAGTCTGGGCTGGACGTGGTCGTGGGTGGATCTTGTTCCGATTGGCCGCCTTCGTGGGAGAGGGCCACGCTTGCTGCCAGTACGGAAGCTACAATGGACAATCTGCCAAGCGACAACTGACGTATTTGCATGGCGTTCAATCCTTTTGCGTCAAGAACGATTCGCCTGGCCGGTGATTTCGCCTGTCACCCTGCCTGAAGAACATGTGGCGCGCTTTGCCAACCCGCTTTTCCACCGGCTAGAAGCTGGTCCCGCGCATCGCCCTTGCGGGGAACTGCACCTCAACCGGGTCGCAGGATACACCCTATCCGCATTCGTTGCGGTTCGCCACCCGTGGCCGATGCGGACACGGGAAAGGCCACCCTGGCACTTCCCGCTGGCCCCAATGGGCAGGCTGTCTCAGTTTCGATTTGAAAGTGCCGGTCGGCGAACGTGGACGCGCATGTCAGTCGTGGAGGCAGGCGGGCTCCCGACAACGTTGGGGTCTGGATTTGCCCGCGACTCGGTCCGCGATTCGGACAGCCGCTCCAAAGCCAGGATGACGGCGGTGCCCCTTCAGCCTTTCGCACACGCCCTGGATGCTCGCATCCGGTAGGCGTGTTCCAATCCCCAAACACGCTGCCAACGCCGTTTTCTGCACCGACAGAGCCCTCTCGGCACAAATCCCCGATCTTGGGCGTTGCAATTTTCGGATGCCGGTGATATGGTGAAAGTTCAGAACTCTAAGCCAATGGGGAAGAAGGTGCGGCCGCGTGCTCGCGGCTGCCTCTCCGGCTCACGAACCGACCTTTCGTGGAGACCGCAGGAGGGTTTGTCGTTCGTGTCGCCGGGGTGGTGTGGGGTACTCGGAGGGCACAACGTTTTGGTGCCAAGTCAAAAGCACCGGCTGGCACCGGGCACACGCAACAAGTCGGAGGACGTCATGGCCAGGCAACATAGAGGCTTGATGGTCGTAACCGCGACGGCGGCTGCCATGTTGTGGGCGTTGGTGAGTGTCAGCGTTTCCCAGACGCAGCGCGGTAGCGACGGACAGAATCTCGGCACGATCAGCGAGGGCACACTATCGATCGAATTTAACGCACCCGCGCTTGGACGGTTGGGTTGGGACTTCGTGGCTCGCGGCTCGAAGGAGGGAACGATTGTCGGGCACCGCATCACCTTCTTAGTTCTGCCCTCATCGACACTCCAATTCGAGACGACGAAAGACGCCCGTCACCCTGCTGTTGTGGGGACCCTTAAGACCCGTGGTGCACTACTGTTGACCGGTGTCGGCGATCGCGTCGTTATCGGCAATATGACGGTCACCGCCGGTGCCGATGGCACGTGGACAGTGTCGAACACGCTCGGGGACTCGATGGACCAGCAGGAAGTATTCCACCTCTCCACGGTGGCGACTGACTATTCGACGAAAGACCGCAACCTGCGGATGCTGGGCGAATTGTCAACCGCACGATCGTGGGCAACCGGGTTGGGCTTTCCCGAGGCAGCGGGTGTGGCGATCGGTGTGATGTCGATCGACGTTGACCTCGGCGCCGCTGACGATATGTCGGCCGTCAGTCCGTCGACTCCGAGGGAGGTCGACGCCGGTCAGGACGACAAGGCTTTGCCACGGATCGGTCCCGACGTGGTTATCGGTGACCTCTACGAGGTTTTGAGGTTCGGTCGGATTGGCAACATTACCGCCTACGCCGTGGGAACGAATGCGTGCAACTATGGGGACGAGCGAGCTTCTTGGGTATCCTATACCAACGACCATCCTGTGATCGCCCAAAACATGTTCCGGCTCAAGGACGGCCGCTTTGAGCAGATCGGATTGAGCTGGGTGAAGCATGGCTTCTATGCCGTTTCGCAGGACTTTTGCGACCTCGGCTGCCCTGATCCAACGGATGGGAGCGCCCTGGGGGTCGGTTGCTCAGATCCCTACTCCGGCTACCTCAACGGCGTTCAAGGAAACATGAGTCTGCTGTCCGACGTCCATGCCTACAGCGGTTGCTTCCCCTACCCATGGACGGCACCGGCCCCAACAGATTTGACCCATAAGCGCCTGCAAGTGCATGACGCCGACTTGGATCCTGACCTCAAC
>CAYOQG010000280.1:0-7492 GCA_964405925.1 uncultured Phycisphaeraceae bacterium | reverse complement strand
CCTTACACCATGATGAGAACATCGGCAAACGGCAGTAATTAACTAGAATTCATATCAGACACCAGTAGTACGTCAGCGTTTCATAGTCAGTATCGGTGGCAAAAGGTGGCCACGACCTCTCGCAGTTGCGTCTCGGTCGGGAAGTTCTTGAGCACTTCGTGCGTGTCGCCATTATCGAGTTCTCGCATCTGGTATGTGTTCCCCTCGGCATCCGTTCGGCAGATGGGTGTGCTAGTACCCTCCACGTAATTATTGTCACAGAAGACGACGAGGGCTTTGGGTTAAAGTAGAGCGTGTAATACTGACAGAAAGCCGGCAATGCGATTCAATGAGATATGTGACCACCGAAAACCAGAGAATGCCGCCGTGAATCCCCCGGGGACACCATCCACCGTGAATGCATCAGCCTTTGCAAAGCGAACGTTCTCCTGTTCGTAGCGTCTACTTCGAGCGATCTCAAGCACTTCGTTATTGACGTCCATAGCCAGGACGGAGCGAGCGGTCTGGCTGATGGCCTGACTCCAGTAGCCGGTCCCACATGCGAGCTCGAGCACATCGTGACCAGCTAACAGTCTGCACAGAAGCTCGCGAAGCCTGCCCAGGTCTTTCCGCCACTCCGGTTTTTCGTAGATGCGCTCATATTCGCGCGCACGACGGCCGTAGTATCCCGCAAGATCCGTTTCTGCACTCATCCTGCATTAAAGGATGGTAGAGTTCGGTTCACGCAACCCGCACATAACCTCAGGGCTGCCGCGCTGATAACATTAGCTTCATCCCCGCCAACTCGGTCCGGCATCAAGAAAACTCTGCAGGATCACCTGGGCGGCGACGGCGTTTTCGACGGCCCGTTGTTTCTTGTGTGGCAGCCCAGCCGGTTGCAGCAGTTCCTGGGCGGCGTGCGAGGAGAGACGTTCGTCAAAGTAGTGTACGCGCGAGCCTGTGAGTTGCGCGAGCCTGTCACCGAACGTTCGTGTGATCTTGGCCTGTTCACCCTCGCTGCCGTCCATGTTGAGCGGTAAGCCGATCACAAATGCATCTATGTCGTAACCTTCGGCGGCAGCCAATACCGCCCGGACGTGGTCGGCGAGATCGCCGCGTGCTTCAACGGTATCGAGTGGAGATGCAATCTTGGCATCGTCGTCGCCGATGGCGAGACCGATACGCTTCGTGCCGTAATCAATGCCGACATAGCGCTGCATCACGTCTTTTCCCCCCTGCCTCGCAAGGATGGGGCACCACTACATTGTTGATTGCGGATTGACGATTTGGGATTACAAATTGGCCTATCTCAATCTCCAGTCCGCAATCGTCAATCCCCAATCTCCATTCGCCAGTTGCGAATCCCCAATCGGATCATAGATACTGTTCCCCGTACTTTGCCCGCACACCTTCGACGAGTTCCCTGATCCTCGCCGTATCGTCCTTTTTGCATACCAATGTCGCATCCGGCGAATGGATAATGATCAGATCTTCGACACCGACGGTTGCGATCAGGTGTTTTTCCTCCGACGCAACGATATTGCCGTGTGAGTCCAGATGAATCACGTCTTCACACACTGACACATTCCGACCAGCATCGCCGTCAACGACTGATGCCAGTGCCGGCCAGGAACCTACATCCACCCATTGGCAATCCAGTTCCACAACCTGGACATGCTTCGCGTGCTCCATCACCGCATAGTCAATGCTGATCTTCTCAAGGCCCGGATAGAGGTTCTCCAGCTTCTGTCTGCCCTCGACTTCGGGCCACGTCTTAGCGATCTCACAAGCAGCATCGTGCGACTGCGGCAGATTCCTTTTCAAACCGCCCAAGATGGTCGAGGCTTGCCACACGAACATGCCACTGTTCCAGTAATACTCGCCGCTGGAGAGGTATTCCACTGCCTTGTCGGCGCTGGGCTTCTCGGTGAACTTGCGGACTCGATACACCATCTCACCGATGCGCTCGCCACGCCAGATATATCCGTAGTTCGTATCCGGTCGTGAGGGCTTGATGCCCATCGTGACCAGCACCTCTGGTCGTTGTTCAGCCACGCGATAGGCCCGTTCCAGGGAGCTGCGGAATTGAGCCACCGGTGTAATCACATGGTCGGCTGTGAAAACCCCAACGACAGCCTCCGGATCGCGCCGTCTTACCAGTGCGGTGGCGAGAGCGACGGCGTTGGCTGTGTCCCGACCGACGGGCTCGCCAATGAGATTCTCAAAAGGAAGCTCCGGCAGGTCTTCTGATACAAATGGCAGGTGCAATTCATTTGTAATGACATGGATCTGCGCAGGGGCGATCAAACTCACGACGCGTTCGTATGATTCTCGAAGCAGGCTTCTGCCGCCAAACAGCTTGAGCACCTGCTTGGGCCGACGTTTGCGGCTCAGAGGCCACAGTCGCACCCCAGCCCCGCCCGCCATAATCACCGCATGTCGCACGATCAGTCTCCCAGAAAACCGTCCAGGTCACCCACCTCATCAAAGTCGACGCGCTCGAGGTGGGCGAATTGAAGCACCCAGGTCTTTCGTATGCCGCTTTGAAACTGCACGTCGGCGTGTGTGCGCTTGGCCCCGCGGCAGATGGACATGACCCGACCCAGACCGTGGGTCGGATGACGAACCAGCGTACCGACCCCCCATTGCTCGATGTCGTCGGGCAATCGGCCTGCATCACTTTGACGTTTCGACTGCGAGGAAGAGCCCTCCACACTAATCCCCTCGATCTGGTCGCTGGGAAGCTCGTTAAGGAAGGGGCTGCGAACCGTCCGCTCAGAACTACCGCGAACCATCCGGAAGCGCGCACGGGACAGGGTCAGGCATCTTTGGGCCCGCGTCATTCCAACAAACAAGAGCCGTCTCTCCTCCTCCTCGTCGGAATCCTCATCCTCGAGGCGCCGGAATGGGAGCATGCCATCCTCGAGCCCGATAATATACACGTTCGCGAACTCCAAGCCCTTGGCGGCGTGAAGCGTCATCAGGGTCACCACACCCGGCCCCTCGCGGACCGTGTCGATGTCACTCAGCAAAGCCGTGTGCTCGAGCCAGTCGAGCACCGTGGCATCGGGGCGCTCCAGCTGGAATTCTGCAGCAGCGCTGACGAGTTCATTGAGGTTGTTGATCGGGGCGTCGTCCGCGCTTGCCTCGTCGTCGTACATCGCTCGAAGGCCCGAGTGACTGAGCACGAACTCGAGAGCTCGCGGGGCGGGCTGATCAAGGGCGGACACCAGCTTGTGCAACAGGCCACCAAAGGCGTGCACTCTGGAAGCAGCTACCTTCAGACGCGCCAGGTCGCCACCACCGGTCACCACGTCAAACAGGGAGCGCCCGCTCGAACGGGCCATCTCGAGCAACCGTTTGACCGTGGTTGTGCCGATGCTGCGGGCGGGTGTGTTGATGATCCGCAACATGGACACCTCGTCAGCCGGATTGACCAGCACCCGAAGATACGCCAGGACGTCCTTGATCTCCTTCCGGCTGTAGAACTCGACACCGCGGGCGATTTGATATGGTATGCCCTCCTTAAGCAGTGCCTCTTCGATGACACGACTTAAAGAGTTGACGCGATAGAAGATCGCAATCTCGTTTGCAGTGACACCACGCCGGAGCCGTCGGCTGATGTCCCGTCCAACCATCCCGGCCTCGTCACCTGCGGTCTCCGCTTCAAACACAAGGATCCGCGGGCCGTCCTCGTTCTCCGTCCACAGCGTCTTCTCCTTCCTTCTCAGGTTGCCGGCAATGAGGGCATCCGCTGCAGCAAGAATTCGCTTGGTGGATCGATAGTTTTGCTCGAGTCGAACGACCTTCGCGTCCGGGTAGTCGCGCTCGAAGCTCAAGATGTTTTCGATGTTAGCTCCACGCCAACCGTAGATCGACTGGTCGGGGTCGCCGGTGGCGCAGATGTTCCGTCGCTTGGCGGTAATCAAGCGAGCCATGAGGTATTGTGCGACGTTGGTGTCTTGATATTCGTCGATCAGGACGTACTGAAAGCGGTCTTCGAGCTCCTCGCACAGATCGGCGTCCTTCCCCAATAGCGCGGCCACACACAAGAGCAGGTCGTCGAAGTCCAGGCCTCCCATCTCAGCAAGCAGCTCATCGTACCGGTCATAGATGCGGGCAATCGTCTGTGAACTCCAATCGGGCATGGCTTCGGCGAATCGCTCAGGTGTCAGCATAGCGTTCTTTGCCCGGCTGATGAGGTGGTCAATTCTGGCTGGCGCCCAGTTGGTCGTCGACAACTCACACTGCTCGATGGCGGTCTTGATGACCTTCCGGCGGTCATCGCGATCAAAGATGGTAAAGTTCCGTGGGACCCCGGCCCGGTCGTGATACTCACGGAGCAACCTTGCACACAGGGCATGAAACGTGCACACCGTCATTCCATCAGCGGCACCGAGGGTGCGCATCCGGTCCCGCATCTCTTTGGCGGCCTTGTTCGTAAAAGTGATGGCGAGGATATGCTGAGGTGCGGTGACCGTGCTGGCGAGATGGGCAGCCCGGTGGGTGACAACACGCGTTTTCCCGCTCCCTGGACCGGCAAGAATCAACAGCGGTCCGTTCGTATGCAGGACGGCTTCGCGTTGGGCGTCGTTCAGGTCGGCATACCGCTCGTCCGTGCTCATTGTCGTTTGTGCTCGCATCGCCTCCCTGTATAGGCGATTGTGGGCTTGCCGTCCACATGCCCGAGGCCACCGCAATGGACATCGCTTCGGCGTGTCCCAGGTGAACGGTGCGTGCGGGAACGTAGCTCTCGGTGCAGCAGAAGCACCATGCTGGCACCACGTACCATGGGCCGGTCAGTCGCCCGGCGGCGAGCTAGAACACCGTCTTCCATCGCCGACGCACGTGGGTCCGGCACGTGCCAGCGCGCGGGGGGTGCCAGCGAGCATTGTAGCCCAGGAGTCGGGGGCCGTCGATCGACCACGGGCTTCGCGATGCGCCAGCGGCGGCGTTGACGCCTTCGTCCTGCCAGCTTATGATCCGGTTTCTTCGTGTACGCCTGAGGTCGCGGATGTGCAGCGACTTCATCAGTTGGCGTCAGCACCGAGCGCTGTGGCGCGGTGCGTGATATCGAACCCGAGAGTAGAGAGGTCTTCGCCCCATGAACTTCGAGAATGTCACTCCACCGACAGACGGTTCTCCTATAACGATGACGGAGAAAGGGTTGAACGTTCCCGACCGACCGATTCTTCCCTGTATCGAAGGTGACGGCACGGGACCCGACATCTGGCGGGCATCCGTCGCGGTCTTCGAGGCCGCCGTCGAGAAGGCCTACGGCGGCAAGCGAAGGATCGCATGGTTCGAGGTCTTTGCCGGCCAGAAATCCTACGACAAGTTCGGCACTTGGCTTCCGGAAGACACCGTCAACGCGTTCAAGACATACCTGGTGGGAATCAAAGGACCACTCACGACACCCATCGGCGGCGGCATCCGTTCACTCAACGTAGCCTTGCGGCAGAAGCTCGACCTGTATACGTGCCTCAGGCCAGTACGATACTTCAAGGGTGTTCCCTCGCCAGTGAAGCGGCCGGAACTCGTGGACATGGTCATCTTTCGTGAGAACACCGAGGATATCTACGCCGGTATCGAATGGGCAGCCGGCACACCAGAAGTGAAGAAGATCGTCGCCTTCCTACAGGATGCCATGGGCGTGCGCAAGATTCGCTTCCCCGAGACCAGTGGAATCGGAATCAAACCGGTTAGCGGCGAAGGCACCAAGCGACTCATCCGCTCCGCCATCAACTACGCCCTCAAGTACAACCGAAAGAGTGTCACCTTCGTGCACAAGGGCAACATCATGAAGTACACCGAGGGGGCCTTCCGCGACTGGGGTTATGAACTCGCTGACGAAGAGTTCCCCCGGCAAACCTATAGCTGGTCACGATGGGAGAAAACCAAAAAGGAGAAGGGCGAGGAAGCCGCCAACGCCGAACAAGAAGAAGCGATCAAGGCGGGCAAGATTCTCATCAAGGACGCCATCGCCGACATCGCCCTCCAGCAAGTCCTCACCCGAGCCAACGAGTTCGACATCATCGCCACCATGAACCTCAACGGTGATTACATCTCCGACGCCCTGGCTGCCCAGGTCGGCGGCATCGGCATCGCACCGGGCGGAAACATCAACTGGGACACCGGCCACGCGATCTTTGAAGCCACCCACGGGACGGCTCCCAAGTATGCGAATCAGGATAAGGTCAACCCTGGCAGCGTCGTTCTGTCCGGTGAGATGATGCTGCGTTATATGGGCTGGACCGAGGCGGCTGATCTGATCATCAAGGGTATGGACCGGGCGATCGGGGCCCGCGAAGTGACTTACGATTTCGAGCGATTGATGCGTGCCGAAGGCATCGATGCGAAGCTCCTCAAGTGCAGTGAGTTCGGCCAGGCGGTCATAAGGCATATGGGTTAACCGTCGCTTGAGCCCAGGCGGGACCGATGCAAAGGCCCAGCCCGGATGGTGCAAGAGCGGGGCCCAAACGTTGGACCGATCCAAGATAGCGACGCACTCGATGCAAGATAAGGAATGCAGCGCCGCCTTTGTGGGCGGCGCTTCAATGTTTTGGCCATCGTCGACAGGACACAATCTAGATCAGTACGCGCGACTCGGCGCCACCGCTCCGAGCCGCGACCGTGAGGGAGCGGAGGCTCGACGCCGAGCCTGGCGCGTGCTCGCGCACCGTCCTTTAGGACGTTTGGAGACAGTCGTGAAACAGGTGACGATCGATACCGATTTCGGTGACATGAATCTGACGTTTCTGCCCGACAAGGCTCCGAAGCACGTCGAGAACTTCGTCGACCTGGCGGAGTCGGGATTCTATGACGGGCTGACCTTCCACCGGGTTGTCGAGGGTTTCATGATCCAGGGCGGCTGTCCCAAGGGCAACGGAACCGGCAACGGGCCGCGTCGGCTCGATGCCGAGTTCAACGATACTCCGCATGTTCGCGGCACGCTGTCGATGGCCCGGAGCCAGGACCCCAACTCGGCCTCGTGCCAGTTCTTCGTCTGCCTGGACGACGCTCGCTTCCTCGATCGCCAGTACACCGCCTTTGGCCAAATCGCCGACGATCCGTCACTCGAAACATTGAGCAAAATCGGCGCCGTCGCAACCCGCGATCCCGGCACAGGCGAAAAGTCCGCACCCGTCGAACCGGTCAAGATCAACAGAATGACAGTCATCGACATACCGTGACGAAACGTCCAGACGTCCAAGAAGTCGAAACGCCGCATTCCGTACCGCGGGTGTGAACGAGCGGCGTGTTGATCCGAGCCCCGGATGTGAGAACAGTCTGCACAAAGGGCTAGGCCTGAACATGGCCGCGCCCGCCTTCGACGGACTTGACCATGCCACACACCGAACCGGGTTGTCGCCTGGTTATTGTTGGGTTTGTTTGGGTTCGTTTTTTTGGTGACACCTCGTTTTCGATAGCGCCAGGGCGGAAAACTGGGTTCGTTTCGTATACTTTTTGGTTCTCCTCCAAATTAGTTACTGGCAAGGTGTCCAGGGAACGC
>CAYOQG010000279.1:0-7537 GCA_964405925.1 uncultured Phycisphaeraceae bacterium | reverse complement strand
ACACCAAGTCGGCGGGATACATGGCCGCAGTAACCAGCTCCCATGTGCCAGTTCCGTCACCGAGATAGACGTAGACGCCCTGACAGTGATCTGCCACCGCCAAGTCAAGATTTCCGTCACCGTTCACGTCACCAAAATCCAGGCCGCCACCACAGGACGTTGCACCTGGTTCCAATCCAGTTGAGGAAGCCTGCCATTCTCCCATGCCGTTCCCCAACCAGACCGAAGGTCCCTTCCCCAGACGCGGAATCGCAGCTAGATCCGGGTATCCATCTTTGTTCACGTCGGCAGACACCGGATCGCCCTTCCACATTCCGCTCGTGGGCAGTCCCTCTGTACATAGCCCGAAGATGCGCCCCGCGGTCGGCGTCTCCGCCGGTGTCGGTGTTTGGACGGTCGCTTTGGGTGGCGATACACGCTCTTGAGGTTGGTGGTTGATGCAACCGCTAGTGACGATCACCAGGCACAAAACGCCTATATGCCTTAATCTGTGATGCACGTTCATCTCCATGTGCCAAATTGTGTTACCGAGTCTTGAGATCAAGATACCACTCACCGTCGCGGTTCACCCACCGCTCGCTGACGAAGGTCCACCGCTGGGGAAGCTTCGTCAAGCTGGGATCGGTGGTCTTGTGTTGATAAGCGACGCGGACAATTCCCTCCCCGCAGGTGACTTGTACCCATTGAACCTCCTTGGAGAGAAACTCGACCGTCTGGAAGGCGCGGGCGAACTGATCCTCTTGAATTCCTGCCCGGTCGTACGGATCGGTCATGGCAAACAGACCGCTCCAGTCGCGTGCCTGTCGTAGAGCCCATGATTCCTCGAAACGAGCCTGCAGACGAGCTTCTTCCTCGATATCTCGCAGCGCTGGGGAAATGGGATAGGCATCCAGCTCGGTTCGCGGAACGGGGTACCACTGCTCATCGACCTTCCGCCACTTCTCCCAACGGTCAACGTCTTGCGGGGGGGCGTTGGGGAACTTTGTGACAGATGTTCGGCACTCTATCTCAACCCAGCCCATTTCACCATCAATCAGGGCCTGGCCGATGTCGAACGAATGGACTCGAAACGGCTCACTCGTTTTGCACCACGCGACAAACTCTGCCGGGTCGACGTTCTCGCGTGTCCGGGGATCCTCGAACAGAAAGACCGTGTCCCAGTCCTCGTGCATTTTGGCGGTCCAGAGTTGATGGGCACGCGCTTGCAGTAAAACCAACGGATCCTGGGACGGTAGCTTTGACAGAGCCTTCTCGTGGCGCGCCAAACACGAAGGCAGAATCATCGCGAGAAGCAGGGTCATCCCGATGCACATATGCCGGCAACGAAGAGAGACTACGAGCAACCTTGCCGCTGCAGCACCAACCATAACTCCCTCCAGCATGGACTTAGGGGGGCGGACATCCACAACTTGGTGGAATATACCGGCTTACCGTGCCATAGCAAAGGCGCGCTCAGCCTTCTGGTGAGGCGTTGGAGGCGAATGGCCGTGGCACGTCGTGCACAATACTCGGTTCTCCGAGCGGTGTCTACGTCAGAGGCTTCGTCGCATCGCGTCTTGTCGTTCTCGTTACATATTGGCTCGACCCGCGTCTTGCCATCCTGGAATATCGGACCCTTTCCATCAGCGCCCGACTTGACTCAGGGGGTGACACCAGCTTCTGGCGACTCGACCGCAATTGGATTCGGGGGCAGCCCGGTGGCGGATCCCGGAACGGCAACGGCCAACACGTCGTCGAGATGCAGCCATCATTTCGTCACCTCCGGCGGGCGGGGGGAACTCCACATGACGAGTGACAGTACGCTGTGTTTGGGTGTCTCGCATCGCTCGTTCTCTTCTTCCTAGGCAGGCGCGGCTCCGGCGCGGAGTATCTGAAAATGTTCGAAGCAGGAAGTGTTCCCCATGGCCACCTTGTTCGGGTGTGCTGGTACCGGCGATGCAACGGCTGGCAAACGACGACCATATTCGGTCAGCACACATGGCGATCTGCTGCATCGCCGCCCCTACCGCCACTTGCAAGGGACCGATAAAACCATATTGGGGGCGGCATCCGCACTTTTCGCTGGAGGTCAGGCTCGCGCCTCATGGCGCGCAGGCGGTCGAGCGCGCTCCGCGAGCGTTACGACTTGGGGATCTTGGGGTTGACGCGTCCGCAATCATGGAAGATTATTGGACTCTGCTGGTTGGTGCGGGGCCCACGTGTAGCATGCTTGGTGCAGCCTGCCAAGGGCACCAGGTTGCCGTCGTGGTTGACGGTGCGATTTGGATTGAATCACGCGCTCGGGTTTGCGAAGGCGTAAAGGTGCGCCTCGCCGACCTGCGGTATTCGTCGCAGTCGGACGTCAAGCATACCTGCTCCGACGGACGCTGGAGGGAGTATGCGCCAAGGGGAAATGGGGACAGTGGGTCGTTTGAGGGCCGTCGTGACGCGACTCCCTCTCGCGGTGCTCCTTGCGGCGTTGTCATCCCACGGTCACACGCCGCCGGCTGTTGAGTTCGCGCCGCCGCATGAGGAGCCTTCGCAGCTGCCGTATCGGAAGGCTCCACACCAGACTATTGGTGCAACAACCTCGCTTGCCCGACGTTGGGTCCGCGATTCCTACGTCAGCATCCAGGTCAACGTTGACGATGACGGAAGCAATATCGTCGGTGATGCAGCGAACGAGCCGTCCATCGCGGTGGATCCAACCGATCCCGCGAGGATCGTTATTGGGTGGCGTCAGTTTGACTCTGTTGAGTCCGACTTTCGTCAGGCGGGCTGGGCATACAGCCAAAACGGTGGTGAGACGTGGCATTTCCCCGGTGTTCTCGATCCGGGTGTGCGGCGCAGTGACCCCGTTCTTGCTGCAGACGCAGACGGGGACTTCTATTTCTATAGCCTGCATGCAGTCGCAGGCGAGTACACGTGCCAGTTGTTCAAATCGACTGACAGTGGTCTGACCTGGCGGATGACGGGTGATGTACACTATGGTGGTGACAAGCCATGGATGGCGATCGACCGAACGGGCGGTTTGGGCCGCGGTCACATCTATTGCGCCTGGGACAACTGGGGTTGCTGCGGCGACAACACGTTCACGCGTTCAGTCGATGGAGGGCAGACCTTCGACGCTCCGATCTCGATGCCCGGCAACCCGATTTTTGGCGTGACGACCGTTGGGCCCAACGGTGAGGTGTATGTCGCGGGTCAGTACAATCTGATCAACTCTCGATTTGTGGTGGCCAAGTCGTCAACGGCGAGGAATCCGGCCACGCCAGTCGAGTTCGACTTTGGCGTGGAGATTGATCTTGGAGGCCGACTCATCCGCAACGTATCCGGTAGCCCCAATCCTGGTGGTTTGCTCGGGCAGGTCTGGATCGCGTGCGATCATTCCAGCGGCCCGGGACGCGGCAACGTCTACGTTCTCGGCTCGCTTGCCCCCATTGATCCTCTCATCATCGATCCGCTGGATATTCACTTTGTGCGCAGCACCGACGGTGGACTGACGTGGAGCCGTCCCATTCGCATCAATGACGATCCCAAGGATAACCATGCCTGGCAATGGTTTGCGGCCCTGTCCGTCGCACCCAATGGGCGCATCGACGTTATCTGGAACGATACACGAAATGATCCCTCCGCAGCGCATTCGGAACTCTACTATGCCTTTTCCTCCGACGGGGGACTAACGTGGTCCGAGAACATACCTGTCAGTCCGCCGTTCGACCACTCCCTTGGCTATCCGAATCAGAACAAGCTCGGCGATTACTACGACCTCGTATCTGACAACGCCGGCGTTCGCGTTGCCTATGCCGCTACATTCAACGGCGAGCAAGATATATACTTCCTACGCATCATTGCACAGGACTGCAACAATAACGGGGTTGCCGACGCAGACGACATCGCCGGGGGCACGAGCGACGACTGCAATTCCAACAACATCCCCGACGAGTGCGAGTTGTCTGAAGACGATTGCAACGGGAACAATATGCTTGATATGTGCGACATTGCCTCAGGCACCAGTCAGGACTGTCAGCCCAATGGTCAGCCCGATGAATGCGATCTCGGATCAGGCACAAGCGATGATTGCGATGCCAACACTGTTCCTGATGAGTGTGAGCTGAGCGGTCGGGACTGCGATGGCGATGGCATCCTCGATATATGTGAACTGGTAGGACAGGACTGCAACACCAACGGCGTACTGGATGGATGTGACATTGCGGCGGGAACCAGCGTAGACTGTCAACCTAGTGGTGTTCCTGACGAATGCGAACTGACAGATAACGACTGTAACACGAATGGCATCCCGGATGAGTGTGAGCTTCCGGAGAATGACTGCAACGACAGCGGCCTCGTGGATACGTGTGACATTGCTGCGGGAACGAGCCTGGATTGTCAGCCCAACAGCATCCCGGACGAATGCGAGCTTGAAGAGGACGACTGCAACGGCAACGGCATACCGGACGCCTGTGATGTCGCAGTGGGGACCAGCGCCGACTGCCAACCGAACGGCATCCCGGATGAGTGCGAGCTGATCGACAACGATTGCAATACGAACGGCATACCCGACGATTGCGAGCTCTCTGGAAACGATTGCAACCATAATGAGTCCCTCGATACTTGTGACATTAGTTTGGGAACGAGTGTAGACTGCCAGGCGAACAGCGTTCCGGATGAATGTGAACTGCAAGGCAACGACTGCAATGTGAATGGAGTCCCGGACGAGTGCGAGCTGTCTTATTGGGACTGTAATGATAATGGTGTTCCCGACGACTGTGATATTGCCCGTGGAGAGAGCGATGATTGCCAGGGCAATGGCGTACCGGATGAGTGCGAGCTTAGGGGGAACGACTGCAACACGAATGAAGTTCCAGATGAGTGTGAGCTGAATGGTCACGACTGCAACGGCAACTTGGTCCTCGATGAGTGTGATGTGGCGGCGGGGACCAGCGACGACTGCAACACAGATGGCATACCTGATGAGTGTGAACTGACGGGCGCGGACTGCAACGGGAACGAAGTTATCGACGCGTGCGATATCATCGCCGGGACCAGCGGTGATTGCCAGTCGAATGGGATTCCCGATGAATGTGAGCTGGCGGGAAATGACTGCAACTCAAACCGTGTTCCTGATGAATGCGAGCTTCAGAGCAACGACTGTAACGGAAACGGCATCCCGGATGAATGCGAGCTGGCTGGTCAGGATTGCAACGCCAATGGGATGCTGGACATGTGTGACCTGTCGACGGGAGTCAGCCAGGACTGTCAGGAGAACACTGTGCCGGATGAGTGCGAACTCATGGGGAACGACTGCAACGGAAACGGCATGCCGGATGAATGCGAGCTGGGGGAGCAAGACTGTAACGACAATGGGCTGCTAGATGAGTGTGAGTTAGCCGGCCACGATTGTAACCGAAACACTTTGCTGGATGAATGCGATATCGCCAGTGGCAGGAGTGAGGACCAGGATGGCAACGGAGTACCCGACATCTGCGAGCGGCCACCATGCTACGTCAGCGAGGCGCGGAAGCTGAGTGCTCTCGGCGGGGCGGACGCGGACTACTTTGGATACTGCGTGTCGACGACGCAGGACATAGCGGTGGTAGGGGCGCGCGGCGATGATGACAACGGCACAGATTCTGGATCTGCATACGTTCTGCGTTTCGACGGGGCAGACTGGGCGCAGCAAGCCCGTCTGTTGCCGTCGGACGGCGCTGGGGGCGACCGGTTCGGCTGGTCCATTGGCGTGTCCGGCAGCGCGTGCGTTGCGGGAGCGTATCGGGACGATGACAACGGTAACGATTCGGGGTCGGCGTACATCTTCCGGTTTGACGGCGTGACTTGGGGCGAGGAGGCCAAATTGCTCCCCTCCGACGGCCGGCGGGACGACAACTTCGGCTGCGGCGTATCCATCCAGGGGGACATCGCCATCGTTGGTGCCCAGGGCCACGCAAGCAACGACCGAAATTCGGGCGCTGCGTACATCTTTCGTTTTGACGGAAGCAGGTGGATCGAAGATCGGACGCTCGTCGGCTCTGATACAGAGGGCGGGGACCATTTCGGTGCGGCGGTGTCTATGTCGGGCACCACGGCTGTCGTTGGAGCATACGGGGAGGATGAACGTGGTAGTGCGGCGGGGGCAGCCTACGTTTTTTGCTACGACGGCTCTGACTGGGTTGAAGATGCTAAGCTGATGGCTTCCGATGGGAGCGCGGGCGACTGGTTCGGATACGCGGTCGCCGTCTCTGGTGACACTGTTGTGGTCGGCGCACACAACGCGGATGCGAACGGCAACAACTCGGGTGCTGCGTATGTTTTCCGCTTGTCAGATTCGGGCTGGGTCGAGGAGCAAAAGCTGACGGCATCCAACGGCGGACCGTTAGACGTCTTTGGCCAATCTGTCGCCGTCTTCGAAGACACAGTGCTTGTGGGGGCTCCAAAGAATGATGGCCTGCTCAACAATTTCGGCTCGGGTTACGTGTTCGGCTTCGATGGCGCAGGTTGGATCGAGCAGGCGGCCCTAATTGTCCCGGGTAACGCCTCGGACGACAAATTCGGCTTCGCCGTGGCCTTGTTTGAAGGCACCGGGGTGATCGGTGCGTACTATGCTGACGATGACAACGGTCGATCGGGCGCAGTCTATGTGTTCGAGGGGTTGTCCGACTGCAACGGCAACGCTGCAGCGGATGTCTGCGACATTGCCGACGGGGTCAGCACGGATCGCAACGGCAACAGCGTCCCCGATGAATGCGAAGCGCTTCAACCTGGAGACTTCGATGGAGACGGCGATTTGGATCTGAATGACTACCGAGCTTTCAAGCAGTGCACAGCCGGTCCGAGCAACGGTTGGGGGTCGCTTGAGAAAACGGTGTCAGATTGTCTAGCCGTTTTTGATTTCGATGTCGATTTGGACGTCGATCTGCACGATTTTTCGAGGCTCCAAACGGAGTGGAATCCGTAGCGGGGTCGTTTACGGGCGTCGATGCGGCTTCGTATGCGTGAGGAGATGGTCGACACGCGCGGCAGGTTGAAGCCCCAACGGGCCTGACCGCCTCCTCATCCCCTCTTTTACACTTCCGGGATGGGATCTTACAAGAAGAGACACGAATAACGGGAAAATCCACGAATTGTCCGGTTAGCTTATCGTGTTGAGTAGAACGTCCACGGTGCGCCTTTGCGGCGCGGTGATGGAGAGAACCACGGTTTGGGGCAGGAGAGCAACTCTTCTCACACAGAGTTTCCTTGCCGCCGTACCCACAAAGGCTGCGGGTATCACCGCACACGGTGTAACAGATTTGCAGCGGGGGCGCACCGGGCGCGTCTGAGCGTGACAGTTTTCCGATGGATCACTCTTGACAAGAGGGAGATCGAACCATGGTCAGGTACGCAACGATTATAGCAATGCTCAGCGGGACCGTGGTGGCAGCTGCCGCCACAGGTGGGTCCGTTGCCAACGTTCCCAGCGACGGTGATCGGACTGGCACTTTGATCGGACAGGTGGCTGCGCCCGAGCGCCCGGCCGTCTATGCTGTCAACGACGGCATTGTGCCGAGGAGTATAGACC
>CAYOQG010000278.1:0-7565 GCA_964405925.1 uncultured Phycisphaeraceae bacterium | reverse complement strand
TCGACGCGTTGAGACTGGTTTCATCAAGGGGCATCAAGACGCACCCTAGCGCACTTCACCTGCGATGCGGTCCGCAAAACAGACCCTTCAAGGTTTTGGAACACTTCGGTTCCTTTGCTGGGAGAACAGAGATGGACGCGATCCGTGGAAGAATCGATGTGAGGATGTTTGCTCTTTTACTGTGCGGGGCGATGCTCGTGGGTTCCGACAGCACACTCGCGATGGGTGCGTGGACCGTCACACTGGTCAACCAAACCGGTCAAACATTGACGTTCTACGAAGTCAACCCGAATCCGCCACCGGCGCGGGTGCCGAAGGGTTCGGTCCCCGACGCTGGGAGCTTCGCGATCGATCCTGATGGGTATAACCCCGCGTTTGCCTGGGACGCAGGTGTCAGCAAGACCGGAACGGACCCCAACGGGTTTCACATCCAACTTGGCCTAACGGACATTCCGCCCCTCATTCTATACAGGGTCTTTCACTTTAAGGTGGCCCCGGGGACGGAGGGCACAAACGCGGCACTTCAACCCATCCTCCTCAACGAGAACTCGTTTACCGTGACGGAAGGCGCCGTCGTGATCGTCGTCGACAGCACCTGGGACGCGAAGCTCGGGCCTGCGAGCGCCGCGGGCGCGTGCTGTGCAGCCGCCGGTCTATGCTCCAACGTCAGCTATGCAGGTGCGTGTACGAACGGGATTTTTCTGCCTGGCATCTCCTGCGGTCCCGGGGTGTGCGACAACGGGTCCGGAACCGTTGGGGTCGGTGGTGGGACGGTCACTTCGTCCGACGGTAAGGCCAGCGTCACCTTCCCGAAAAACTGCCTTACTGGTGACACCAAGATCACCATCACGAAGGCTGGCTGGCCAACAACGTTCTCTGCCATAATCCTTCAGTATCCCCAGTCGGCGACCGCATACGAGTCGTACACCTTCGAGCCCCACACGCTGGAGTTTTGTCCGGGAGCAGTGCTGTGTATGTTCATGAACCTCAGTGATCATGGCCTCGGCACCGGGGCCTGCGGGAAACTGAACATCCTCCACAAGGACCAGGTCTGCGTCCACGGCGCCCCGACGATTCTCGGCAAACAGTGCAGCAGCGACGGGGATTGCGGCTCTGGCGGCACGTGTGGATTCAAATGGAGCACCCACCCGACGAAATGCACATGTTCGACACAGGCGGGACAGCTCATCGCAAGATGCTGCACCAACCCAGAGCACTTCTCCGACTTCGGGCTTGTGACCCTGGCGATGCCCATGATCAACCTTATCCTGTGGCCTGTTATCGTCTTTATCATCTTGGTGCTGATCGGCGGCGCGATCTTCTACAGCCGCCGCCGGGTGGCGAAGGTGTGACCGTCTAGCGTGGTTATTCACGCGGTTTGCGTTTGTGTCAGAGCCGCGACCGTGAGGGAGAGCATGCCGTTGGCGAGCGGGAACCGCTTCCTGACAGGCGCGGCTCGGAACATGATTTCGGGAATCGTTCTAAGCGCTTGACCCTGCTTGTGCCCTTGACTTGTCAGGGACCAGCAGGCTCACGACGACATTTACGACGAGAGCCACGACGAAGGCGATCGGTAGGTTGTAGATCTCGATGTCGCGTGGTGCGGCGGCGTAGGTTTGTTTCCAGATGATGGCCATGGCAAAGCCGGTCAACATGCCGCAAAGGCAGCCGGCGTACGACGCGCGTCGCCACAGGAGGGCGAGGATTATCTGCGGGCCGAAGGAAGCACCGAGGATCGCCCAGCCATAGGTCAGCACGTACTCGTACACTCTCACCTTCTGGTCGATGACCAGGAGCACCGCAGCAATTCCGAGTGCCAATACGACAAGCCGGTTTACGACCATGTGTGACGTTCTCTTGGCTCTGCTGAACAGGCGTGCGTATACGTCGCTTGCGGCAGAGCTGGCGGCCACGACGAGCTGACTGTCAGCCGTCGAGCAGATGGCGGCGAGCACCGCGGCCAGTACGAGCCCGCCCAACACACCGGGCAGCAAGTTCAAGGCTGCTAGAACCAGGCCTAACTCCGCCTGCTCGTCGCTTACAAGAAGTGCCTGGCCCCATTCGGCACCATCCTGGGTCAGGGCTCGTGCCATCAGACCGATGGTCACCGCACCCCAGTAGACGCACAAACCCCAGATGAAGGAGATGATCCCGCCGACGATCGCTTCGCGGCGATGCTTGAGAGCCATGAAACGAATGAGAACGTGCGGCTGCCCGGGGTAGCCAAAGTTGATTCCCAAGGCACCGTGACCGAGCAGGAATCCGACAAGAGCCGCTCCCGCTTTGTCCGGTGTGAACCGAAGCAATGACTCATCGACGACACGCAATTGATCGGTCACGTAGCCGTATCCGCCGTGCTGAGCGAGCAGGTAAATGGGAAACACGATCAGGGTGCCGACCATCAGCAACGCCTGCAGGAAATCGGTCCAGCAGACGGCCCGGAATCCGCCCAGGACAGTGTAGAGGAGTACGACGCCGGCCCCGATCAGCACGCCGTGTTGATACTTGATGCTGTCGAAGCACGCGGCAAACGCCTTCCCTGCCGCGGCCAACTGCGCAGCTACATAAAGCAGCATGGCCACCAGAATGACGATCACCGAAAGCGTGCGCAGAAGCGGAAGGCGCTCCCGGAAGTTGAAGGCGAAGAAGTCCGGAACCGTCAGGGCACCAAGCTCGTACGAGCGATCGCGCAACCGTCCGGCAATAATGAACCAGTTGAATAGAAAACCCAGCAGGCAACCCGGGATGATCCAGTAGGCCGAAACGCCCGACACGAACGCCCAACCCACGAGCCCGAGGGTCACCCATCCCGACTCGCTCGAGGCTGACGCCGACAGGGCAGCCACCCAGCTACCAAGCGATCGGCCCGCGAGAAAATAGTCCTCGTCGCTTCGCTTGGCGAATCGGGCGGAATAGAGGCCGACCAAGACGATCGCGAGTGTGTAGACGGCAAACGAGGCCAAAAAGACGGTTGTGTTGGGGTTCGTACTTTCTGGCATGGCTCCCTCACTACGTCTTCGAGGCTAACAAGTGCAGGATCGACCGCGCCAAATTGTGCCGCACTCTTGTCTCTATGGTGCTGGGGATTGGGGTTGGGGAACACCGTCGACATACTCGATCTGCCGAACGATATTGCCCTCTTCGTCCCACAAAGTCTCCGTCCCCTGTTTGACGCCGTGGACGAACTCGACCTCTCGCCGCTTCTGTCCATTCCGATACCATTCGGTGAAGGTCCCATGCCATGCACCATGCTCATAGTGGGATTCTTGCGCCTTGCGGCCGTCCTCGTACCAAAGGGTCCAGGTTCCGTGTTCTTTCCCCTCCGCGAACTGTCCGAGGATCCACATCTGACCGCTCTGGTACCAGGATGTTCTCGGGCCATGCCTGAGCCCGTTGATGAAATGCAATTCGGTCTTCTTCTGTCCGTTGGGCCAGTACAGGGTCGTCTTGCCGTGAGGGATAAAACTGCCCTCCGGATCGGTCTTGCCCTCGGTCCGTGCTATCAGATTGCCCTCGGAATCCTTCTCTTCGCGGACCTCGGTCTTCTCGTTCGCGGTGGTGACGATGGGAGTCTGGCCGTCGTCCATCGCCGCATGCGGGCCGTTCTTCGGGATGCACCCCGTAGGCCCCGCTGGACCCATAAGAAGCAGCAACCCTGTGAGTGTCAGGATTACGAATCGGCTGGTTCTTGGTCGGAAGTCGTGCACGTGAAGTCCTCCATCACTGTTAACACGCCGCGGGGGCGACCGCAGCCGTGCGGAACGCGCCAAACCTACACACCCGCTTGGGTCACCCATCATATCGCCTTTTGCCCAGCCTGCGTACCTCCGGTACGCGGACCCGTGGGCTCTGTCTCGGGCATAGACCGCGTTAGAGCCTTGGAGTCGTGAGCGACCGGCTGGTAAAGCCCGCCCAGATTCGCTATCTTATAAGTCCTGGGGGTTCCGTGGGGTCCCCTCGGGGTGTTCTTGGGAGCAGGCAAGGTTCGGGTGCGTATTCGTGACTGCGGGGTGCAGGGCGGGTGAACGCTCGGTTGCGTGAGATCGGCGGGTGCCCCGCGTTCGAGTCACATCCGAGTCCCACACGCAAAGGGAGGCTGCAAATGGGTTTTGGCAATCGACGTCAGTCTTGGCTGGCGGTCGTCTTGTTGGCTTCGGTGGCGGTCTGGATCGGCACGTCCGCGCGGGCTGATGAGGTCAAGCGCTACGACAACCACAAGGTGATTCAAATCGATCTAAAGACGCAAGACGATCTGGATACGGTTCGGGCCTCCGGAGCGGTAATCCTCGATTGTCGGCCCGGCCTCAAGCCGACCCAGGTGATTGCCTCACCGGAGCAGCTCAGAGAGCTCGAGCAGCTCGGACGACGGATCGAGATCCTCCACGAAAACGCCCAGGCCATCATCGACGCACAGAAGCGGGTCGTGCCTCGGGCCGACGTCTTCGACGATTTCTTCTTGGATTATCACCCCTGGGGAGATGCCTCGACGAGTGGCACGATCGTCTGGTATATGAACGAGCTGCTCACGCGGTATCCGACGTCCGTGTCCATGTTGACGGTTGGTAGTACGCTAGAAGCGCGTCACATACTGGCACTGCGAATTACCAACGACATGATCGTGGACAAGCCGGGCGTCATCTACTTCTGCGACCAGCATGCTCGCGAGTGGATCACGCCGACGGCCTGCCTCTATTTTTCCAATTATCTTTTGGAAAACTACGGCACCGATCCGCTGGTGACGGATCTGGTGGACAACGTTGAGATCTTCATCATTCCCGTGGTTAACGTCGACGGTTACATCTATACCTGGACCACGGACCGGTGGTGGCGGAAGAACCGTCGCAACAACGGTGGTGGGAGCTGGGGTGTCGATATAAACCGCAACTGGGGCCACTCCTGGGGCTGGGACGATCTCGGGTCGAGCCCGTACCCTGATGACGAAACTTACCGCGGGACGGGCCCATTCTCCGAGCCCGAGACGCAGGCGATGCGCGACTTCTTCATTGCCCATCCCAACGTCCGGGCCATGCTGGACATTCACAGCTACTCGCAGCTCATTCTGTGGCCGTGGGGGTACATCCCGGACCTTCCGCCCGATCAAGACGTGTATGCGGACATCGGATACACCATGCAGTCTCTGATTTATGACGTCCACGGCAAGACGTACGCCGCGGGACCCGGCTACAGCACGATCTATCCGACCAACGGTGATTCGACGGACTGGACTTACGGTGATCAGGGCGTACTTTCGTTTACGTACGAGCTACGACCTACGGGCTATCCCTATTTTGAGCTACCGCCTGAGGAGATCATCCCCAACAACGAGGAGATCACGCCGGCTAACCTGTATCTGACGAACTCGGATTGGGTACGGGCGGCCATGCGGTATCGATTCCCAGCCGGGCTGCCGGGGACTCTGACGGCTGGGTCAGACACGACGATTGCCGTGGACATCATCGGCCAGACCGAGGCTATCACTGTCGGCACGGAGTGGATGTACTATCGCTATGACCCCAGCGAGCCATACATCGAAGTGCCATTGACCTCACTGGGTGGCGACTCTTACGAGGTGGTCTTGCCAGCCACCAATTGCACGTCGATCCCGCAGTACTACTTCACCGCAACCGGCGATGATGGGACCACGGAGACGAGTCCCAAAAATGCGCCCACTGAAGGCGTTTATACGGCTTTGGTCGTCACGGGGGCATCCTCATTCTACTCGCAGGACCTGAGTACGAACCCAGGCTGGAGCGTGCAAGGTCAGTGGGCGTACGGACAGCCGACCGGGGGTGGTGGGGAGTATGGCGGCCCTGATCCGACGAGCGGTCACACGGGACCGAACGTATACGGATACAATCTGAGCGGAGATTACGCCAACAACCTCCCTGAAAGGCACTTGACGAGCGCTGCGATTGATTGCACGAACAAGCAGGGCGTGCAGCTATTGTTCTGGCGATGGCTGGGGGTTGAGCAGCCTGCTTATGACCATGCCTACGTGCGAGTCAGTAACAATGGGACCGATTGGGTGACGGTGTGGGCCAATATGGAGGAGATCACCGACAGCTCGTGGATGCTTCAAAGCGCTGACATCTCCGCGGTTGCAGACAATCAGCCCAATGTGTACCTGCGTTGGACGATGGGACCGACCGACAGCGGCTGGCGCTATTGCGGGTGGAATATCGACGACATCGAGCTGACGGAAGCCATGTGTGAGGCGGTCCCCGGTGACTACGACGGCGACGGTGACGTGGACGAGGACGATCTCGAGGCGTTCGGGCTGTGTTTCACCGGTCCCGGTGGCGGTGTGAATCCCGCGTGCAGGATCTTTGACTTCGACGCGGATAACGATGTGGACTGTGACGATTGGGAGATCTTCAAGGTGATGTGGACGGGCGGACCCGAGCCGCCGACGTTCCCGCCCTGTGAGGCCTTCGCTGCTCCTACGCCCGATGAGATCCTCAAGAACCGCTATCTGTCGTTTACAGTGGGACCATCCATGGGCCTGCCGCAGGCGCTTCGCGTCACGACGGTGTCCGACCCGGTTTTCCCGAGTATGGAGGGCGAGCAGAAGTGGGTCAGTGCGCCCGACGCTGAGGGAAGATCGCACCTCGTTTGCAACCCGGTCTTTATGGATTGGGAGATGGCCTATGTCGATCTGGGTGACAAGGACGTGGTTCCCGGGGCGACTTACGCGATCGAGGCTACGCTCGACGGTGTCGACTTTCTGGCACCCGTGTCCTTGCTGACGGTCCCGCTGTGGGGTGATTTGGTCAACGACTTTATCGACGGCGCCTGGACGCCCTCGAACGGTGTGGTCGACTTTAGGGACATCACCGCGATGGTGGACCGATTCAAGAATCTTCCGGTGGCTCCTCCCATGGCGTGGTGCGACATGCAACCCGCTTATCCGGATGGTGTGGTCGACTTTGCGGATATCATGTACGTCGTCGACGCCTTCCGCGGTAATTCCTATTTGTTGGATGCGCCGACGCCGTGTGAGTAGGCGAGTTATTTACGTAGGACTGCTCCGTCTGTAGGGTAAAAGCACTGACCGGGCCGTGGACGAGAGGGCAACTGGCCCTCGCACGCGGCCCGGTCTTTGATCAGGCGCGGGTCATTTGCGTGCTTTCCCGACGCGGAGGTTGTTTCGACTGTTGAGGATTCTCGGCGGATATCATCCACACCTGCGCGGCGCAGAATCTGTCGTGTGCGATACCCGGGCTATTTCGTGGTGTCTTGCTGGTAGAGGTCCTTGAGTTCGTCGCGGAGGCGCGCTGCTTCTTCGAATCGTTCTTGTTCGATTGCGTTCCGAAGGGCTTTGCGCGTAACAATTAAGGAGTTCTTGGGTACGCGGTCGCCCAGCTCCCGGGCCAAGGACCGTAGGATCTTCAGCTCTTCGCTTGCCTGCCACGCCTCCGGCTGTCCGTAGTCTTCGTAGTGGCTCTTGACGTGCATGATTCCACGGTTTACATGGGCTAATGCGCTGGCCGGTTCCCCCTCCTCCATGGCTTGATAAGCACGGGCCCGGGCGTCCATCATCAGCACATAGGGGCGGAACTCCTCCA
>CAYOQG010000277.1:0-7656 GCA_964405925.1 uncultured Phycisphaeraceae bacterium | reverse complement strand
GCCGCTTCCAGGCCGTTCAGGCCGGGCATTTTCCAGTCCATGAGGATCAGGTCGTAACGCCTGTGCAGGACGGCCTCCACGGCTTGCTTGCCATTTGCCACCACGTCACATTGATAGCCCGCCCATTTCAAGAGTTCTGTGGCCGCCTCCTGACTGATCTCGTTGTCCTCTGCCAGTAGGATCCGAGCCCCCGTTGTCTTCGCCACCGCGCCAGGGGACACCGGCGCCGAAGCTCCGTAAGTGTTGCCTTTGCAGCGATATGGTGCCGACCTGGCGGACACCGTCGCCTCGACGATCGCGTCAAACAGCTGCGATTGCCTGACGGGCTTGGTTAGCCAGCCGGCAAACCCGAGGGTGCATAGGCGTTTAGGGTTGTAATCGGCTCCGGAAATCAGAAGGACCAACACCGTGTGGTCAACGGTTGGATCGGCCTTGATCCTGCGCGCTAATTCCTCGCCGTCCATTCCGGGCATCTGCATATCCAGTATGGCCAATCCAAAGGGCGCGCCCCGATTAGTCGCTTCGCGAAGCATGCTGAGAGCATGTTCACCGTCGGGAGCGGCCTCGTTGGCGAGCCCGAAGCCGGTCAACTGTTCACAGAGGATTTCGCGGTTGGTAGCGTTGTCATCGACCGCGAGTATCCGCAAGTTGTGTATGTCGTTATCGACCGGTTCCTGTGGTGCGTCACCGCCGCGCTGCTTTTCCAACGTCACCGTGAACCAGAACGTTGACCCCCGCTCCGGTTCACTCACTACGCCGATCTGCCCGCCCATCAGTTCGATGATCTGCTTGGAGATGGCCAGTCCAAGCCCCGTGCCGCCGTATTTCCGGGTGGTGGAGGCGTCCGCCTGTGTGAACGACTCGAACACGCGATCGACACGATCCGGAGGGATCCCAATGCCCGTATCGGTTACCGTGCAGCGGATCGTGGCGTGCCGGGCCGTTGTTTCTTCCGCGGTGACGCGAACGACCACTTGCCCCCGCTCCGTAAACTTGATCGCGTTGCTGGTCAGGTTCATGATCACCTGCTGCAGTCTGCCGGAGTCGCCGCACAGGAGGGTGGGCACATCCGGGTGAACGCTGCAAACGAGCTCGAGGCCTTTACCATCGGCCTGCGAAGCCAGGGAAACTCCCGTACTCTCAACCGCATATCGCAGATCGAAATCGGTTGCTTCCAGTTCCAGCTTGCCTGCCTCGATCTTCGAGAGGTCCAGAATGTCGTTAATGAGATTGAGCAGAAGATCGCCGGCCGTCTTCGCCAACAAGGTATGACGCCGCTGCTGGGGGTCGAGTTCTGCACGCAGCAACAGTTCGAGCATGCCAATCACGCCGTTAAGCGGCGTGCGAAGCTCGTGACTCATGTTTGCGAGAAATTCGCCCTTGGCTTGACTTGCCGCCTCGGCCGCTGCCTTGGCTTCCCGCACGTTCCGGTTGGCCGCTTCAAGTTGAAGGCTGTGTTCTCTGAGATCCGCCATAATCTTGGTGATGGCTTGGCCGGCAACTCCCAAGTGGGCAAGCATGTCATTGTGCACTCGTGCTAATTCGTCGATTTCATTCCTGGCGTCTGAGTGCATTGGCGGCGTTTGGATCCTGAACGACTTGGACGAGTTCCCCTGGGCAATGTCAGTGGCCAGTTGCGCCAATCGGTGGATGTCGTCATCCACGCCGCAGGTCTGGACTTGTAGATCCTCAATCGGGGCGCAAACGCGTTCGAAGACCAGACGGCCTGAGACGAGAGTCAGCGCCATCAGGACACTGATCAAGCCTAAGATGACGAACAAGGCGAACTCGTCCCGACGCAAGTCCTGCTCAGTGGCTGCTACGGTGCGGGCCTCTAGTAGGTCGAGAAAATCACCTATCGGTTTCATGATTCGCGCTTTGGCCAGATGATAGGCCTGATCATGCATCAATCGGACGGCCAGGGCTTGATTGGGAGGACCGTGCTTGGTGAATCTTCCTGTGCCGTCGTCGAACAGACCTTTCATCGCGTTAAACGCGGTCTCCTCCGTCCTGACGAGTTCATCCGACTGCTCTTGGGCTTCTCTGAGTTTGGACAACTCGGCTTCGGAAAAGCCCAACTCCCGCATCAGTTCGCGGAGCGGGATAGCCTCCATGTCTTTCCCCGGCGGAGGGTCGCCGACTTCGGCTGCAACGAGATCCCAGTAGATATTCTGGTAGCCTTCCGGTCGTGGCTTGGTGCCGTTGCGGATGGCGAGCACGTCCCAATAAAACTGCTCGTACTTGGAATCGCCGGTGACCACGTAGGTCCGGGCGAACCGCGTCAAATCGTCTGAGCTTTGGCGCAGTTCATCCGCCAACCTGAGGGATCGAAGACGAAGGTCGTGATCCTTCACGAATCGCCGATTGGCTGAAAGAGTGAATCCCGCCACCGCCATAAGGCCGATCAGCAAGACTGCGGTCGCTCCGAGGAGGAGTTGAAAGAACTTTCTAATCTTCATAGCGACCTCTAGGCGGAAAGATGACCGCGCACCTCTTGCACTGAACTGGCCTTGCTGACCCATTGCTTAGATGCTTTCTCCACTTCGCGCGATTCCCCGATCTGGCGTAACGTGGGATATCTCATCGTTGGCTCCCACACGGGACAGGCTGTGTACGCGCCAGTTCCTGCTTAAGGTCTGTCAAGAGGGACTCGGCCTCACCGAGATCTCCGTTACGGCCCATGGTCTCCAACTTCGCCGCGAGCTTTCTCACCTTCTCTGCCGCGACGTATGCGGCTGCTCCCTTGAGCCCGTGTGCCAATCGCGTCGTCTCCTCCGTGTCTCCCGCTGTGATGGCCCGCTGCAGTCTTTCAAGGTCATCAGGGGCCCGGGCTACAAACTTGGTGATCAGCCGCGCCACGAACTCCCGATCGTTTCCCCAGCGTTTGAGCAACGTATCGACGTCAAAGGGCGTAGACCGGTACGTGGGTGGGTGAGCCTCCGCGGTGCCGCCGAGTTCCAGTTCGGCCTTCGGCTCGTCTGCGGTTGGCGGGGAAAGATCTTCTTGAGGGCCACGATTCGCCCTGAGGTGGGTCTGGATCACCTGGACTAGTCGGTCTGGATCGAGTGGTTTGGTGGCGTAATCATCCATACCGGCCTCGAGGCATCGCTCGCGATCGCCCTTGATCGCATTGGCCGTGAGCGCCACGATTGGGACTCGTCCATTCTGTTCTCGCGAAAGCGTCCCGTTCTGTTCATGCTGCCGAATGGCACGGGTGGCGTCGAACCCGTCCATCTCGGGCATCTGGCAGTCCATGAGGATCAAGTCATAGGGCTTCTCGAGCGCGGCCTCGACGGCTTGCCTTCCGCTGGCCACGACGTCACACTGATAGCCCGCCCGTTTCAAGAGCTCAACAGCCACCTCCTGGCTGATCTCGTTGTCTTCGGCCAACAGGATACGCACGTTCTCAGCAGTGGCCGAAGAGGCCTGTTTCTCCAAGACAGGGCACGAGTCGACGGAGGTATCCTCTTGTGACGGGCATCCACCAAGGACCCGCTTGATAGTGTTGAGCAATTGCGCGCTTCGTATCGGTTTGTTTAGCCACGCGGCAAACCCCATCGACTGCGACTCCTCCACTTCGACGCCTCGCCCCAGGGACGAGAGGAGAATGAGTTCGGTCGACTTCAGTTCCGAATCGTTCTTGATTACCCGTGCGAGCTGGGCGCCATCCAGCTCAGGAACGCGCATGTCGAGGACAGCGAGGTGGTATGGCGTCTCTGCAGCCGTGGCTTTCCGCAGCATCGCCAGGGCTTCGAGCCCGTCCGACGCCGCATGACACACAAGCCCCCAGCCGCTCAATTCCTCGAGCAGGATTTCGCGGTTGGTAGCGTTGTCGTCGACAGCGAGTACACGCCTCCCACGGAGTTCCGTAGGCAACTGCTCGGAGGCGCGTTTTGCGTCCTCCGGAGCCTTCTCGAAGGTGACCGTAAACCAAAACTTGGCGCCACACGCTGGTTCACTCTCGACGCCGATGTGCCCGCCCATCAGCTCCACCAGGTTCTTGCAGATCGCAAGGCCCAGCCCCGTGCCGCCATACTTGCGTGTGGTCGATGCGTCCACTTGGGAGAATGATGCAAAGAGACGGTCCTGGCGATCAGGCGGAATGCCGATGCCGGTATCCACGACTTCGAACCGGACGCAGACGTTTCGGTCGTTCTCGGAGTCGAGGGCGGCCCGCACGGCAATCTCTCCGGACTCCGTGAATTTGATGGCATTGTTAGTCAGGTTAAGGAGTATCTGCTGGAGTCGTCCCGCATCCCCGCAAACCGCCGACGGCACATTCGGGGCTACTCCGCAGATCAGCTCCAGTCCCTTCTCCTCCGCGCGGTGCGCGAAGCTCGCCACAACGCTCTCGACGCTCTCGCGGAGATCGAAGTCGATCTCCTCCAATTCGAGCTTGCCGGCCTCGATCTTGGAGAAGTCCAGAACGTCGTTGATCAATGCAAGGAGGGTCTCACCGGACAACCTGGCCAGGGAGGCGAAGTGCATATGCCTCTCGTCCAGGTCACTGGCGAGCAGCAATTCCGTCATGCCGATCACACCGTTAAGGGGCGTGCGCAGCTCGTGGCTCATGTTGGCGAGGAATTCGCTCTTGGCTCGACTGGCCGCCTCGGCTTGCTCGCGGGCTTCGATCAGTTCGGTCACGTCGACGAACGACTCGATGCCGCCGGTCACCCGACCGGCTTCATCCTTGACCAACTCCGCGTTCTTGATAACGGTCAGCACGCGGCCGTCTTTGGCCCGGAGCGTGCATTGTTTCCGAAAAATGGGCGCGCAACGACCGTGATTGTAGAGGCGGCACCGATGCTGGTGTGGTTCGCCCTGCAGGAGGTCGCAGTGCTGGCCAACCACCTCTTCCTTCTCGTAGCCCAGGATCCGGCAAAACTCGGCGTTCACGCTGGTGATCCGCCGGGCGGTGTCCACGGTGAATACGGCCGTCGCCGCCGTGTCCAGAACCTGGCGCTGAAACTCATTGACCTCACGCAGGCGTTGCTCAGCCTGGTTTCGTTTGGTGACATCCTGCTTGATGGCAATGAAATGAGTGATGTCATCATTTTCATTCACCACAGGTGTAATGATCGTCTCCTCCGTGTAGAGGGACCCATTCTTGTGGCGATTCACCAACTCCCCGTGCCAAACAGTCCCAGACGTGATCGTCTCCCACATTTGACGGTAGGATGCCTCGTCCTGGGCGCCGCTCATGAGTGCTCGGAGATTCTGGCCTTGGACCTCCTCGAGAGCGTATCCTGTCAATCGTGTACAGGCCGGATTGACCCACTCGATGGCCCCGTCGCGGTTCGTGATCACGATCGCATTGGCCGCAGAGTTCAAAGCAGTGCTCTGCAGACGCAGGGTCTCTTCCGCCCGCTTACGCCGAAAAGCCGCGACAATCGCACCGGACAGCGTTTCGATGGCCTCTTGATCGGCGACGGCGTAGCCGCCGCACTTGTTTCCCAGCCCAATCATACCGATCGTCTTGCGGTTCTCTTTGAGCGGAACTCCCAAGAAACAATGGACGGGAGCATGCCCCTCGGGGAGGCCGACGCGGTCGGGATGCGAAGTCAGGTCGTTGACAATCCTCGATTCACCGACGCGAATGGTCATCCGGTCGATACCTCTAATGGGCATACCCCGGACGGCGACTGCCACCTCGCCCTTCGCCAGCTCGCAAACGTCCCAGCCCGGATTGCTGATGGCTGCGGTGTCAAAAAGCCCCTCCGAGTTCAAGAATCCAAGAAACCCGAATTGGCTACCGGTCAACTCCTCGGCCGCCGCGAGACATGTCTTGCCCAGGTCTTCTTCGGTGTCGCAGGCTAGCGCCTCACTAAGTATCAGGTTGAGTGCATCCCTGGTGGCGGCCGACCGGGCAGCCTCAGATTCCGTCCTCTTGCGCTCGGTGATATCGGTCGCAAAACAAATCAAGCCGACAGGCTTCCCTTCGTCGTCATTAAGTACAGTGCCTATCATCTCCGTGGGAAATGACGTCCCGTCTCTTCGGATGTGCCCGACTTCACTGAACGCATGCTTATCGTACTTGAGCCGCTCGCAGAACGGGATCACATCTGTTCGCATCTGCTCATCGGTGTGGAAGACGCTCAAGTGCTTACCCACCAGCTCAGCCCGGCTCTCGTATCCGTGCATGCTGCACCACGCGTCGTTGACGAATTGAAGGATGCCATCGAGGTTCGCCACAGCAATTCCCTCGCCCGCCTGCTCGGCGATCATTGCCAGGCGGCGAAGTTCTTCCTCTGTCTGACGGCGTTTGCTTATTTCGACCTCAAGGGCTTCCTTTGCCTCATGCAATTCGGTGGTGATCATCGCGCTGTTGACGATTGCGTCGGCCTGCGCTTTGGCCAGCTTCTCGGATTGCCGCTCGACTTCAGTCAGTCGTTCTCGGAGTTCGCCGAGCGATGTCTTCATGTCGACGGTAGCATCAGCACAGATCCTCTGTAGCGTTTCACTGGGTTCGTTAAGCGCAGCTGCGTGGATTCTCTCGAGCAGGTTGTCCAGGCGGTCGAGCGTATGATAGGCCAAGTCCATCGTCCCGCTACTCCATACTGAGTCGCTGCTTCTTTCTAATGACTGCGACTAGCTTCCCTTCGGTGTTTTCGAGCTTCACGAGCTCGCTTCCGACCTTCTTGCACCAGGCCTCCACGTCCAGGCAGAAAGCCGGATCGTCAGCAGTTGCCAGAAGCTCTTCTCCGTCGGCAACTTCCTTCATGATCCTGTTCAGCTCAACAATGGGCATCGGGCACTTGAGCCCCGTCAGATCAACCTCTCGCATTTCCGGCATCGTGTGTATTCCTTCCGTTCAGATAAACAGCGTGGTTCCAGCCTTTGAGGATTGTTCCAGGAATCGTGCGACTCCACAGAACTGCATCCTCGGGTATTCAATCAACTCTTCTTTCCTGATCCCCATCAGCGACATCGACATCTCGCAGACGTTGATCTCCACGTCGCACTGCCCGGCGATCTCAATTAGCGACGGCAGATCGGGCGTTCCCTTCTTCTTCATTTCGCGGCCCATCATGTGCCGCCCAAGACCACCCATGTCCATTCTTGACAACTTCCGTTTGTGAACGCCCCCGGGGAGCATCCACCCGAATATTCTCTCAGTAAGCGTCTTGTCACCCGTCTGCGGACCGCTTTTCTTCAAGGCCGCCGTCCCCCAAAACGTGAAGAACATCGAGACGTTCATATCACATGCGGCACCGCCAGTGGCGATGACGAAGGCAGCCAGGAGCTTGTCTAGCTCGCCGCTAAAGACGACCATGCTCAAAGCGTTGCGGTCGGTGCTGGAATCCGCCTTCTGCTCCAGTTCAAGCACCCGTCTCGAGAGGTCCTCGAGCGCCTCAGTGCTGGACGAAACTGCCTGCGTGTTCATCTGGTTCTATCCCTTCACCAACTGAAGCCGAAACCGAAAAACACGCTGTGTTGCAGCTGCTCGACCCGGCTGACGCCGTAGTCGATTCCCAATGGCATCTTGCTGTACCCGTTCCCTTCCAGGGATGAGCCAAAACCAAAGATGTAGCCACCGCCAATCCACCAGTTGTTCTTCTCGTAGCGCAAACCGGCCGTAACGTGGTGCTGTACCGTCGCCGCGGTGAGGGGAAAGAGATTAGACCGCGGCACGATACTGGTGGCGTAATTGTACCC
>CAYOQG010000276.1:0-7689 GCA_964405925.1 uncultured Phycisphaeraceae bacterium | reverse complement strand
CGAATACGGTGGTGAACACACCTATACCGGACCCGAGCCCGTCGAGCCCAACGTCAGCATCTACAATTCAGCCACACAGGTTGCACAGGAGAGAAAGTGGTATCGGTGGATGGATCTGGCAAATGTTGACACCTACGAGGGAGCTTACTACTCCGTGTACGGTATCTATCGTCCGACGTTCAATTCCAAAATGCGGTCGCTGAGCCGGCCTTTCGAACAAGTCAATGCGGAGCAGTTCGTCCTTCTGATGTACGAGGCGGTATCGCCGATCGACGATGCCACACCGCCCTCGGCCGAACCGCTCTCCGCGTGCACCGATTTGTCTGCCGTCCCGCTGGAACCAACGGACCACACGCTCGACATCCAATGGTCGGTGGACGGTATTGACGTACCCGGTGCTAACGAGAGTATGTTCATAGCATACACGCCCGCGCTGGAGCCGGGAATTCACGAGGTCGGCGCCACGGTCGTCGACAACACGTCCCGCGTCCGCGACGAGACTGCCCGGGCTCTTATAATGACAGAATCGCGTCAGTGGGAGATCGAGGTTCTTGGCATTCCCGACGAATGCACCTGCCAGCCTGCGTCGCCACCACAGGCCGATCCACTGCTGCGAAACATTGGATTCGGCACCAAGAATCGTTACCTTTCGTTCGTCGCCGGCGATCCGGGTCGAGTCCAAGCTGTTCGGGTCACGTTTCTCTCACTTCCCGGGTACGAATATGCAGAGGGTCGAACCATGTGGGTGCGGGAGCCCGCCCTGACAAATGAGGTCTCGGGAGCCCCCGATCCCTTTCCACCCTTCTTCTGGGCAGCACGGCTTGGCTGCGACGCGGACGCATACTGGGCGGATTGGAGCACGTTCGGGACGGTAGACGTCTACGATGATGCGATTGTACCGGGTGCCGTGTTTGAGATTCGGGTCCTCGACCAGAGCTGCGATCCATCCAATCCAGGCAACTACACCGACGGGCTGACAGTCTATATGAGTGCGGTGGGCGACATTGTCGGCTTTGAACAGGACCCGGAGACCACCTGGGACCCCCCGCAAGGGGTGGTTGATTTCGTCGACATTTCAACTCTGGTTGACAAGTTCAAGAACTTGCCGGACGCCCCCAGAAAGGCCAGAGCCGACGTGATTAACTCCGACGTCGAAAACCCGCTCCCAGATCGGAAGGTCGACTTCGTGGACGTTTCACATGTCGTTGACGCGTTCCGCGGTACCCCGTGCGCACTGCCGGGTCCGCCGGCAATTGATCCGTGTACTCCATGAAGGATCTGTCTATATGCCAGGGGGCGGCCCACAGTGGCCACCCCTAGATGCGGGTCCTCGGCCACCCAAGCTCACGAGCATGCGGTTGTTTGAGTCGAAGTCTGCCACCAGGGTTGACACCCGCTCACCACGTGCCGGAGGACCGCTCTCGCATTGATTATTCAAGTCTGACTTTTGTCTGGTAGATTCTCAGGCCATGTGCTATAGTGAGAGCTGTCCGTAGTGCAGTTGGTAGCGCGATCGGACGGTGTCCCGCACGTCCGGTGGTGTCAGGTTCATGTCGCGGGTAGGAGTGCCCCTCGCGGCACCGGGGCGTGGCTCTTGCTCCGGAGCATCGCGCGGAGGGGACACGTGAGGAAGGCGGCAGAGCCGGTCCGAGACCGGTTCGGCGCAGCCGGTTCCAGGGCTGCGTAGCGAGGGCACGTGACAGCTCATTGTCTTGTCGCTGGTGCGGCAGTGAACGCGTCGACGGAGAAGATGTGCGCTTATCGTGGATGGAAATGGACGGCTGGTTTGCGCATACGGTGGACCGTTGAGGCACGCATGAGAGGTTCTCCGCCAGGCGTAGGGTACTGAGCTGCAGTGCTGCAAGTAAGTCACAACGCGCGGGTAACCGCGCCAAAATCTAGATTGCTTCGATTTCTCTTCGGGTGCACGAGCCGGCACATTTGGATGAGGGAGATTACGATGAGTGCAACACGAAACAAATCTGTGCGGACTGGTCTTTGTGGTCGTCATTTCCGGCATCGGAAGGCGTCGCCTCCTGCCGCCGTCATTGCCTGCCTTGTGCCGGCGCTGATCGTCGCACTGACGCCACCAGTCGTGCAGGCGCAACCGACCATGGCGTGGCAGCCCGTCGGCGCGACAGGCGATTTCTCGATCGTCGGCAGGGAGATCACTGTCGGCCCCGGCCAGGAAGTCACGTTGGAGTTGCAGCCCAGCGGATGGGGACAGGCGCCTGGTTCGCCGGCACTTTACAACTACCAGGCTCAGGTTGATTCGACGGGTTACGATAACGGAATCGGCGACCCGTTGAATCCCTTGAATTGGCCCGGGGGGCCGCTCGATGCCGGCTGTTATATCGACGAGAGCCGCGCCGAATACCCATTCCACGGGATGTTCGCCATCGCGCTCACAGACACCAGCACCATTGACTATCGCTGGGCGGCCACTCTTTTCACGCCGCCTGGAGTGCCTGATGGGGGAGGGATCTATTATGGTGGTACGCTGGTCCTGGAAGTGCCTCCCGAGGCTGCCGGTTCGTACGAGATCGGGTTCAATCCAGATCCACTGCAAACGTTCATGACTGATGACGGGCACGATCCGATCCCGGGCCTCGTACTGGAATCTGCCACAATCACGGTAGGCGGCGCGTGCTGCTTGCCGACTGGCGGTTGCACAACGACCTACACCCAGATTGGCTGCGAACAAGGTCAGGGCGGGACATATCACGCGGGTGCGAATTGCAGCGGGATCACTGGTGCCTGCTGTGACCCGGGACCGCCTGGAACATGCACAGCCGGACTGATCGAGTTCTGCTGTTACGACGTGGGAGGGCTTTGGTGGTATGGGAACATGACCTGCAGCCCATGGCCATGTCCCACTGTTGAGCCGGGTATCAACTGCCAGAACCCGCAGATGATCGACCCGATTGTAGACCCGAACAATCCACCGGACATGATAAGCGATTCCAATTGCGGCACCAAAAACGCAAACGCTCAGGCGTGTCTCACGGGCACCCCCGCTGAGGGCGACGATAAGACGTACGAGCTGAGCGTCGACACCACCGAGCCCGTCTACCTGGAGATCACCCTGGATCCAATGGGCTCGTCCGGCACGATGCTTATCGTGGAAGACGATTGCCCACAGGACGGTACGTGCGTCGGTTACAGCTACAACGCTGCATCGGACCCACACAGTACCGGGTGTATGATCCTCGACCCGGGGACCTATTACATCACGGTCGACAGCGCGGACCCCGTATGCACCGATTACGAGTTGAGCTTCCAGACCTGCGTGGGCGGGGCGTGCTGTCTGCCGAATGGGACCTGCTCAACAGCCTACACTCAATTAGGTTGTGAACAGGTCCAGGGCGGAACTTACCACGACGGTGCAAGTTGTAGCCCCACCGGGGCTTGCTGCTTCGGAGACGGGACTTGCCAGGACCCGGTTGTGCAGTTCTGTTGCACGGACGCAGGTGGTTTGTGGTGGTATGGTAACACAACCTGCAGTCCATCGCCTTGTCCAATGCCCGTGCAGCCCGGCACCGATTGTACACACGCGGATTACATAACCCAGCCGATAAACCCGGACGACGTCCCACCCGCGCAGGCGGACTCCACGTGCGGTTACAAGGACTCCGGCCCCCATCAATGTGGTGGTTCGCAATCCACGGGCGAGGACCACGTATATGAATTGACGGTCGACGACACGACCGAGATCGAGATCATCTTGGACCCGGGTGATACGCCCGGGACCACGATGAGCGTTAGTGACAGTTGTCCGGCAGAAACGTGCCTAGCGTACAGCAGTAATCCTGGTGCGAGCCCCCACAGCACTGGGTGTGTGGTGCTGGATCCTGGCACTTACTATCTGGCGGTCGAGACTGACACTTCGATGGGTCCCGGATGCACGGACTACACGGTCGCCTTCGAGCACTGCAACGTCGGACCGACCATGGAATGGACCCCCGTGAGTGCAACCGGAGGTCACACCATCGTCGGCAACAACATCATCCTCGACAGCGCCGATCAGGAGGTGACTCTGGAGGTCAAACTCTCCGGATGGGGCGACGCCCCGGGTTCCCCGTTGCTTAACGGCTGGCAGTCAAAGGTCGATTCCTCCGGTTACGACAACGGTGTCGGGGACCCGCTCAACCCAAAGGGTTGGCCGGCTACACCGGAAGACGGTGCGTATATCACCACCACGCGATCGGATTACGTGTTCTATGGTATGGCGGATCTCCCGGCGGTTGACAGAACTTCTTTAGATTACCGTTGGGCGTCGGTCCTGCTCATGGATCCTGGAAAGGAGGACGGCGGCGGAATCTACTACGCCGCCACACTGATCCTCGAGGTGCCCCCAGGCGCGGAGGGAACCTACACGATTGTCTTTGATCCCGATCCGACCCAAACCATGATGATTGATGAGGTGAGTATTCCGATTCCCGGTTTGGTCCTCAAACCAGCGACCATCACGGTCCCCGAGCCGCCGCAGCCGCAACCGTGCTGTCTGCCCGACGATAGTTGCGTTGACTTCGAGGACCCATCCAACTGCCGCATGATGGACGGGGCACCGATGGGACCGGACATCGAGTGCTCCTGGCCCGATCCCGACCTTTGCGCGATGGATGAACCGTGCGTGCCCACAGGTGACCACTGGATTGACACGTCATCCCCAGGCCCGGACCGTATGGACTCCGGCGCGCTTATCGGCGTCGACACCAATCTCGACTGCGTACCTGAAACCAGCCTGATCATGAGGGGACCCGTGACGATTATGCGTGCCGGCTCCAGTGATACCTCCGCCCACTTCCCCGGTCTTCGACCCGTCGATGGTCACATGGATGTCATCGACACCGAGATGATCCAAATGATTCTCGCTGGCGGTGGCATGACGTTGCGAGCCGGCGGTGGTGGCGGTAGCGGTGGTGCCCTGCAACCGTCGTACGGAGCGATTGCCGAGCGGGTCACTGACGCGGCCATCGGTGAGAGCTTCTTCGACGTCTACTTCGAGTTCGATCTTGGTGGTCCTCCTCCAAGCCTGGTTTACAACCATGTACCACTTCGAGTTCGAACCACGATTGCCTGCGTTCCGCCGCGAACGGCTTATATCCACCCGGTCGGTTGCTTCCCGCTCTATACCGCACCACCCGGTGATCCGGCTGCGGTTCATGTAGCCAATTTGGTTACTGCTGATCACGGGACCTTCCCCACACCAACCGAAGCCTGCTGCATGCCGGACGGAAGTTGTGTGGAGATGGACCCCGAACTCTGCCGGATGGACGACGGTGCCCCGATGGGAGCGGGTACAGATTGCTCAGATCCCACGATCTGCGAAGAGGATGAGCCCTGCATACCCACGGGGGATCACTGGATCGATACCTCTCCGCCCGGTCCAGATCAGATGCCGTCGTCGGCCCTGATCGGGATCGATCTCGACCTCGACATCGACTGCGAGCCTGACTGGAACGCAATCATGAGTGGGCCGGTCACGATCATGCGACGCGGTTCGTCGGACGATTCAGCCTGGTATCCAGGCCTGCGACCAGTCGACGGACACGCTGACGTCATCGATACAGAAATCACTCGGATGCTCCTGGCCAGCGGTGGCAAGACGTTGCGAGCCGGTGGTGGGGGCGGAGCCGGCGGGATTCTCCTGCGGTCGTTTGGAGCGATCGCGGAGCAGCTCGCGGATCCGTCCGCGGGTGATAGCTTCTTTGACGTGTACTTTGAGTTCGACCTTGGTGGTGGGAGCCTTGTCTACAACCATACGCCGCTGGTCGTTCAAACGAAGATCGACTGCGTACCGCCTCAGGCGACTTACATCCATCCGACTGGATGCACACCGCTCTATAATGGCCCTCCCGGAGACCCAACGGCCACGGTTGTCGCCAGATTGACCAGCGCCAATCATGAGACCTTCCCACCCCCACCAACACAAGCCTGCTGCCTGCCCGATGACACCTGCGTGGACCTTGAACCGGAGCCCTGCCGCTCGCAGGATGGCGCCCCGATGGGTGCAGGCACGGATTGCTCTGATCCCGCAATTTGCGAGATGGACGAGGAATGCGAGCATTGCGGACCTGGCAACCACTGGGTAGACACTTGCTTCGAAGGCTACGACCGAATGCCGACCGCGGCCCTTGCCGGAATCGACACGAACGGTGACTGTGTGGCCGACAACAACCTCATCCTGAACGGCCCGGCCACCATCCACCGGGCTAACCCGACGGATGACTCCGCCCAGTATCCAGGTCTGCGGCCAACCGACGGCCACCTCGAAGTCATGGACACCGAGATCGTCCAGATGTTCCTCACCGGTGGTGGCGTCACCTTGCGCGCCGGTGGTGGCGGCGGTGGCGGTGGCGCGGGCGTCCTACAGCGGACGTACGGCGCGATCGCCGAGGAGTTCCCGCAACCACCGGGCGACAACCGTTTCGCCGACAGCTTCTTCGACGTGTACTTCGAGGTCGACCTCGGCGGTGGACAGCTTGCCTACAACCACACGCCGCTACGCGTCGAGCGATCGATCGACTGCGTACCGCCGAAAGGCAGGTACATCCACGTGAACACCTGCGTGCCGCTCTTTGATGCGCCATATCCACCGGCGAGCTGGGTGGCGAACCTGGTGAAGCCGGACCACATGACCTTCGTCAGACCCGATGACGAGGTGGACTTCTTCCCCAAGACGAAGGCCAAGATCCACATTGCCTCAGACCTCGGGAACGAGACCGTGGTTCTCTCGGGTCCGTCAACCGTGGTCGTGGACCTGCCGGCCCTGGAGGATAACGACGCCGACGGTCTCGAGGAGGTCCCGACCGAATTGGTCAACCTCGACCTGACGGGGAACAGCTCGCTGTTCGGTCCCATTCATGTCACGGTCCGGTCGCACACCAGCCCGCCGTATCAGCGGTCGACCGGCGAGATCGAGGAGACAAGCAACGACACGGACGGGACGCTGGACATTCCGCCGTTCACACCCACCGGTACGGGCGATAGCTTCTTCGACGTCTACTTCGAGATCGACGTGAACGGTGACATCTATCACAACAACGTGCCCAAGCACATGGAGACGGTGATCAGGCACAAGCCGCCGGCACAGGGTGACACGTACGAGGACCCGCAGATCATCTACCTGTTCGACGAGAACGGCGATCCTGCACCATTCAATCTGCGGCTCGAGAAGGTCTCCCACACGCCCGATCCGCCACCGCGCAATCCGGACCCGCACATGTCGGTGCCAGGTCTTGGTCACACCTCGACCCAGTTCGGCAATGCGGTGATTCCGCCGCTCCCGGCCGATTTCTTCGGGCCCGGTTCCGATCCCTTTGAAGGCCAAGTGGCGTTCGAGAACGTGCCGATTGATCCGGAGCTGTGGGGCGAGGCCTCTACGCTAGTCGTGCGAAGCGACGATCCGATCTTCCCCGAGGATCCGGTCGGCACGATCGGAACGGTCGAGATCGAAATCACCGAGCTGAGCCTCAGGTCCATGGAACCGATCACGGTCACCTACTGGGGCGGACTGGATCCGGAAGATTGGGACGTCGATGTGTCGCTTTCAGGTCAGTACGCCGGTGCCGGACAACTGACCGCCACGAAGACGCACGCCAACGGCGGTACGTACGACATGACCCTTCCGGTCAACCCGCTGCTGATCTTCCGAAGGGTCTCAGACGGTCAAGAGGTTGTGCTGGA
>CAYOQG010000275.1:0-7702 GCA_964405925.1 uncultured Phycisphaeraceae bacterium | reverse complement strand
TACACCATGATGAGAACATCGGCAAACGGCAGTAATTAACTAGAATTCATATAAGAGCCCGAGCGCGGTCCGACCCTGCCACGCCGAGTTGTATCGTTTTTGTGCGCCCCAGGGCCTTCGACCCGCTCACCGTTTCCCTCCAGCGCTTTGCGCTCGCTCGCCGATAAGCCCGATGACATGCCGACGGGCTCAGGGTACCCGCCTCGGCAGGACTTGGCGTTGGACCAGGTTGGGTGGGGCACGGTTGTGGTATAGCCATTGTGGCAACGGTGTGGCGAAGCCTCTCCGTGATCTGGCATTGGCAAAGGGGTAGGGGGCGACAGTCGGAAGGTCGGTGGGTTTCAGTTTATTCGGTGTCGTCGCCCTTGGCCGAAGGGCATGCGAATCGGCGCGGAGCCGTTGAATGGTGCGTGAGAACGGGGATCTTCCCCGACGATCCGTCTTAGCCACGATCGCTGCGCTCGCATTCTGCGTGTTCCTCTGGCCGGCGTTGCTGACCTTCGATCCAGGCGATTGGCCTAGTCCAAACCAGTATCCACATTACTCGCCGCCGGCAAACGCATGTGGGGTGATCGGGGCGTGGTGTGCGTACCAGATTCGCTATTATGCGGGCTGGGGGGCGTATCCGCTATTGTTCTTTGCGACGTTAGGTGCATTACGGCGCATGTCGTGTGCTCAAATCCATCGTCTCGGTGAGCGGATCCTTGGACTACTGCTGTTTGTGGCGTGCATATCCGCGTCGGCACATTTGCTGTCTGATCCATCTTCCAGGTCGCTTCCCGTTGGCGATGGCGGTCTATTCGGGTATGCGCTGGGCGAGTTCCTCTACAAGAACCTGGACCGCCTGGGGACGGCCATCGTCGTTGTGGCATCGCTGATCGTAGGGTTGATCTTTGCGACGGAAGGTTGGGTCTTGCACGTTCCGGCTTTACTGAGGCGAATGGCACGGACCACGGGGGCCGTCGCGAGGAATGTGCTGCCGGCACCGCGTGCCGTGACCACGCCCGCGGCTCCGCCCGAAGATCATATGGCCAAGGCGGAACGTGTGGCGTCGCTCGGTTCACCCGCCGGTGAGGATGACGAAAGGGACGCGGCGCCTTCTATTCAGCAACTCGACCGGGCCAAAACGGTTCGGTCTACGCCGGTTGTCGAGGAAACGCCCGACGCAGGGGAGCTTGAGTTCGAAGAGAATGAAGAGGATAGGGATGAGGCGGGTGCACCGACTATGACGGATGCTGAACCCGAGGGCGAGGCCGAAGGCCTAGTCGGGGCAGAGGCCGAGCGTGGTCACGTGCGGAGAGATGCTGCCCGTCCGATTGTGCGGTTTCCGTCGCCCCGACGTGCCGCAGCCGAACCCTATCCAAGGCAGATCGAGAACTGGGTTTTGCCATCCCTGGACGTGCTACACGAGCCGGAATACGGTTTCACTGAGCAGCAAGAGCAATTCGTTCGCAAACAAGCGCTGGTGCTTGAACAGACCCTCAAGGAGTTTCGGCTCGACGCCCGCGTGGTAGAGATCGACACCGGTCCGGTGATTACGATGTTCGAGCTGAAACTCGGCGCAGGGATCAAAGTTTCGCAGATCGCCACCTTATCGAACGACATCGCCCGAGCGCTGCGCGCCCACGCGATCCGCGTCGTGGCACCCATCTCTGGGAAGAATACCGTGGGCATCGAGGTCCCCAACACTCAGAAAGAGAAGGTTCGATTGCACGAGCTGATGACCCTTGCCGGACAGAGGGCGAGTGATATGCGTTTGCCCCTTTTCCTGGGAAAGGACGCCGGTGGAGCACCGCTTGTGACGGACCTCACCCAAATGCCGCATTTGCTCATCGCGGGGACGACCGGTTCGGGGAAGAGCGTCTGTCTGAACGCGATCATCGTCAGCCTGCTGATGACGCAGCGGCCCGATCATGTGAAGCTGATCCTGATCGATCCCAAGATGGTTGAGCTCAGTCAGTTCAAGAGTGTGCCGCACCTGATGTGCCCGATCGTGACTGACCTTGCCCGGGCGGAGAAGATCCTCGGATGGGCGGTGAGCCAGATGGATGAGCGGTATGAGCTCATCGCGGAAGCTCGAGTCAAGAACATCGGGGGTTACAACGCCCTGGGGGCAGAGGGGCTGTACGAACGATTGGAGCCGGAGAACGAAGAAGAAAGAGCTCGCATTCCGACGCGCCTGCCCTACATCGTCATCATCATTGATGAGCTGGCGGATCTGATGATGACCGCAGCCAAAGAAGTGGAGCACCACTTGTCGCGGCTTGCTCAGAAGTCCCGGGCCGTCGGCGTCCATATCATTGTCGCCACACAGCGACCGGAGGCCAAAGTGGTTACCGGGCTGATCAAATCGAACCTGCCCTCCCGAATCTGCTTCCGTGTCGCGTCGCGGATGGATTCGCGGATTGTGCTCGATCAGAACGGGGGCGAGGTCCTGCTGGGCCAGGGTGACATGCTGCTGTTGCCGCCAGGGTCGCATAAGCTGATCCGCGCTCAGGGGACGTACCTGGAGGACGCGGAGGTGCATGCAGTGCTGGACGACCTCGCGTCGAGGGCGAGGCCGGAGTTCCATCCTGAGCTCGTTCGGCTGGGCACACCCAACGCCGCCGCCGGGAGTGACGTGCGCGATCCCCTGTTTGACGAGGCGGTTCGGATCATCCTCCAATCCCGACGCGGCAGCGTGAGTTTGCTGCAGCGACGGTTGACGATCGGGTATTCACGTGCCTCACGGCTGGTCGATCAGATGGCGGAGGCCGGCCTCGTAGGGGAGTACAAGGGGTCTCAGGCACGCGAGGTGCTGATGACACTTGAGCAATGGGAGGCCTTGCAGCGCGAGTTGGACGAAGAGGAGGAGACAGCCTGCGAGGCTGATAGGGCCGATCTGGCTGGCGTCCGCTCCTGATCCTGAGGCGAGGGCCGTCCGCAAACAGGTGGGCATTGTGTTCAGATAGCGGACGGCCGGCTTCCAGGATCGAAAAAAGAGGCGTTTTGAGGTAATTTTCAGGCTTCTGGCGGCAGGCTGGGTTGCCGAAAAACCCGGAGGAGGTGGGTTTGTGTTGCGACGGTGGGGGCCGCGTCCGTCAGGGTTGAATAGGCCCGCTGGGCCTGCTAGCGGGGTTTTGGCCGGCATAAGGGCGTGTGGGGGGACTGATCTGTGTCCGGAAGCCGTAGTGGCGGCAAGGATGAAGTTAAAAGTGCTGGACAGGTGCACCAGGGGCGTCTATAATGCGCGCCCGAGGCGCCAGGCGGACCACGATGAAGGTGGGTGGTCTGGTAATATCGACCGAGATGGAGGGCGAAACGACGGGCCGACCTCGATGTGACTGGCGGTGTCGCGGACGCAGGTACTTGGTGTTCGCGAGCTGGATCATGGAGAGCAGTTGTACTGGAGGGAGAGTTCCTGCCAGCGTCGACGAGAAGGGGTAAGACGGATCGTTTTATGGGGCGCTGCGCATCGATTGTACGCTCAGCGGTGAGCGCGCAGTGCAACCATGTTGAGTAAATAGAATCGGTTGGCTAAACTGGGAAGATTGACGATGCCAGGCGTATCCATGCGCCGCGTCGCTGAACGGCTGTGTGGAGAAGGGGACAAGCGATGAAGAAAGTTTCAGGGTGGATTTGGCTAGTCTGTTCGGGTGCCGTAGTGTTGGCCTTCGTGCCTGCGGCGCATGCGACCAGGTTCTCGCATAGACCCATTGTCTTGAATCCGGTCTGCGTAAGCGGACCTTCCGTGGGCCAGCCCTGTGTGCTGGATGCAGATTGTGACGGCGGCGTCTGCGAGGGGACAGAGATTCTCTTCGAATGTGCGGGCGGAGCGAACGCGGGTGCGCCCTGCCAGTCACGCGAGGATTGCGATTCGGACGTTTGTGGCCCGGACTCCGCTCATCAGGTCGCTCATGTCACCAGGTGCAACGGTGGCCCCAATGCCGGCGAGTTGTGTGATTCGCACGCTGATTGCGAGTCCGCCCCCGGTGCGTGGGACTATTTCTGTATCGGCGACTACGAGATATGGTTGCGGGCTGACGACATGATCATTACCGAGGTCTATGTGTCCGAATGGTCACCCAACGATGATATAGACAATGAAGGCGCTCGTCTGTGGCAATTCGATATCGACGAGTTCAGTTTCACGAACGATGACTGTCCTGACGGTGGTGTGTTTCCGTACCATTGGGACCGAGCGCCGCTACCGCCGTCGTGCGCGACCGGCCCCTGCCCGCCGGAGTGGCCGGTGTGTGACCCGCTGAACATCTGCGTGGGGCCCAACCATCACCCTGAGGACGGTTTCTTCATCGATGCCAGCAACCCCGACTACATTTTTTACCTGGTTTCCGAGTTCCCGGCTGTGGACTACGTGATGTTGCGTGCGGGAAGCACGAATTTGTCGGCTGTTTATCCGTTGTACACTCCGCCACCCAATTACCTGGCTACGATGGCCTTTGTTGTGTCAGACAACACATGCGGCGATTACACGATCCCCATGGACCTCGCGGCCAACACCACGGCCATCATGAATCCTTGGATGGTACCGGATCTACCGACCGTCGCTGAGGACTTGGTCGTGCACACGGTTCCAGCGCCGCCCTGCGTGGTCTGGACCGATCCAGACAAGTGCATCATCGATCCCGGTCAGCCGCGTGAGCCAGACGACGCGACGAAACAAGGTTGGACCTCGATGGACTTCGGATTCAGGGCGACCGATGAACTCGCTACGGTGACAGCGATTCAGTTTGAGGCCAGCCGCGTCCCGGAGAATCCGGCTGTCCCGCCGTGGGGCATCGACCACATTGAAGTGAACAACATTGACAAAGTTGTCACGGTTGTGTTCGACAATCCAGCCACACCGGGACGATGGAACTGCATCGAATGGCGTCCGCGCGACCAGAAGTTCTGCTTCGGTTATCTGCCGGGCGATTTCACGAACGATCGGGCAACGGCCCTTAACGATATTACAAGACTCATTGACCATCTGACTGGGGTCACCCCTCTTCCGCCGGAGCAGTATTTCAGGTGCGACATCAATCGTAGTGGAGCGTGCACCGGTGCTGACCTGCTTCGTGTGATTGACGTGCTGAATGGCGGTAGTCCGTACACTCGCTGGCTCGACCACGCCGGATTGCTAGACTGCCCGTCGCTCAACGTGGCGTATTGTGAGCCCGCCGCGGCGAAGCGCGCCAGAGGGATTCGGTAACCCGGCGCGACCGCGCTCGCATGGTGAAGAGAACCTGTGGCGTGACGGGATTCCCGTTCCCGTCGCGCCACTTTCGTCTAAACACTCGTTAACGTTTGTCAAGGGTCGGTTGTGATCGCCTTGTGTCCGTCCGAATGAACGGAGACGTGGGCTTGGGTCTTCCGTTGCGGCCAGACGGTCCGCGTGACCTTGCCCCTTTTGATGCTTGCCCGGGCGAACCACATACCTTAGAGTTCATCACCTCGGATGCCGCGACTCGTCCGAGGTGCGGTCGTGTCGCGTTGCTCTGGCGCCGGTGCCTCGATTGGCGGTTGCGACGGGGTGACGCTGATAGCGTGGCGCGCAACAACGTTGCCTGGCCTGCATCATTGATGGCGGAACGCCTGACCAGCTGTTGACACGCCGCTAGGCGGACTGGCGGGCAACGCATCGAGCCGCCGCATGGTTGGCGAGTCCTTGTAGGGGGGCGTTTGCGACGATGGTGTAGTGTTCATTGACTGTAGGATGTTGAGGGAGATCCATGACATCGTCACGGAGAGACCAGACTAAGGTGATCATTGTGGGTGCTGCGGGTCGTGACTTTCACGATTTCAACACCTATTGGCGGAATGATCCGCAATGCCAGGTGGTAGCATTTACGGCTGCTCAGATACCCGACATTCATGGCCGCACTTACCCCCCCGAGCTATGCGGCAAGCGATACCCCAACGGTATCCCGATTGAACCCGAGGAGCGACTGGCAGAGCTGATCGGGAAGCATCAGGTCGACCAGGTGGCGATGGCCTACTCAGACTTGCCCTACGAGGAGGTCATGCATAAGGCTGCGGTTGCGAACGCCGCCGGTGCGGATTTTATAATCCTGGGGCCGCGGCATACCATGCTTCCTTCCTCGAAACCGGTTATCGCCGTTTGCGCCGTGCGAACGGGATGTGGAAAGAGCCAGACGTCGCGGGCGATCACCGGCATCCTCAAGTCGCTGGGAAAGCGCGTCGCGGCGGTCCGACACCCCATGCCCTACGGTGACCTGACCAAGCAGATCTGCCAGCGTTTTGCCACCCTCGAAGACATGGACCACCACAAATGCACCATCGAAGAGCGCGAAGAGTACGAACCGCACATCCGAGCTGGGAACATCGTGTTTGCCGGTGTCGATTATGAGAAGATCCTTCGCGAGGCGGAGAAGGAGGCCGACGCCGTTCTGTGGGATGGCGGGAACAACGACACCGCGTTCTATAAGCCGGATCTGTACATCGTCGTAGCCGATCCCCACCGCCCTGGTCACGAGCTTCGGTACTATCCGGGCGAGACTAACGCTCGTCTGGCAGATGTGGTGGTGATCAACAAGGTCGGGACTGCCAAGCCCGCTGATGTCGAGACCGTCGAGGCGAACATCAGACGGATCAACCCGCGGGCCCGGCTGATCCGCGCCTACTCGCCCGTTACGGTGGATGACCCTGGGGCTATCAAAGGCAAGCGCGTCCTGGTCATCGAAGACGGCCCCACGCTCACACATGGCGAGATGGCGTATGGTGCCGGATATGTGGCAGCAAGAGAGCACGGTGCGTCCGCCATCGTCGACCCCAGGCCTTTCGCCGTGGGCTCCATCAAGGCCACATTCGAGAAATACACGCACGTCCGTGAAGTGCTGCCCGCGATGGGGTACGGCAACAAACAGGTCGCGGAACTCGAGCAGACCATCAGCGCAGCCGACTGCGACCTGGTGCTGATCGGGACGCCAATCGACCTGGGGCTGTTGCTGAAGATCAATAAGCCGTCGCAGCGTGTGCGATACGAGCTTGACGATGCAGCCACAGCGGCACTCCGCAAAGAGGTTGAGGCGGTGTTCGCGGCGTAGAGGCTAGTACCGACGGTGTTAACGCTGGGCGTGTGTTCCGCCCCTACGTTTGTGATATAATGATCGGCACAGTGCCGCCCTTAACAGGCGCTTCTACACTTGCATGGTGTCGAGTAAGGAGCCAATTCATGAAAGCCGCTCTGATTTTTCCCGGAACGGGTCCGCTGCTCATTCTCACTAGCCACGAAGGGTTGGAGGACCCAGCCTTGCTTGAACGATTAGCTGGGAAGGGGATTACGAAGTTTATCGCCTTCTCAGTCCCCATCGAGTTGGCAAAAGCCAAGTACGGGGCACACTTCGATATTGTCTGTCGAGACCTGCACGAGACGGACGACCTTCGCGTGCTCGACTTTGACGGCAAGCGTGCCATGGAGCTGCTGCCTTTCAGCGCTCTGGGCGAGCCGATCTACCACGAGCCGCGGAGCGGGTCGGGTGGAAACAGAGGCGGTTGATCAGCCAGCCGGTCAATGACCCGCTGCGCTGACACACGGGCTGCGGGGGTGCGGCTTGCCTGAAGCCGCCGGAGACGGTCGTGGGCATGTGAGGCCATGTCGAGAAGACATGCCGGTGCCCTTGGCTTCGGCATCCAACTCAACCGATTCAAATTGGACGCTCTTCAATGCGTTTTTTTTCGACGCGTTGAGACGGGTTTCATC
>CAYOQG010000274.1:4327-7733 GCA_964405925.1 uncultured Phycisphaeraceae bacterium | reverse complement strand
CTCTGTGCCTCTTCCCATGGATCGAATCGGCACTTAATAACTAGAAATCGTATTACACTGGCGCTAGGGTGGCGCTTGCCCGCCACTACGCTGGCCTCGCACACTAGTAGACACCGAAATGACACCAAATGTGCCGCAAGCGGCACAACCAAGCCGCAGCCGGAAGGCGTCCAAACTCGCTGGACACGCACACCGGCGTCACAGACTGGTTGACATCAGGTTGACACCGAATGTGCCGCAACTGGCACAACGAAGCTGCAGGCGAGAGCTGTCCAAACTCGCTGAACCCGCGCAGGAGACTTCACCCTCGGCTCAAACTGGTGGTGACCTATCACGAAGGTCGAAGACATCTTCCGATCATCCAGCTGAAACGAGCGGCCTGAGGAATCCACCTACCGTCTGTAGAGCGGAGGCCATTTCCTGGGTACTCCGAGCGCACGGGGCGTTGGCGAGCGTTCGTCCACGCCGAAATGCAGGGATCTGAAGTCGCTGGCGTAGCGCACCCGTTCATCAATCACGCCTCCGCATATCGACAGCAGAACGCAATTTGCTTTACTCTATTTCGTTACGATCGCTAAGGGCACTCATCCGGTCCATCAAAGGGATAGACATTACCTCTGAACGCTTCAACAACCCATGAGATGTCCACGAAGTCGATCTTCCGATCTACGTTATCCGACGCGACATCAGCTCGGGCTTTTCTCGGCGCAACCGGGGAGTTCTTGAACTTCTCGACGCACGCTGAGATGTCAATGAAATCGACTCTCCCGTCCGGTGGTGTGCAGGGTGTCACACCGCAGTCGCCGACCAGGTCACCCCACCTGCTGGTGGCAATCGGCAACGGCGCCGAGTAATTGCTCTCGTCACCGAAATCACACTCGCAGTCGATGGCCTGGACCTCGTAAAGAGCGCTAGGAACAACCTCGTTGTCGGTCACGTCGATTTGGCCAATCGAGCCCCAATCCCTGCAATCGGGGTCCGGGGAGAACCCTGCGAGCATGAAGGTCGGCGGTGGTGAAGAGCCGTCGCTTCCAGACGCCTCAGTGACCGCCCCGGGCCCACTGACCCAAAGCTGACAGCCGTCATAAGCCTCAAACAGTGGTGGCATATTGGCCAGCGTCACTCGCAGGGCTGTCTGCCGCCCCGCGTTCTGCGGCACCATGGTGATGTAGCGGATCTTCTCAACCACCGGCTCCTCCGGCAGCAGTGGCTCGGCCAGAGGACAACCACCCGCGCTGCATTCTTCTTCCGCCGACCAGGACGAAGCGGTGAGACCAGAGTCAACCGCCCGCACGCTCCAGTAGTAGGTTCCCGAGGGCACGTCAAGTGTCACTTCCGTGGCCGGCCCGACATTCCCCATTAGCGGTGATCCATAGGTGCCCGACACGACGTCACTGGCCCCTGGCGACATACCCACGCGCAATGCGTAACAGAGACCCGCAGCAGGAGTCTCAGAATCAGTGGCCCCAGTCCACGACAGATACAACCCATCGGGCGTTTGCTCGCAACTGAGATCGGTCGGAGCCAAGGGCGCATCGTTGGGCAGGCAGTCAGCGCTGTTGTAGACCCTGGCATACTGGTACGCCCAGTCAGCCCCGGTCATGAAGAGGTCCAGGTCCCCGTCAGCATCCACGTCCGCCCAGCTTACTGAACCCTCGCGCACGCCGGGAAATGCAAACTCGGTATTCCACTGGAAGTCGGTCTCCCTCTTTTCATAGACCCGAGTGTGGAGACCAGACCCATCATAGCCGCACAGTGCCAGGTCCAGGTCGCCATCAGCGTCGTAATCTCCCCAGGCCAGCGAGCTGCGATAGATACTGAGCAAGCTGGCAACCTCAGTGAGATTTCCCACGCCATCATTCTCATAAACCCCAGCCATCCGCGGACCGCCTGAGCCCATTTCCCCGGTCAGTGCCAGGTCGAGATCCCCATCGGAATCGTAATCACCCCAGGCAGCGTCAGACAGATTGACGCTGGGCAACCCATGGTCGCCATCATCCGTCAATGCTCCGACAGGGTCATTCAAGTAGAAGATCGTGCGACGGCTTGCGCCATCATAACCAGTGGTCATGAGATCCAGGTCACCATCGCCGTCGAAATCGACCCAGTCAGCGGAACCACCTCCCAACCCGGTCAACGTCCTGGCCAGTGTCAGCGTACCCTGAGGTTCGTTCTCGTACAGCTCCGTGCGCTGGCCGGCAGGACTGTTGCCCATGACGAGCAGATCCAGATCACCATCGTTGTCATAATCCCCCCAGGCCAGTGAGGCATTGGCCACACCGAGCAATACCTGGGCCGGATCCAAGGTGAAGATGCCGCTACCGTCATTCCGGTGAATCCGCGTGATCTCCGCCGATCCGTCGGTCAGGCCTGCAACGGCCAGATCCAGGTCCCCGTCGCCGTCGTAATCACCCAGCGCCAAGTTGCCGCTGCCCGCGTTCACGACACCTACCAGGTCAGGCTCCGGCCACAGCATCAGGAAGCCGCCCTCGTTCAGATATACCTCGGTCACCGACATGCCGGATTGAGTCTCACCGCTGATGACCAGGTCGACATCGCCGTCGCCGTCGATATCGCCCCACTGGGCATCGCCCTTCCAGACGCCGGTCAGATCTTGCCCTGGCAGCAGCTTGCAGTCTCCGGCGGCCATCGGCCAGACGGTGGGACCCGCAGCCACAACCGAGTGGCCGCTGTCAGTGTAGGTGATGCTGCCATCGTCTACCGTGGGCGTACCGGCGCGAATACTAAAACCGAACAGCTGCTGACCCACGTTGCACGGTGCGGCCTGTGTTTCCAACCGCCAGGTCAACCCAATGTAGACCAGATTCCAGTCGTTGGGCCCGGTGATTTCAAACCAGCCGTGATGAAACTCACCATCATATTCCACATCGTACAGGTCCACGTCGCCGCCCACGTTGCTCAGCACATAATCGTGGCGATAAACCCCTCCACCTTCGTCCTCGTAGCCCAGATGCGTAAACGTCGGCCCGGCAGCTTCCGGCCATACCGTCGGCCCGGCAGCCACCACCATGTGGCTGACGTCTGTGAAAGTCACACTGCCGTCTTCTACAGTGGGCGTGCCGGCACGAATGCTGAAGCCGAACATCTGCTGATCTACGTTACACGGTGCAGCCGACGTCTGCGCCGTCCAGTTCAGACCGTTGTACACGATATGCCAATCATCGGGGCCTTCGATCTTGAACCAGCCGTGGTGGAAGTCGCCGTCATATTCGAGGTCGTACAGATCCACATCCCCGCCGACGTTGCTGAGCACGTAGTCGTGGCGGTAGACGCCGCCTCCCTCGTCCTCGGAGCCCAGGTGCATCAGCGTCGGACCGGCGGCCATGGGGAACATGGTCGTGCCGCTGGCTACGACGACGTGGTCGATGTCCGTATAGGTGATGTT
>CAYOQG010000274.1:0-4227 GCA_964405925.1 uncultured Phycisphaeraceae bacterium | reverse complement strand
ACATGGTCGTGCCGCTGGCTACGACGACGTGGTCGATGTCCGTATAGGTGATGTTGCCTGGCTCGAGAGTGGGCGTGCCTGCCCAAATATGGAAGCCGAACAGCTCCTGCTCCACGTTGCAGGGAGCCTGCTCCGTCTCGAACCACCAGTTCAGTCCGTTGTAGTGGAGGTTCCACCCATCGGGGCCTTCGATCTTGAACCAGCCGTGGTGGAAGTCGCCGTCATATTCGAGGTCGTACAGATCCACATCCCCACCGACATTGCTGAGCACGTAGTCGTGGCGGTAGACGCCGCCTCCCTCGTCCGTGTAACCCAAATGCGTGAACGTGGGTCCGGCACCAACAGCAACTGCGATCTCCAAGGGCATGTAAGCCGTCAGGACCGTCAAAGAAAGAAGCGAAGCGTAATGCGTATAGGATTTCATGGTACGAGCCTCCGTAAAGGCGCAGCTCTCTTTCCTGAGCTGCGAAGCCGACTTCATCCGACTCACCGGGGTCGCCGGTCCCAGCAGGCGGCCGGACCGGCAGATCGGGCAAGACAAGAAACGTCAACCGGGCTGGAAGATGACGCGATTTCCCTAATTTTCGCCGGAATCCGGGCTGGAAGGGGCTGCAGGCAGGGTTTCGAGGCGCCATTGGGCGAGTTCGTACTCGTTCATGGGGGTTGCAGGCATCGCGTCCAGGTCGAAGTCGACCCCTGTTGCCACACACCGCTCGAACCACTTGCGAGCGTCGTCGAGGCGCCCAGCCAAACGGCAAGTCTCGCCGGCGTAGTAGTACGCCTCGCAAACGTGCTCACGGTTGGCGCGAGAGACTGCGTCGGCGACTAGCTCGTCGGGGCGGAGCTCCCCGGCCAAGCAGCGGAAGATCTGGCGCAGCCATGGACCCTCCACGTCACGCAAGGCGGAATCCAGGACCTCCTGCGCTTCGTGGTCCCTATTCAGCTCGCGGAGGATGATATATCGCCGTGCATCCGAATAGAACGGATAACCGAGGCGGAAGTGGTGATGGTTGTAGTCCTCAAGTGCTTCTTCGGGCCGCCCTACCATCCAGAGTGGCGTTGCCCGTTGATAGAAGACCCACGCGTCCGCGGTCTCCCCGCTCTTCTCGATGACAGTCGTGTAATCGGCGATGGCCTTGTCATACTCCTTGATCCGGCGATATGCGTGCCCTCGAAAAAGATACGGCGTAGGGGACCCGGGTTCGATGGTCGTCAACCGCGAATAATGCTCGATGGCTTCGTGAAAGCGCCCGCGCTCGGCGAGGGCCCGGGCTTTGAACAAGGTGAGTTCGACGATACTCTCACCCAACTCAATGAGCGTGTCGGCGCTCGTTAGGGCGCCGTCGAGGTCGCCTGTGCGTAGTCGCAGGTACATCAAGCGGCGCCAAGCCAGCGTATTCTTTGAGCGCAGTTTCACGCTCTGTTTTGCGCAGTCGAGGGCGCGATCAAGGTCGAGAGTGACGAAGGACCGCAAGTACCATCCATCCGCCGTGCTTGGGGCATCGCGTTCGGCCTGTGTCCGCAGGAACTCCGCCCGTTGCGTCCGTCCACTCCGCAGGTAGATCTCCGCCAGTAGGGCACGACAAGCCCACAAAGACGCATCGCCCTGTACCATCCGCTCGAGCGTCAGGGAGGCAGAAGCTCGTGTGTCCTCGTTGCGGTATGCGGCCTGGGCCAAAACCAGCGGCGCTTCCGGCAGCGCGGGATAGCGTGCCATAAGGGCCTTTGCTGCGGCGTGAGCAGCTTCGGCGTTCCAGCCCTCTGCCATTTGTTGTATGTGCAGCGCTTCGAGATGAGCCTTGTTCAGTTCACGCTGCCTCGACCACGATCCAACGGCGAGTAGTGCGGACACGACGAAGATCGCTGCGGCGCCGATAATCGCGACCCAGCGATGCTTGACCAGTTTCTTACGCAGGAAATAGAAGCTGCTTGGGCGTTTGGCCCGGATCGGCTCGCCCTTGAGATATCGATGGATGTCCTCGGCCAGAGCTATGGCCGATTGATAACGGTGAGTCCTCTCCTTCTCCAGCGCTTTCAGGACAATCGTCTCAATCTCATTGTCAACGTCGGCCGAGAGCGACCGTGGTGAGGCGGGTGCCGTTTCCAGGATGCGCTGGAGCACTTGTGAAGGTCGCCCCTTCGCGTCGTACGGTAACGACCCCGTCAGGGCCTCGAATAACATGACCCCAAGTGCGTACACGTCGGTCCGTGCGTCAATCGCGTAAGTCATCCCTCCTGCCTGTTCCGGCGAAAGGTAGGCCAGGGTGCCGACAACCTGCCCCGGCGTGGAGACCCGGGCCGCGCGGCTCTCATCGGTCGTGGCCTGGTCGGTTGCCTTGGCCAGGCCGAAATCCAGGATGTGCGGATTACCGTCTTCGTCGATCAATACGTTGGCCGGCTTCAGGTCGCGATGAATCACACCGTGCCGGTGTGCGTACTCAACGGCCTCGGCAAGATGGGCAAAGAGGAGAAGCGTATCCCGCACGCCGTGTTGGGCCTTGGACAAGCATCGATCGAGTGGCGCGCCAGCCACGTAGTCCATGGCATAGTAGCGCTGTCCGCCCACATCGCCGCTTTCTAACACTCTGACGATGCTCGGGTGTTGAAGGCGGGCGGCTAGCTCGACCTCTCGGTCGAACCGGCGAAGGGCAGAGGGAGAAGCGAATGGCCCGCCCAGCATGACCTTCAGCGCCACCACCCGTTTGGTTGAGACTTGCAGGGCCTTGTGGACGACCCCCATTCCCCCTCGACCGATCTCCTCGATCAGCTCGTACCCTTCAGTGGAAAGCCACAACGCTGCGGTGTCTGAAGCATCGTCGGTGTCGACGCCGGTCGTCTGGCGAACCTTGTCAAGCAAGGACAGGCCGGCCAGATAGGGTTGGAGTTCGTCGACCAGTTCGGCGTGCTCAGCGGCAAACGACTCCGGTGTCAGTGCCTCGCCGGACTGCTTGCGGTCGAAGTACTCGTTGATCAGAGCTGCTACGCGCTCATCGGGTTGGTGGTTGTCTTCAGGCCGACCCGGATCCATCACACCTTCCTTGGAGATTGCCGCTGCGCTATGTAAGGCCGCACGAAATAGTAGGCACGACCGGCGGCAGATGCAAAGCCTTCGATAACCGAGCGAACGGTGATAGGATTAACGACGGAAGCCTCGATGCGATAAAAGTACCTTGCTGGTGCCGTGGCTCCCGCTGGTGTCGTCGTCACTCGAATCACAAGGGGGTCGCCCCCGCGACGATGGTATTGCTCTACGTGTTACACGGTGTGCTTATGGCCGATAACAGACAAACACGCGTCTGGGTCGAGAAGGCGCGCAGAGGTGATGCCCTGGCCGCGTCCAAGCTGCTGGCCATGTATCATCCGGTCTTACGATCGCGTGCGGAGGCGCGGATGACCGCTGCGCTCAGGGCCAAAATGGAGCCGGAGGATGTCCTGCAGCAGGTGTATGTCGACGCGTTCCGGCACCTCGGCCGATTTGAGCATCGCGACCCAGGGTCGTTCCTCAACTGGGTCCTGACCATTCTGGACCACAAGCTGGTCGACCTAAAGCGTGCCTTGCACCGACAGGTTCGTGAGATTGCCAGGGAACGGGATCTTCGGGCAAGCGGCGAGGCTGGGTCCTATTGGAGTTTGCTCGACCAGCTGTATGCCGACTCGGTGACACCGAGTCGCGTTGTTCGACATGAGGAGGCCGTCGGTGCGTTGCTGACGTGCATTTCACGGCTTTCCGATTCACATCGGCAGGTGATCCAGTTGCGTTTCCTGGAAGGTCTGCCGGTAAGCGAGGTAGCCGCTTGCCTGGACAAGACCGAGGCCGCCGTGGTCGCCCTGAGCAAACGCGCCCTCAAGGCCCTGCGCCAATCCATGGACCGTCTGGGCGACTTCAGCCGCGGAGCGTAAGCGTGTGTGCTAATCCAGGTGTGCCGTGAAAGGTCCGTTGTTCCAACAGGTATAAGTCCTGTCCCGGCAAAGGTCGTCCCAGCCGGGTAGCTATCCCAGCCGCTATGAGGGTAACGAAGTGGTCGAAGCCTGGGAGACAAAAAGGCAGCGTTAGGCCGTCTCCAAGTTGGCAGGCTGTAACATGCGTGAACACCGAGACGGCCCCGAAATGCACGATGCGAAGGCCGTCGTACGTGGGACTCGATGAGGACATCTGTTCCTCTCGCGCGTTCTTGGAGTTTCGCGCGACAGATCAGTCCGCTTGTTACGCTCGGCGAGGGCGAGGAG
>CAYOQG010000273.1:0-7860 GCA_964405925.1 uncultured Phycisphaeraceae bacterium | reverse complement strand
TGTATAAAGAGACAGGTCTGGGAGCGAGATTTGCGCGGCGAACGAGTGAGCAATGTTTGGATGGCTGGGGACCGCATATGGACCGCCGACCCCTTCCTGGAGCGCGTGCATTTGTTCCGTCGCTCGGACGGCGAACTGATCCGTCGTGTTCTGTTCAAGCAGCCTGACCCTGAAGTCCAGCTCATCGACGTGGTGCACACGAACAATTCCCTTTGTGGGCCGGTTTCGATTGGAGATTCCGATGGTCTGTTGGCCTTGGACCTGACCAGCGGCAAGACGCTGTGGGAAGCGAGGTTGGACAAGCCATTGTACGCGCTGTTTACACCGAAGGCGGGTTACTTGGGCGTCGGGTTGCTCGGCGGCGATATTCGTATCCTGGATGCGACCACGGGCGATGTGATCATGGAGCGTCGTGTGGCCGGCGCTCACGCTGTCAGTGACGGTGCCCTGCTTAACGGGACGCTCCTGATCGAGTATCTGACCTTGCGCGGAGGTCTCCGTTATTACGAACTTGCGGGTCTCGACGTGGCTACCGGATTGGAGGTGTGGCGAAGAGAGGATGTTTTTCCCTTGGGCCTGCCGTCAGAGCCCTTGCCGGTCCTCGACGGTCGTGTGCCGGTTGCACTCCGCCCGGAGAGCCACCATCCACATCAGCCTCCGCCCGTTCGCATCACCATGCTCGATGTGCGGACGGGGCTGAACGCTGGCGAGGAGCTGGTGTTGCCTCCCAACCAAACCCGCGCCACACTGAACGGCGATCTATTGATGTTGCCCCAAGCCGGTGTGGTTGTCATCGGTCTGCACAATCAGATCCAAGCCCTGCGGGTCGAAAACGCCGCTGGCCTACGGCAGGACCAAAAGGCGCCAACGGAGGGAGCGTGACGTGAATTACAGGAAGACGATCCAGCACATAATGACTGGCCAACGGCACTGCACCGACCGTTCGGGGACCACCGGTGTCAGTCCCCTCCGACGTAGACCCCGTCGCGCTAGCGCGCTTGGGAGGCGAGTGCGGGCGAGATGGAGCCGGCTTGTTTGCTCGATTGTCCTGGGGTCAGTGGTTTTCGCCGTTCATGGAGGTCGCCGCGCTATCGCTCAACCGAGGCCGGCAAACAGCCTGCCAGATGGGATCACGGCTGAGACGAAGACGGCTATCGAACGGGGTCTCGCCTATCTCGCCCGGACGCAGGACCGGGACGGCTCTTGGTCCAATCAGGGGGGCTATGGGCAATACCCAGTGGCAATGACCTCGCTCGCCGCCCTGGCCCTGCTGATGGATGGGAACACTACCACCCAGGGTCGATACGCCCCACAGGTCGACCGGGCCGCCCGATACCTTGTGCGCATGGCGAATCCAGGTGGTTTGATCGCAGCGGGCATGGGGGAGGGGCGGCCCATGTACGGGCATGGTTTCTCCATGTTGTTCCTTAGTCAGCTTTACGGCATGACGGAGGATGCGGAACGGGCCCGCGAGATTCACGGCGTGCTGGCCAGCGCCGTGCAGCTTACGGCTCGAGCCCAAAGTGCTGAGGGGGGTTGGTACTACACGCCGACCTCTCGCAACGATGAGGGTTCCGTCACCGTCACCCAGGTTCAGGCGCTGCGCTCCTGTCGCAACGTGGGAGTGGCTGTGCCGAAGGTTGTCATTGACAACGCGATGGCGTACCTAGCCGAGTCCCAGAACAGCGATGGCGGGATTCGCTACGCGGTTCGCCAGACCAACGGCCGCTCTCGGGCCCCGATCACTGCCGCCGCGGTGTGTTGCTGGTTCAACGCGGGAGAGTACAAGAATCCGCGGGCCATGCGGGCGTTGGCCTACTGCAAACAAACGCTCCCTCCCGAGCGGCCGGAGGGCGGGCATGACTACTATGCCCACTTCTATCTCTCCCAAGCGATGTACATCTCGAATGATCCTTTTTGGGAGACGTACTATCAGCGGCGGCGAGACTTGTTGCTCCTACAGCAGCGATCGGACGGCTCCTGGCCGGGGGACAGGATTGGAGATATATACGGCACGGCCATTGCCCTGATCATTCTGCAACTGCCTTACGACCAACTTCCCATTATGCAGCGATGAGGACTCCATCCTAGCATGATCTTTGGGGGCTGTCGACGCGGGGCAGAACACGGTAAACAGATAGCAATCGAGAGTTCTCTCTTGGAGTGTGAAATGTCGGATGAAGCAGCGGTGAGTGGGTCGTCTTCGGGCCCGTTAACGGACGACATCGAGGCAATGGACCGACTCAGAGAAGTACACGCGAAGATTCGCCGCGAACTCGCGAAGATCATTGTCGGCCAGGAGGAGGTCATTGACCAATTGCTCATCGCCCTCTTCTCCGGTGGACATTGCATCCTCGAAGGTGTCCCGGGTCTGGCTAAGACGCTCATGATATCGACGCTGGCCAGGTGTCTTAGCCTGTCGTTTAGCCGCATTCAGTTCACCCCCGACCTGATGCCGTCTGACATTACCGGGACGGAGGTGATTCAGGAAGACCGCGCTACGGGTACTCGTTCGTTCAAGTTTCTGCCCGGTCCGGTGTTCGCCAACGTGATCCTCGCGGACGAGATCAACCGGACCCCACCCAAAACCCAGGCAGCCCTTCTGGAAGCCATGCAGGAGCGGCAGGTCACCGTCGGCGGTGAGCGGCATGAGCTGCCTCCACCGTTTTTTGTCCTGGCAACCCAAAACCCCATTGAGCAGGAAGGCACCTACCCGCTGCCGGAGGCGCAACAGGATCGATTCATGTTCAAGGTCTTCATCGGATACCCTTCCTACGAGGAAGAATACGCCGTCGCGGAGCAGACCACGGCTCAATCCGAGCCCAGAGTCGACGAAGTCCTCTCCGGCGACCAGATCATTCGTTTTCAACAATTGGTCAGACGCGTCCCGGCTGCACCCGAGATCATCAGACATGCCCTGGACATTGCTCGGGCGACAAGACCCAATGAGCCGAACTGTCCAGAGCTAACGAAGAAGATGTTGACTTGGGGTGCCGGTCCACGATCGGTGCAGGCATTGCTTTTGGGGGGGAAGACCCGGGCGGCGCTGAGTGGTCGCCACCACGTGTCAGCCGATGACATCCGGGCCCTCGCCCATCCCGTGCTGAGGCACCGTCTGGTGACCAACTTCTCCGCCGAGGCGGAAGGGTATACCACGGACCGGATTGTCGATGAACTCCTGGCGAGCATCGATCCGACGAAAACCTCCCTGGACGACCATGAACGAATCAGCAAAGTACTTTCAACCTGAGGTTCTCAGCAAGATCTCACACCTGGAGCTGCGGGCCCGCCGCGTGGTCGAAGGATTCGTGAGCGGTATGCACAAGAGCCCCTACAAGGGCTTCAGTGTGGAGTTCGCCAATCATCGGGCTTATGTACCAGGGGACGACATCCGGCACATTGACTGGCGCGTCTACGGCAAGGCGGATCGCTTCTTCATCAAGGAATATGAGGAAGAAACGAACTTGCGTGCGCATATACTTCTGGACTGCTCTGGCTCCATGGCCTACCCCACTCACCCCGGGACGGAGCGAATGACGAAGTGGGACTACGCATCCACGTTGGCAATCTCCTTGGCCCATCTGCTGATCGGTCAGCAGGATGCTGTCATTCTGACGCTCTTCGACACCGATATTCGGCAGCGACTTCCCCTGTCAACAAGCTATGTATCCTTGGGCAAGCTGGCGGAGATCGTGGAATGGCATACACCACACGACATGAGCGACGTCCGATTCTTTCAGCACCTGGCCGGTCATATTCCGCGACGTGGGATGGTGGTGATCTTGTCTGACCTGCTAACTGACGTGGATGAGATCATTCTTGGACTGCAACGGTTGCGATATGCCCAGCATGATGTGCTGGTGCTGCATGTGCTTGACCACGACGAACTGGAGTTCCCATTTGCCGATCGCACGCTTTTCGAGGGACTGGAGGTGGCTGGTTTGGAGGTTTTAACTGACCCGCAATCGCTTCGCCGCAGTTACCTTGATGCGGTGCAGGCGTTCATTCGCAGACTGCGGAGCGTATGTTTGGATCAGCGGATTGACTATGCCCTGATCAGCACTGCTGATCCCATCGACGTGGCACTGACGACATTCCTCGCAACCAGAATGCACCGACAACGGGCGAGGGCATGAGGGAGAAACAGTTGGGAGCGTCCGTTCACAGATGCAGGGTATTGGGGGATCATGAGGTGAGCTCATTGCTCCCGAATGGTCATTTTGCGCTCGGGTGTTGGGAAGGTGCATGATCATGCCCACTGTTTACCCCATGCTTGCCGCCGGTTTCATTTCTCCGGCCTTGTTCTATGGAGGGGCGGCTGCCGTGGCTGCACCCATTCTCATTCATCTGCTGGCGCGTCGCCGCTTTCGCCGGATTCGTTGGGCGGCCATGGACTTTCTCGTCGATGCCCAGCGACGCAATCGACGTCGCATCCGGATGGAGGAGTGGATTCTGCTTTTCCTGCGATGCCTGGCAGTGGTGATGATCGCCCTGATGCTGGCACGACTGTTTATCACCCCCGCCGGAGCTGCGGCCCTATGGGGTGGGGCCCGACGCACGGAACGTCTGTTTCTTCTCGACGACTCACTCAGCATGGCCTACCAGTCAGCCGATCCGTCAGGCTCCGCCCGCCGGACCACGTTCTCCCGAGCGAGGGAGGTGGTCAAGCGTCTGTTGGCATCCATTCGGCACGAGACACCCGATGACACCGTCACCCTCATACGCATGACCGCACCGAACGCACCAGTCGAATCGGGCACCTACTTGAACGATATACAGACGGAAGACGTGCTTGCCCGATTGGACGCGATGACCCCATCTCAACGTTCGATCGATCTTCCAGCCGTCGTGGAGAGTGTGGTTGAGATTCTTCAGCGAAATCCTGACATCACCAACGTCGCCCTCTACATTGTCAGTGATTTCCAACGTCAGGACTGGGGAAGACACGGGAGTGCGGAAGGGGAGAGCCCCGACGAGGGAAGTCTATTTCAGCCTCTGGCAAATTGGGCAAAGGGCGACCGTGGTCTTCGGCTGATTCTGATCAACGTGGGTGATGAGGAAGCTGCCAACCTGGCCATTACGGACTTGGAGCTCCAAAGCCGGTTGTTGGTGGCTTCAACGACTGGTCTGATTCGGGCGGAGGTGGCGAACTTTGCCGAGCAGCCTGTCGAGAACCTCGAGTTGTCACTAAGCCTCGGTCACGCAGCGCAACCCGCCAAGGTTTTGCGAGAGCTTGGACCAAGACAACAAGCATCCGTCGAGCTGACGACAGAGCTTATCCGGGCGGGGTGGGAATCGATCCGTGTGGAATTGCCACCTGATGCTCTGCCCTTAGACAACGTTCGCTACGCTGCTGCTCGAGTTGCGGACGCGGTGCGCGTCTTGATCATCAACGGTGAGCCCTCAGCCGATCCCTTCGACGACGAAGTTACCTTCTTGGTAACGGCGCTTCGACCAGAGGGTGAGGTCTTCAGCGGTAACGAGGTTGTCGTGATCGACGAATCACAGCTCGAGGAGACTCGCCTATCGAGCTTCCACGTGGTGATCCTGGCCAACGTGTACCGGCTTAGCGAGCCCGCCATCGACTTGTTGCAAGGTTTCGTACGAGGTGGCGGTGGTCTCCTTATATTCCTTGGTGACCAAGTCGATCCCGATCTCTACAACGTTGCCCTTTATCGCGGGGGAGAGGGGCTCTTACCGATGGAGCTGACTGAAGTGATCCGGCCTGCGAAACCGGTCCAGCTCGTGATTACGGATCCCCTCCACTCGGTGATGCGCGGTTTGGCCGGGGAGGGTGATCCGCTGGGTATCGGGAGGATCGCTTTCTTCGAGTTCATTGGTTGCGTAGCGCACGGTGGCAGCCGTCCCACCGCGGGTGGCACCGCTAACGAGGCGCCCGACGGCGAGGGCGACTCGGCCACATCGACGGCCCGGCAATCCTTCCGGACGCGTCCCGTTCGCGTGCTGGCCCGCTTTAATGACCCTGATGAGCATCCCGCCATCGTGGAGCGGCCGTTTGGACAAGGGCGGGTGATCCTGGTCACGACCGCCGTGGACAAGGAGTGGCACCATTGGCCGGATCATCCGACGTTTCTGCCGGTGATCATGGAGTTGACCCAATACGTGGCCAGTCGCGGCGGTGAGGGGGAGTCATACTACGTTGGCGAACCGGTGAAGCTCACGCTCGACCCAGCCACGTTCGAAGCAGATCTCCGTGTGCGCACCCCGACCTATCCCAACGAGCGGGAGGTGGAGATGTCAGCCGTACCCGCGAGGGACGGACAGGGCTTGGTCGTGACATGGGAGCACACGGAAACCGCGGGGCAATATCAGTTTGTGCTACGCCGCCGTGACGGGAGCAGCCGCTCCACTGCAAGTGGCGAGACTGTGCGACTTGTGGCAGTCAACGTAGACCCGAAAGAGAGTGACCTGGCTATGGCTGATCAAAATGAGCTCGGGCGGGTGCTGGGGGATCTGCCCTTCGAGTACATCAAGGGGATCGACAAGCTGACTGGCGTGACGGACACGGCGCGAACCGAGCTCTGGCGGGTTTTTCTGGTGATTGCCTTCGTGGTTCTGATGAGTGAGCAGTCTTTAGCCTGGTGGTGGGGAAGACGAGGGTAAGGGGCAGCCGCCCCACTGCAGGTGGCAGCCGCCCGACTGTAAGGGGAATGTCGAATGCAGAATAGCGAATAGCGAAGGATTATGCGTCTCCGGCTTTCGACTTCTTCATTCTGAATTCGCCATTCGCCATTCGACGGTGGCAACGTTTAACATGAGCGGATTCGTATCGTCATTCACGAGCAGCATCCTCGCGGGGGCGGCCGCCCCACCGCAGGTGGCTCCAGCCACCCGCGACGAGGTGGAGTTTGTGACGGAACTCCGGCACCTTCCCGAGGGGTGGCTGGCCGTCGGTGGTTTGACCTTGCTCGCCGCGATCTGCTGGGCGGTGGTCTCCATGTACCGCTACGAGGGGCGGATCGGAGCCTCGACGCGGGTGCGTATGAGCCTTGCGGTTGTGCGTTGTGTCGCCCTTGTGGTCCTTGCCGCCATTTTGTTGGAACCGGTCCGGGTGCGCATCCTGCGCCGCTCGATCGACTCCTACACCATTGTGCTTGTTGATGACTCGTCGAGTATGGACCTGACGGACACGTACCGGCCCGGCAGCACCACCGCAGGTGGTACCTCGATGGCAGAGTGGCTCAAACGTTCACTCGACGTGCCCGAATCGACCCACTACGCCGGGGCAGCTGGCCCTATCCGACGGGCTACCCTGGTCGATCGGCTCTTCGAGCGCGACGGCCGCCGCTTCTCACGCGATCTGGCGAGAAACAATCGAGTGAAATGGTACACCTTCAGCAATGAGCCCCGACTTGTGGGCACTGTCCGCGCCTCACGCGAGGGGCGGTCCCCCCACCGCGCGCGGTCGTCCCCAGCCTCCCCGACGTCCATCGGGGCGGGCAGAAGCGCGGAGCCGTTGGGCGGTGTGGAGGACCTCGCGATGGGCATGCTGGCGACGGGACCGGCCACAAACGTCGAACGGGCCGTGCGTCGATCCGTGGAATCGCTGGGTGGGGCACCGGTGGCAGCGGTCATTGTCGTCAGCGATGGTGGTTTCAATCAGGGTGCCCCGGCTGAGGACGTGGCCCGGTATGCCAAGGACCGCGGTCTTCCGATTCACGTGATCGGAGTTGGTGATCCGTCTGTCCCTCGTAACGTTCGGATCGCCGAAGTCGACGCTCCCGCAAATGCTTTTCAGCAGGACCCCTTCCCCGTGTCCTGCCGTGTCACTGCTGCCGGCATCGCCGGACAGACGCTCCGCCTCGAGCTTTACGAGCGAAACGCCACGACTGGTGGATC
>CAYOQG010000272.1:0-7867 GCA_964405925.1 uncultured Phycisphaeraceae bacterium | reverse complement strand
GAATCGAGCGCGTGATCGCGGCCGGGTGCGTCGCCGGCGACGGCGGTGGAAGGGCCTGTGCATCAAGTGCGGATACCCGGAGGCTGTACGCGCTTGCCTCTCCAGCGTCAGGCGCAGTCCATCGGGCACCGATTGACGCAGCCACACGGGCTCGGACCATCCGGTTGGTAGCCGGCTCAGCAGTGTTCTAGCCCACCGGGAGGTCCAACGACATGCCGCCACTCAACGCGGCTGGCATTAAACCGACAGACTCCAAAGGACATGGGTCACCCTTGTAAGAAGCTCACCCGGTGATGAGCATAGACAGGGACATGTAGATGGAGACGGAGACGACGTCGTTGGTTGTGGTGACCAGCGGACCAGAGGCGATGACCGGGTCAACACCAAGCCAGCGGAAGGTAAACGGGAGGGCGATCCCAAGAAGACCAGACACCAGAACGGCGACAGTCATCGAAACACCAATGGCTAAAGCAAGGCGATTCGGATCGGAGAGGTGTCCCAGTGAGACACCGAGGGCCTCCAACCCGTTCAGGCCGAACGACGCCAGCACCCATGCAGCCAAACCGCATACAGGTGCCATTGCCAAGGCAATGCGACCTTCACGGAAAAACGCCCTTGTCACACGACTTGCTCCGATGTCGCCGGTAGCAAAACCTCGCACGATGACCGTCGAGATTTGTATTCCACTGTTGCCGCTGGTGGCGCTGATCATCGGGGAAAAAGCCACCAGGGCGGCGAACACCGCGGGGTCGAAACGGGCCTTGCTGATCAGCAAGACCGTGGCCGTAAGCAACAGGCCCAGAATGCACGGCAGCAGCCATGTCAGACGCACGCGAGCTGCCCGGAGCGTCGAGCTGGTCTCGAATTCCGCGGGGTCGGTACCAGCCATTCGGAAGAGGTCCTCCGCGGCCTCCTCCTCGGCTACGTCGAGCAGATCGTCGTGGGTGATTCGTCCGAGCAAGCGGTCATTCTCATCGACGACTGCCGCCTCCATGACATCATACTTTCGGATGACCTGAACGACGGTCTCCTGGTCATCATCGACATAAACGATCACCGGATCGGTATCACAAATGTCGCTGAGTCTGGTCGATGCGGGGCTGGTGACCAGTCGCCGAAGCGGGACGGTTCCGACCAGTTTGTTGTCCTCGTCGATAATGTAAATCCCGTGAAGGTCCTCCTCTTGGGTTGCCGCTCGGACGAACTCGACAGCATCGGCTACAGTCTTGGAAGCGGGGACCGCCACGACGTCCGGTGTCATGATCCCACCGGCTGTTTGCTCGTCGTAGCCCATCAGCCCCTCGATCTGCTCGGATTGCTCGTCAGCAATGTGCCCGAGAATCTCGACGACTTCATCGGAGGAGAGCTCGCCGAGCATGTCAGCGGCGTCGTCGGGTGGGAGTTCGGAAACGATTTCCGTTAGAGACACTGTATCGAGGTCGTCGACGACGTCAGCACGGACGGCTTCGTCGAGCATGACCACGACCTCGGCGGCTGTATGGGGGGGAAGGGCGAACAGGACCCGTGACCGATCCTCGTCGCGAAGCAACTCGAAGGACTCGGCGATGTCGGCGGCCCGGGTCTGGGCGAGCTCGTCGGCGAGGCGTTTGTCATCGTCGCTCGACAAGGCGGCCAAAAGCTGCTCGTGAAGATTGGCCTGTTCGGGTTTCATCTCAACCTTTCCGCATCGCCAACTGGCGATCTTGCGAAGCGGTTATTATGATCATCGCCGCCACAAACGCAAAGCGAGTCAGCATGGCGGTGCACATGGGGGCATGTAACAGCCGCGAATCCACGCGTGGTCTTATGACAGGAGCCACGGATCATGGGTCTGACAATCCATCGCGAACCTGACACCAGCCTGGATGCACTCCGGGACGTTGCCGTAGCTATCATCGGCTACGGCAACCAAGGACGAGCCCATGCGCTGAATCTCCGTGATTCTGGGATCAGGGTGCTTGTTGGCCAGCGGGCCGGGCAAGGTGCTGATCGGGCAAGGGGCGATGATTTCGATCCGAGACCCGTTCGCGAGGCGGCAGGAGAAGGCGAGCTGATCATCTTGGCACTGCCCGATGAGTCGGCTGCAGACATCTACGAGTCGGATATTGCCTCGGCGGTTCGCTCTGGTTGCACAGTCGGTTTCGTCCACGGATTCAATATCCACTTCGGATTCATCGCCCCACCGAAGAACGCTGATGTCATAATGGTGGCACCAAAGGGGCCTGGTACCCTGCTGCGATCGCTGTACTTGGAGGGCAAGGGCTTGCTGTCACTGCTCGCCGTCCATCAGGACATAAGTGGCAAAGCCAAAAACACCGCCTTGGCGTGGGCGAAAGGCATCGGTTCGACGCGGGCCGGCGTCGTCGAGACCACATTCGCTTGCGAGACCGAGACCGATCTGTTCGGTGAACAGGTCGTTCTATGCGGAGGATTATCGGCTCTGACGAAGGCTGCGTTCGAGACGCTCGTCGAAGCGGGGTATGAACCGGAGTTCGCGTATCTCGAATGCGTGCACGAACTGAAACAGGTCGTCGACCTTCTGTACGAACGAGGTCTGACGGGCATGCGCGATGCGATCTCGAACACCGCGGAGTACGGGGATCTGACGCGCGGCCCGAGAATTATCGGCGATACGGTTCGTCGCCAGATGAATCGCGTTCTCGAGGAGGTCCGCAGCGGTGCCTTCGCGAGAGAGTGGATCAACGAGCACCGCAGCGGTGGCGAGACTTTCAAGCGGTTGCACGAGACCGATGTCGATACCCCTTACGAGCGAGCAGGGCGGAGGGTGCGGGCATTGATGCCCTGGTTGTCGCAGCCCGAAACGTAAGCTTGCAGGCCAAAGCCGCAAACGATCCGCCGAAGAAGGGGCGATCGTGTTGAACCGGGCGCACGCACAAGGTATACATACAAGACGGATGCTTTTTCACTACGTTCATACGCTGTAGGTGAAGTGACGCGAGGACGGGGTGAGGCGGACGGAGACCGAGCCTGTCTCGCCCAGCACGTGGGGGCTAGCAAGCTGGCAACTGACAGATTAGCTGTCACTTCAACCGCTTGCAGGGAGAGAGACTATCATGTGCATCGGAACCGGAGCCGCATACACGCCGCGGCGGGCTGGCCGCTTCAAGGATATCCTTCGTCATGCCGTCGGGCTTGCCACGGTGAGCCTTGTCACGATGCTCGGTATCCCGGCATGCGAGCGGTCCCCGGCGGACCCGGATGTCGGCACCAAGACGGCGTCGCCAGCCTCCGTACAATCGCCGGACCCTTCCAAGCCGAATATCGTTTTCGTCCTCGTCGACGCCCTTCGAGCGGACAGAGTCGGCAGGTACGGGCACGTGCCCAGCATCACACCCACCGTCGATGCGGTGGCGAACGAAGGCGTCACCTTTGAGAGTCCGATCGCGCAGGCGCCCTGGACTCAGCCTTCGATCGCCTCGATGTTCAGTTCTTACAATCCCTCGGTCCACCAGGTCTTCAGCTACCCTCAGACCCCGGTTTCTCCGGGGGGTCCTACGTACATAGTTACCGTGTTCAGCGACGCCTTTCAGACGCTGGCTGAGTGCTTGAAGGCAGGCGGTTACGATACAGCCAGTGTCATCGCCAATCCGACCGTGCTCGAGCAGTATGGCTTCGCCCAGGGTTTCGACCACTACGACACCTCCGTTGCAGATCCAGAGAATCTGATGTCGGGCGATGCGGTCAATCAGGCTGCTTTGACTTGGCTGAAGCAACGCGATACAAGCAAGCCGTTCTTCCTCTACCTGCACTACATGGATGTGCACGGCCCGTACGATTCCGGTCCGGAGTTCGTAGATGATTTGCTCGATGCCGTCGAGCGCGACCCCGACAAGCGCTTGTTAACACCGGTCGAGCGACGCCAGCTCGGTTATCTGTACAAGCTGCCCACGAACTGCCCGGACCCGCAGAAACACCGACGGTTGATGCGCTTTCGTGAATACTGGATTGCACGGTATGAAGCGGGCGTTCGCGAGTTCGATCACCATTTTGCGGCGCTAAAGGCGAAGCTGATGCAGATGGGCGTGTGGGATGATGCGTACGTGATCATCACTGCGGACCACGGAGAGGCCTTATGTGAACACGGGTTATGGAAGCACGGTTTCAGCACGTATCATACGGACCTGCACGTACCGCTCATACTTCGTTGGCCTGACAGACTCCCCGCAGGAGAGTGGGTTGGGGGAACGGTGCGCCTGATCGACGTGATGCCCACGTTGCTTACCCAGCTTTCTCTGAGTGTGCCCAAGGGCATCCAAGGTGTGTCCTTGGCACCGCTGATTGCGGGCGAACATTTTGCCGAGCCGTTGGCTGCGTTAGCGGAGGGTGTCAAGATAGGCGCGAAGCAGCGGGCGCTCTATCGCGATGATTGGAAGCTGATCGTGACCTTGGAGACCGGCCGAAGGCAACTGTTCAATCTGCATGACGATTACGCGGAGCAGATCGACCTTTCCGCCCGTGAGCCCGAGCGGGTCGAGCTTCTCGAGGCCATGCTTCAGGAGCTTGTTCAGGTCGACGACCGGCTGGCGTGGGACTTTGCGACTCGCCGCACGACGATGCCGGCTGACCAGCTCGAGCGTCTCAAGACCCTTGGGTACATCGGTGACTGACCGTTCCTGATACGGGTGAGGTTGCCGCTTATCCGGACGTGGGTTTGACATTCGCAGTCTCCTATACAGAGCGCATGTGGCGTGACATGCCAGTGCGGCGCCCGAGTTGCGACACCCTCATGGCCCACTTGATGCTGACGGATCGCCAGCTACAATCAGTCGCGGGGAGGGTGCTGCCATTATCGGCACCTGCTTCGGGGGTTTTACAGATACTGGGCACGGAGGGTGACATGACGCTCAGCCGGCGATGCTTTGCGCTTGCAATAACAATGAGTCTTCTTTCGGTCACGGTTGCGCAAGGAGGCGTTCTTGCGCTTAAAGCCGTCAAGGTCAACGATGAAGTGATCGCACCAACGGACACCGTCGACGTTTGTCCAGGCGACACGGTTGAAACCGAGATCCTACTCTCCGATTGGTCGGCGAATGGCGAGCAGTTGGTGCTGTGGCAAGTGCAGCTCGACAGCGAGGGCTACGTCAGTGGGTCGGAAGGGACCGTTTTGCCTCACGGGTATGATGCGCCCCTTATCGTGCAAGAGTGTAAGAGCGATGTTGATTGCAGCGAAGGCCTTCACTGCGATTTCGGCTGCGGTTCTGTTATCGATGGAAGATGTGTCGGACCGGACTATGATCCGCCGCCTGGAGCGTTCATCGACACTCTGAGGGCTGACTATGTCTACGCCGGTTCCATAAGCATTCCCGGCGTAGACCTCTGTGCCACAGGACCCAACTATCGGTATGGTGCCCTGTATTTCAGCGGACCGTCACCCGTCTACGCACCTCCACCCAAATATGGGGGTACGCTGATTCTGGACGTGTCCAAGGACGCAAGCGGAACGTTCGTCATTGCCTTCTTGCCTGGTACCCAGACGCTCATGAAGGATGAGAACAACCATAACATCCTTCCGCTCGAGCTGCAGTCTCTCGCGGTGAATGTAGCCACCGGAGGCGGTCTTCCATGCCGCCTTGCGGAGAGCGATCCGCCCAACTGCGCCATCGATCCCCGTCAGCCCTCGTCACCGAGTGGTGCGAACACCGCAGGCTGGGATCGGATCTCGCTCACGTTCGACAGCGATACTTCCGGATTGAGCGAGGCGGATTTCGAGGTAGACGATTTGACCCCGTCACCACCGCAGATTCAGACACTGACTCCATCGCCGACGGGGGAGACCCTTACGGTCGTATTCGACCGGCGCATACGGACGGGCAGATGGACGTGTGTCACCTACCTGCTTAGGCCGAAGACCACCTGTGTGGGTTTTCTACCCGGCGACATCGATGGTAATGGAACCAGCAATGCAGAAGACGTCTCGCTCTTGATCGAGCATATCAACGGGACCCTCGATCCGCCGTTGGCGACTTGGCAGTGCGATCTGGATCGCAGCGGTAATTGCACCGCGGCTGATCTACTGAGGGCCATCGACTTGCTCAACGGCGGCGATGGGTACGACGAATGGCTTGGCCGATCGATCTTCCCGGTCGGTTGTCCTTCGGTTCAATAGACGCCCGCCGGCGTGTACAGGGACTGATCGAGCACAGCGGTGATGGCACCTACCACGCGGTCGTGCAGGTCGGTTGGTGACATGCGGCTTACCTCGGAGCCAGGAATCGGCTCGGTCAGCGTCACCCGCACGGGGCCAGGCCGCAGACGCCATTCGTCTCGATGATTGACCGCTAAGGAACCATCGATGGCGACCGGAACAACGGTGAGTCCCGCCCGGGTGGCGATCCGCATGGTGCCCTTGCGAAATGGCGACAAGGATCCATCGCGAGTGCGAGTCCCTTCCGGAAAGACCGTTAGGGAGATCGGGTTCCTCTTTAGTCTGATGAGCATTCGCTCCAAACCCCGGTGGGTCAGGCGTGGTTTGGACTTGTGGATCGGTATGAAACCGTAGCGGGAGAGAATCCATCCGAAGACCGGGATTCGAAACAAGCTGCTCTTCGAAAAGAATCGAAGGTTGCCCCCGACAGCGACGAGAACGATGGGGATGTCCAGCGCACTTTGATGATTGGCCATGTAAAACCGCGGCTCGGAACCAGCCAGGTGTTCCTTCCCCGCAATGGTCAGGCGTACGCCTGCGATCGCGAGCATCGCCTTTCCCCAAAGCCGACTACATCGGGCGAACAGCCAGCGCGACCCCGATGTCCATCGAGGAACCAATCCGAGCAGCAGGACGGGAATCCCCAGCACGACCGCCAGAATGGCCCACACAACCAGCGCGGCACAAGCTCGAACCATAACGATGATGCCCCCACCGTTGCCGGATTCAACTCGCTTGTGACTCAGGAGACCCCAGCAGCTTCGCCACCGCCAGTCGGCGGCCTGCCATCGCCAGTCGGCGGCCTGCCACTGCCAGTCGGCGGTCAAAGCCGGCAACGAAGGCCGGCTGATCCTACCCTCTCGGATAGCCGTTCGACTACTACGGACAAGCGTTCTTCGGGTGTCGGCAAGTCAACTTTGTCACGCCGCAGGCGGGCTCCCCGTGCACTATCGATCTTGAACCTCTGTGTCCAGCCACGGGCAGCCCGTCTGCCCGTGGGTGCTGGCGGACAAGTCGCCAGTGGCATCTGCGAAGCATCTCCTGTCAAGCCATTTATGCAAGGAATCTACGGGGAAAGCCCTGTTAGTTTCCTGTCCACGTCGGCATCGGTGGACCCGCGCGTCTTGGCGGTGGCCTGCCCTAGTGGTCGCGCGTTCGCAGCGACCATTGCCGGCTGCATCACTGGTTGACACCCGCCGTCCGGCCACTAAAATCAGTAGAGAGTTGGCTGCCTGGTTCGCATCCGGGAATTACCGACTTGCAGGTGGCAACTGCCGGGTCGCAGGCCGGATGCGGAGGTGAGTGCGTACAGGGCTGACCGAGCGATCATGCCCACCTGCACCCGCGGTGGGCAGGAGTTGCTAAAGTGTGCGGAGCGAGTGCAAACGGCGCTCACCCTAGCGACGCACAACCCGAACCGGCAACTGCCAGCCCACACCGGCAACTGCCGGTCCGCACTGGCAACTGCCGGTCCGCACTGGCAACTGCCGGCCCGAAGACCGAACCACCGGAGAGGATTTAACATGAACCGCGTTCTTCATGGTTTGAGCCTTGCCTGTCTGGCTGCGGCTTTATTGACGCTTACCGGGTGCGCAAGTTGGTCTGCGGCTCAACGGGCGACCTTGCGACTCCAACACCCGCATGCCTACGGCGAGACGTTAACGCAGTCTCCTCAAGAGCATTACCACGCAGTATCTCATG
>CAYOQG010000271.1:0-7908 GCA_964405925.1 uncultured Phycisphaeraceae bacterium | reverse complement strand
AGTACGTCCGGTGGTGTGGGAGGACGGGCGCCGCGAGGCGCCCTCCTACCCGATCAGTTTCATGCCGCGAACTAGGCCGGGCCAACGATCCGTGAGTCGGACCTCCCACTCTCTTGGGGCGGATCAGTGAGGTGGGCGGTGCATGAACATCGGCATCCTGACAAGCGTTGAAACGCGACATCGCTACTTCGTTAACCGATTGGGAGGCGAGTTTGACGTCACAGCCGTGAGCTACGAAGGGACCGGGTATTCGCCGGCCGCCGTCCAGGGTAACGACCTCACGCCTGAGGAAGCGCGGGTTGTGGCTGAGCACTTCGCGGAGCGCGCGCGGCAGGAGGAGCGCTTCTTCGGGTCAAACGCCGAATTCGTGACGCCGTCTGACAGTTGCGCGGTCCGATTGATTCCACCTGGCGAGATCAACTCGGCTGACAGCGTAACGTTTCTGCGGTCGGCGGACGTGGACACGGTGGTTGTCTACGGCACGAACCTCATCAAGCCCCCGGTGTTGGACTTTGCACCAGGGCGGATGATTAACATGCACCTGGGTGTGTCGCCCTACTATAGAGGCACCGCCACCAACTTCTATCCGCTGCTGAACGAGGAACCGGAATATGTGGGCGCGACGATTCACCTGCTTGACCCGGGGATCGACAGCGGTCCGATCCTGAGGCACGCCCGTCCGCAGATCGTCGGCGACGACAGGCCGCACACCATCGGATGCAAGGCGATCGTCGCCGGCATCGAGGCCATGCTCGCCGTTCTCTGGCAATTGGAGCACGGCGAGCTCACGCCTGTCCCCCAATGGGAGGTGCCAAACCCACGTCTCTACTTGCGAAGGGACTACCACCCGCGGCAGGTCGTGGAGCTGTACAAGAAGCTCGATGCCGGTTTGATTCCGCGATATGTCGCGCGGGCGGCAGAAGTGGCCGGTCGCGTTCAATTGGTCGAGTAGGCGACGCACGGGATACGAGGCACCGAAAGGCCACATTCTCAGTGTCGTATTGGTGGCGTCGATATTCGGGTTGACCACTTTGGCGACGACGACAGCAACGGTCACTTTTGGCTATCTCGCTCTGGGGCGACAACCTTTCGCCGGCATAGCCCGATATAACCATGCCCTGGCTGGTTTCGTCGTGCTTCTACGCGGCGCCGCCGTGACAGTCCGTCCATGATCCGATTGGTCGACCGTCCGCTCCCTCATAGTCGCGGCTCGGATTTGGAGGTTTCGACGTTTAGGAGCATTTCGGCGTTTTCTTACGCTATTGCGTGGACGGCGACGGTGTGGGCGATGCGGTCGTGCAGGCCTCGCTTCTGCTGGTCGAACGGGATCATCAAGTACCCGATCATCAGGGTGAACACGTTGAGGATCTTCGCCAAGGCGCGACCGAAGGCCTGGCCAAGTGTCGGGTGATGGCCGTCGGTGCTGATGACCTTGATCCCGCAGGCTCTCTTGCCAAGCGTCTGTCCGTTCCACGTTCCGATCAAGACGGCCTGGTAAAGGATCAGCAGAACACCGGTCGCTTTGTCCAAGCCCAGCAGATCGCAGGCTACGCCCACAATGAGAACGTCGAGCATGGCTGCACCAACGCGAACCCAGAAGCCCGCGTAACGAACATGTCCGGATGCGGCTTCCGGTGAGAGCGGTGGATCGTGACCTCTGGGTGTCCCGACTGGGACCCCGGCTGCCGCTGCCTTCAAGGCGTCACCCGCTTTGTCCGCCAAGTCCCTAAAAACGCTGCCCAGACCTGATCCCCGCGTGCCGGTGGGGGGGACCGCGTAGGGCGGTGAACCTAGTGGAGGTGGCGGCTGGCCAGGTGTGAGAGGATGAGAGACAGCTCGCCTGACGGCCTCTGTCAGGCTCATCTCATCGAAGCCGGCGAGGCTCTGCTGGATGGTCTCGACGTCGAGCAGCTCTTGTGCCATCTCGTCGACAGTCTGGTAGCGCTCCTTCGGGTCCTTGGCGAGTGCCTTATGTATGACCCTTCCGAATGGTTCCGGGAGTGTATCGACCTCGGGCTGGGTGGTGAGGTGCTTCATCAGCACCTCGCCCATACTCGATCCCTCGAAGGGCACCCGGCCGAGCAGCATCTCATAGAGCACCACCCCGAGGGCGTAGATATCGATGCCGCGATGGTAGTGTCCGCTGCCGATCTCCGGTGCCATGTAGTGGACAGTTCCGACGCTGGAGGTCTGAGCGCTGTGCTGGGAGACGGAGATGAACTTGCTCAGACCATAGTCGCCGATTTTGACGTATCCGTCGTCGTAGAAGATGTTGCCGGGTTTCATGTCGCGGTGGACGATGCCGCGCTCGTGCAAATAGCTGAGCCCCTTGGCCAACTCCCGGATGAAGAAGGCGGCCTTTTGCGGTCCGAGACCGTTGGGCTCGGCGATCAGCAGATCCCGAAGCGACGGGCCGTCGACGTACTCCATGACGATGAAGTGGTCGCCTTCGGTGTTCTGCATGATGTCGAAGACCTGCACGAGATGCGGACTCTTGAGGTTCATGCACTGGGAGACGCCGCGCAGCTCTATGCCGGGGTTGTCGCGGAGATACTTGAGGGCGACGTCCCGCCCGAAGTCGCTGACGGCGTAGTAGACCTCGCCGAAGCCGCCACGGCCCACAGCCCGCTGGATCATAAAGCCATCCAGTGGTCGATCACCATGTTTGAACGTAAAGGCCACTTTGGCTGCTTTTCCTCGGCGAGATCCGATAGTCGCTCGCACGAACGCGGGGCCACCTGCGGCGGACCCATGCCACCCGCGTCCCGTCGCGCGCGGATTCGAGCCATCATCGCCGCACACCCTAATATTCGGGTCCGAGGGGCGGTTATTCGGATTGTAGCTGAAGCGGAGCGCTTCGGGCAACGACGGGGCAATCCCGGGACAAAGGGACCGAGGGACGATGGGACAGAGGGATGAGGCAACTGAACGATCCCGACCGACGTCGGGACACGTTGGGAAGGGAACGGGGAGCGGGGAACGGGGAACGATGGCCCCGCAGGCGAGGGGTCTGTTTGGGTTTGGTCGCTGTCGAAATGGGTTCGTTTGGGTTCGTTCTCCCAGGCGAAACGGGGTTTTCGACAGCGCCAGTGCGGTTTTTTGGGTTCGTTTGGTCACCTTTTTTTTCGTGCGTTTCGTGTTTTTCCCTCGTTTGTAGACGAAAACATGCCCGCGCCCGGTTCGCCGGGCTTGGGCATGGCACCCGCGCACCGCCAAGGACTACAACTTCGCACCCGATCGGCGGATGCCGAGGACGGAGCGATCAGCGAGTGCCGGCAGGCGTCGTCCCGAGGTATCGGGACTCCACCAGCCCTACCGGATTGAGTGCCCGCTCATCCTCCCAATCAGGTCAGGTCAGTTAGTTGGTCAACCGGAGGCGGGGGGATGGGGCTTAGCCAGGCGCGGAGGAGGAAGTGGGCTTCTTTGGGGGTGACTGTCACTTGTTCGGCATCTTCCGCGTCGGCGACGAAGATCTTCCACCAGTTCCTATCCACACGGTGGGCGATCAGAACGCTGTCACGTTGCCTGAAGCAGTGGAGATCCCACGTGGGACGAACAAGCCGAGCCTTCCTCAGGACGAGGCCGCCGGGGACCACGAACCACTGTTTGCGTTGAAGTAATTCCGTAGCTTGCCCGCACCCGATTAATGCGAACAGCACGACCACGCTCAAGAAGATGGCTGGCCAGGTAATCTCGCCTCGGGCGAAGGCATACATGGCTCCGGCGGTTGTGGGCAGGACCAGCAGGGCGGCCCAAAGCCAGCCGAGGCCTTTCCTCGTCTTCCGTTCGATGTGAGCACCTTCAGAGGTCTGCTGCCGGAGCTGCTCCAACGCCTCTGGTTCCAGCAGATCGGCGTCGGGTTGATCCTCCAGGGGTTGAGCCTGTTGACCTAGCGGAGTATCAGAGTGATCGAGGGGGTGCGGCTCGAAAGGGACAGCGATCGGCTCGATCGGTTTTGGATATCTTGCAGGACTGTTCCGAATCGTATTGCCGATGCGTCCCGCGGTGGCTAACACTCGGGTGAGGAGTGCAAAGCGTCTTTCCGGGCCAAGCAAACTGCGTTCTGCGAAGGCGCGTTCGAGCAGCAGGGCCAGTGCAAAGTGTGCGTGAGCATTCACGAGGTATTCCACTCGCCGGTCCAGACGGGCGACGCTTGATCGGTCCACCAGATAGACCAGCAAACAAATGAATACGACCTCGATCGCGGTGAACATGAGAATGTTCGTAACGCCCGCCACGATGGCGCCTGCGCTGACGGCGATCAGCCCGATGAGGGCACCAATGATCACGAGAACCGCCTCGGTCAGGGATCGACGTGCCCTCAGGTTGACCTCGGTGAGTGGTGGTGGGTGCGACGTGAAGTGGGTCGGTGTCTCACTCATCGGTGTTCCTACGCGTGCGTGACGTTGGCGGTCTACGACCCTCGGCGACGTCTTTCTCGAAGGTCTTTTTCTTGCGAAGCGTATGGTGGTAGTGCTGAGCGAAGCGGTGGGCTTCGTCGCGCATCTGTTGGAGGAGGCGGAGGGCGGGGTTGTTGCGGGCCAGGCGGACGGGGGCGGTCCGGGCTTGGATGTAGATTTCCTCCTCGCGCTTGGCTAATGAGATCACCATCGGTGGGCGGATATTCATTTCGCTGAAGGCTTCCAGGCCGGCGTGAAGCTGGCCCAGACCGCCGTCGATCAGGATGACGTCGGGATAGAGCTCCTCGCCCTCGGCGGCGTAGCGGTAACGCCGGGTGATGACCTCGCGGATGGCTGCGTAATCGTCGACGCCCTCGACGGTTTTGATCTTGAAGCGCTTATAGCCGGGCTTGAACGGTCTGCCGTCGATGAAGCAGATGAGCGAGCCGACCATCTCAGCCCCGTGCAGGTGGGCGATGTCCATGCACTCCATGCTGCGGGGCGGGGCGTCGAGGTTGAGCAGATCGCCCAGCTTTTGCAGGGCGTCACGGGGGTCGACGTAGAAGACCTCGGGCTGCACGTCCTCGCGGACGTCGCCGGAAAGGGCGAGGGATTGGATGGCTTTGAGGCTGTCGCGGAGTCTGGCTGCATCCTCGTATCGCAGCTCCTTCGCTGCCGTCTCCATGTCACGGGTCATCTGTCGGATCAACGTGCTCCGCTTGGACGCCATGAACTTCTTGAGACGGTCGATGTCCTTGCGGTACTGCTCCATGCTGATCAGAGCGGCACAGGGCGCGGTGCACTGGTTGATCGCGTGGAGCAGGCAGGGCCTGAAGAAGCGACGCGACTCGTCGTCCTCGCGAATCTCCAGCTCGCAGGTGCGATACTTGAAGACCTTCTGCAAGGCGTTGACCGCGTCACGGATGCCGGCGACGGATGGAAATGGACCGTAAAGCTTGCTGCCCTTCAGCCGTGGCGTACGGGTGACGTAGACGCCGGGGAAGTCGTCGCGGGTGGTGATCTCGATGTAGGGAAAGGTCTTGTCGTCTTTGAGCTGGGCGTTGTGGGGCGGCTGAATGTCCTTGATGAGCCGGGCCTCTTTGAGGAGGGCGTCGACCTCGCTTTCGCATTCGAGATAATCGATGCCGACGACCTTCTCGACCATGCGGCAGATGTCGGGGCCGCGAGTGTTGAGCAGGTCAGCCGAGGGCTGGAAATAGCTGCTGACGCGGGAGCGGAGGTCCTTGGCCTTCCCGATGTAGAGCACCCGGCCCTCGGCGTCCTTCATGAGGTAGACGCCGGGTGTCTTGGGGAACGCGGTGATCCGCTTGCGGATGGTTTCGAGACGCTGTTCGTCCATAAGCCCTATTGTAGACGGATATCGGCAGAGGTGGTGAGAGGCCGCTATTCGCCGCAAGGTGGTGTCCAAAATTGTCAGGTCCGTGACAAGATCTGCGGGGGCGGTCCCAGGCCGAAGGTCTGTCCTGTAACAACCGGGGGCAAACGCAGAAGGGGTCGTGTATTCTCTGGAGCGCAGACGACGGGACGTTTGTACAACCCTTTCAGGGTCGAATGGAACGGGTGGCGGGATTACCGTGGGCGGCGTCCCCCGGCACGCCGGGGGGACTTGCCCACGGCTACTTTAGGTCAGCCTTTTAGGCTGAGTCAGCGGGTGGCGCTAAAGCCGCCTAAACTGTGACTGGCTCGAAATCATCTTGCGTTGGTCGTACGGTTGTCTCAAGTCCTGCCCGAGGGTACAAAGTGTGATCTTGAGGTTCGCCAAGGGAGAGACGCCAACGGATAAACCCGAAGCGGGATCGCCGTGTGGCGGCTGTCTTTGTACTTGTGCAAGCGATGTACGCCGAGGTGCACAGCACGCGTCACAAGGAGTTCGTCATGTTGAGGTGCAAGAGCTTGATTCGATTCATAGTCGCGGCCTCGCTGGTCGCCGGGTTCATCGCGGTGCCGATGGTTTCGGCAGTCGCCGACCCGGGCAAGCCGCTAACCTATCCGAAGCCGCGAAAGGGCGACGTCGTCGACACCTATCATGGGGTCAAAGTCCCCGATCCTTACCGCTGGCTGGAGGATCCCGATTCGCCGGAGAGTCGGGCGTGGATCGATGCCGAAAACAAGGTGACGTACGGCTACCTGGATCAGATTCCGGAACGGGCGTGGATCAAGAAGCGGCTTACCAAGCTGTGGGACTATGAGAAGTACGGCGTTCCGTGGAAGCGCGGCGGGCGATACTTCTTCGAAAAGAACGACGGTTTGCAGAACCAGAACGTCCTGTACACGATGAAGTCGCTCGAGGAGACGCCGCAGGTGCTGATCGATCCCAACATACTGTCAGAGGATGGCACGGTCGCACTTCGAGGTCTATCGGCCAGTGAAGATGGCAAGCAGCTTGCCTATGCGCTCTCGAAAGCCGGTTCGGACTGGCAGGACTGGTACGTCCGAGACATCGAGGCCGGCAAGGATCTGGGCGATCATCTCGAGTGGGTCAAGTTCTCCGGAGCATCCTGGACGAAGGACGGGAAGGGGTTTTTCTATAGCCGCTACGACGAGCCGAAACCGGGCGAAGAGCTTCAGGCCCAGAACTTCTACAACAAGCTGTTCTATCACCGCGTTGGTGTGCCGCAATCCGACGACGTTTTGATCTACGATAGGCCTGATCAGAAGGAGTGGGGTTTCAGCGGTGACGTCACCGACGATGGCCGGTACCTGATCGTCTACGTGTCGCACGGGACCGAGCGCAAGAACATGATCTTTTACAAGGACCTAAAGGCCGAAGACGGCAAGGTCGTGGAGCTGATCGACAAGTTTGAAGCTCAATACGGCTTCATCGACAATGACGGACCGTTGTTCTGGTTCACGACTGATCAGGACGCACCGCGTAGCCGCGTGATCGCGATCGACATCCGTCGCCCGCAGCGGTCGAACTGGAAAGAGGTCATCCCGCAGGTACAGGAAACGCTGCGCTCGGTGAACCTGGTGGGCAATATGTTCGTGGGTCGCTACCTCAAGGATGCACACACGCAAATCAAGATGTTTGATCTTGAAGGCAAGCTTGTCCGCCAAGTGGCACTGCCGGGGCTGGGGACCGCGTACGGATTCGGTGGCAAGCGCGACGAGACGGAGACCTTCTACGCATATACCAGCTTCACCGATCCGGGCACGATTTTCCGTTACGACATGACCACGGGTAAGAGTGAGATCTTCCGTCGTCCAAAGGTCGATTTCGATCCGGATCAGTACGAAACGAGGCAGGTGTTTTACAGGAGCAAGGACGGCACGCGGATTCCGATGTTTATCACGTTCAAGAAGCCGCTCAAGCTGAACGGACGCAACCCGACGCTGCTTTATGGTTACGGTGGGTTCAACGCATCCATGGCACCCTATTTCAGTGTCTCGAAGGTGGTGTGGATGGAGATGGGCGGGATCTACGCGGTGGCCAATATTCGTGGTGGTGGCGAGTATGGCAAGGAATGGCACGAGGCGGGGATGAAGC
>CAYOQG010000270.1:0-7981 GCA_964405925.1 uncultured Phycisphaeraceae bacterium | reverse complement strand
GGTCTGGGCAGCGCGACAATCCGCTTGGTTAACGGACTCAACGCTTTGCGCCCCAATCTTGCGACTGGTTTGCCCTTCAGGTTATGTCAATGAAAACTACGATTCGCTTTTGCGGTCGGCAAACGAATCCGTTTATGTCCAATCGCTAAGCGCAGGGCGACACGCGCACAGTGCTTTTTCTCGGGCTGGTTTTCGCGGGCTGGTCCTAGCTCCAGGGTCCAAGCGTTTTAGCCGACGGGTTCCCAGAGATAACCGTGCGCCTCTTCGAAGGGTCAGTCATGGCGACGTATAGCCTCAACGTGCAGGATATTGACATATCGGACGAAGATGTGACCAGACTGCTCGACAAACTGGATGCCGAAAAGAGTCAAACGCGTGTCGAGCAGCGGAGTGTACAGCGGGACGATCACCGCGGACGGGCCATGCTCATCGTGATGCAGGCGTCGCTGCCGCCGGCGTCGGCCCACTGGGTTCGATTGAGAAACATATCCGAGCAAGGTATAGCCTTCCTCAAGCACGGGGCGCTACCGCTGGATGCCTTCGTCAGATTGGAACTGCCCACGGGGTGCGAAATCCAAACTATGGAGAAGTACGCCGTCGTGCGGCACTGCCGTCAGATCCAGGGCATGGTTCACGAGATCGGAGTCGAGTTTCTGCCTGATGGCCACGAATAACCGATATTATTCGGCGTGGGCCTATTGTATCGCAGCCCGCCGGCCGCGTTTTTCTCCCCCTGTACCATCCGAGTGTACGAAGAGTACAGTGATTCGTCAGAGGCGATTATCACAAGTAGCCATCCTATCGGACCAACCGTTGTCCTTGGGTGATGGGTCAGCGGTCGAGGTCTTCGCATATCGTACCCTATGACCGTCTTAACACGACTTTGCTCTGGAAGTCCGCGCCCAAGAACAAGGAATTCAGAAATGAGAAAGCTTAAAGAGCAAAACAGCCAAGCCAGGACCGCTCGACGCAACCGTCGTCACAAGTACGTTGTCGACCCGGCTTTTCAGTGGCGCTTCGCGGCCACGATCTCGGCAACGGTGTTTCTGGTTTCGTGCATCATGGGGTCGGTGCTCTATGGTGTTCTCCACCAGCAGGCTCGATTGCGATTGATGCATCCGGAGACCTACTCAGCCCAGGTCACGACGGTTGTCCTCTTTGCAAGCGTCATCTTCGCCGCGCTCACTGCCGGTGGAGTAGCCGTCTGGTGCATCGGGGCGACACACCGCATCTGCGGTCCGTTGTTGGTGATCGAGCAGGGCTTCCGTGAGATGATGAAGGGCGGATTCCCCAAGCTTAGACCGCTGCGGAGGAACGACGAGTTCAACGAGTTTTACAGCGTCTTCATGCAGATGGTCGACTCGGTCAAGGCAAGGAGGCAAAAGGATCTCGACGCCCTCGATGACGCCCTGGAGACAGCCCGGGCTGCGCTTGACGAGATCGGCGGGTCATCGAAAGACGTGCTCAAATCAGTGGCTCAAAAGATCCAATCCCTGCGCGATGCGGCAGCCGAAGCAGTCGGTGACGAGCTAGTTGCATCGCCTTGTGCTTGCACAGGCCGGTGCGAATCGAGGCAGCACGAACCGGTCGGGGTGAGCTAAACAGCGTCGTTAGCGCGATGGTCAGGTCCTGGCGGGCAGGTTGACGCAGTTGAGCGGTTCGCCTTTGTCCATATAGGTGCGGACGATGCGGACGACTTCGTCAGCCACCGCACTTTGGGCCTGTGAAGTTGAGGCCCCGACGTGGTGGGTGCCGTAAACCTGTCGCACACTTCCAACGGGAGCTTTGAACTCACTATCCGTCGCAGCAGGTTCCACTTCGTAAACGTCCAGGGCTGCCCCGCCAACCTTGCCAGCTTCGATCGCTTCCGCGAGGGCTACCTCGTCCACGACACCACCGCGGCTACAGTTGATCAAAAAGGCTGTCGGTTTCATCTTGGCGAGTTCGTCGCGGCCAATCAGATGCTTGGTCTCGCCGCCTCCGGGAACGTGCAAGCTGATGAAGTCCGCTTGAGCAAGGACATCGTCGAACGACACCCTGCGAATACCCAGCTCCTTTTCAACATTTGGGTAATCGACGACATCGCAGTAGATGAGGTTCATGTCGAACGCCGCCGCTCGCTTCGCGACCTCGTACCCGACTCGCCCCAGGCCCACAACACCGAGCGTTCGTCCTTTGAGTCCGCGGGCAACGCTATATCCCTTCTTGTTCCACACCCCGCGGCGGAGGTCGTCTACCTGATCCACGATCCGCCGATCGAGCGCGACCATTAGCCCGATTGTCAACTCAGCCACAGCGACCGAGTTCATGCCTGGACAATTGCACACGCGGATGTTTCGCTCCGTTGCCCTGGCCACGTCGATCGTGTCATATCCGGAGCCCGCACGGATGACCATCTCCAACTCAGGTGAAGCCGCAAGCATGTCTGCGGTCACACGCGTGCTCCGAACGATTAGAACGTTGCATGCCGTCTGCTTGATGGCCTTGAGCAGCGTGTCATCTTTCAGCGAAGGGTCCAGCGTGATTTCACAACCAGCCTCACGCAAGGCAACTACACCATGCTCCTCGAACTTGTCGGCGATTAGAATTTTCATCGTGGCTGACTCCGGTTGAAATCGGTTGTGTTTACAATCCGTTGGTGTCCGTTGGGTACTCTCCCGCCGTCCCGCCTTCCAAGGCAGAACTGAGGGTCGCGGACCTTTGCCCTGCGTCTGGGGTCTCACCGCGTTTTGGCAAACTGGGCGGGAGCCCGCAGACGGCCCCATCAATCTACCCCAAACTGCGAAGATTCGACACCAGCCGAAAAGGTTCGGCGAGACTGGGTGGAGCAGCCCGCCGTTGGGGCGTGTGGAACGGAAGCCCCGTCAAGAGGTGATGGATTCTATACGAAGGCGTGAGCCATGGTTGAGGTTCGCCCCCTCATGCGCCCGCGGCGGACGGCCAGGAGTCGTGGTTCCGAATCGCACGCAGTGATCTAGCGCTTCGAGCTCTCCAACTGCTCTTTCATCAATTGAATGAGCATGGCCGTTGACTGCTGGTCGAGCGTGTCCAGCGCTTGCTGGAACTTGTCGACACGCTGGCGCTCCTCTAGGTAGTTGCGGATATCGGGAACGAGGCGGATGGCGTCCTTCAGCACGCCGCGCAGGTCAGCAACCGTGTCGCGATCGACGGTATTCGATCGCTGTACAAGGTCATCCATCAGCCGCCGCAGTTCACGCTTCCAGTCGCCGAAGTTGTTCTCGTGGTACACGTACCGCTCGGCGTCGGAGACGAGGAAGGTCCGGATGACATCCCTGTCTTGGGCGGTGAGGGGATCGCCTTTATCGAGAGCCTTGATCGCTTGTCGGGCCTGGTCAGCCCACATCGACTGCTGTACCTCTCGGACGTAGGCTTCGACCTCGTTGACGAACTTCTCGAACCCACTGAAGCCTTCAGGGCTCTCCTGAGCGAGAGCGGTGTCGGCGGCTTGCTTGAGGTCGTGGATCGTTTGGGTCAACTCATCGGTTGCGGCAACTGGCATGGTTCGCTCCTCGAAACGGCGTTTATCTCGACATATTGCTGTCGGCCCACACGACAGAGGGCGGACAGCCAGAATCACGTTGGGAGCATCGACCAGCGACGACGATGTGTTGAGCGTTCATTCCCGCTCGCGGCGCACTTGTGCTTTTTGTGCACGGGTCCGTACAGGGGGGCCGTTCAACTTCGATCCGAGGCGATATCATCGGACTTGTCCAGGCCTGGTCAGCACCTCGTCCCCCAGACAGCAAAGCAGTATAGTAGACCGATCATGACCAATAACGTCCCAGAGCATCAGCGGAGCCTGAAGGCATGATTTACTTGGACTATAACGCATCCACACCGGTCGATCCGAAGGTCCGCGAGGCTATGCTGCCCTTTCTCGCCGAGCACTTCGGCAATCCATCAAGCAGCCACGCGTTGGGCAAAACCGTAAAGCGGGCTGTCGACGAGGCGAGAGCGCGAGTCGCAGCCATGCTCGATGCCGACCCCAGCGAGGTCGTCTTTACCTCCGGCGGCACGGAATCCAATAACCACGTGATCAAAGGCGTGGCGCTGTCACTCAAAGATCGTGGACGACACATCATCACCTCAGCCATCGAGCACCCGGCGGTCATCAATCCGTGCCGGTATCTCGAACAGAACGGGTATCGGGTGAGCTACGTCCCGGTGGATTCGACCGGGTTGGCTGATCCGGAGATGGTGATCGATGAAATCCGCCCGGACACGATCCTGATCTCGATCATGCACGCCAACAACGAAGTAGGAACCATTCAACCGATTGCGGAGATCGCGATGGCAGCCTCGCGGCGCGGTGTTTTTATGCACACCGATGCAGCACAAAGCTGCGGGAAGATCCCCACAAACGTGAGCGAACTGGGTGTCGACTTCCTGTCAATTGCAGGCCACAAAATGTATGCACCGCAAGGGATCGGAGCGCTGTACATCCGTCGCGGGATCAAGATCGAGCCTTTGCACCATGGTGCCGGTCACGAAAGCGGCCGGCGAGCGGGGACTGAGGCGGTGGCCAACATCGTGGGGCTCGGGAAGGCCGCTGAGCTGGCGGCCAAATCGCTGAACGATCCGCAGATCAAGAGACTGCGCGACCGACTTCATAACCAGATTCGCAAAACGGCTGGCGATGACGCTGTGCTGCTCGGCCATCCTGAGCGGCGACTTCCAAACACGCTGGCGATCGGTTTTCGTGGCAAGATTGGTGCCGATATCCTGTCATCTTGCCCCGACATCTGCGCCAGCACCGGCGCAGCCTGTCACGCGGAGGAACGAAAGCGGTCTGCGGTCCTTAAAGCCATGGACGTGCCGGAAGACGTCGCTTTCGGCGCCATCCGCTTCAGCGTCGGCCGATTAACCATGGAATCAGACATCGACGCGGCTGGAGACCAAATCACCAACGCCCTGTCTCCCGCCAAGTGTTGAGCTTGGCGGCCAGAGGCGAAACCGCGCAATCCTGTACCTCCCCTCGGCCAACGTGCGAAATGACACCACCGAGCACGCGGAACTGGCCGAGGCGTTCGAGACGCCGATCCAGGACCAAAGAATTGCATCAATCCACCGAACCACGGTTTTCGATGCCGGTATCGCACAATCACAGTCCGCTGCACCGGCGTTTCCGACCCCGAAAACGCGTCGTGCAATTTGTTGGGACTGTAGCGGGAAAAACCCGTACTGCTTCCGGTCTTCCGATCGTACGGGCTCATCGGGCGAGGTGGGAAATGTGCGATCGCCCGTGAGGGCCCGGCCGCCCACGTCTCGCATCCTGCCGCATTTGGTGTAAGATTACCGTGTCGTTGAGTAAGGATCCGTCGCGTTTTGACGATCTTTCGGAACTACCGGTGGAGGAGTCAAGCTGTGGCCGTCGAGGTCTTAAGAGTGGACGTGTGGTCTGGCGATATTGAGGACCGGTGTGGAGCGTTGTCGGAGAAGATCGAAGCCGTCACCAAGGCGGGAGCGATCCTGGAGTTCGTAATCGCCCGGCGGGCACCGGACAGGCCGGGGATGGGTCTGGTATTCATGGCCCCCATTCGCGGAGCCACTCAGACCAAGGCGGCCGCGGCCACGGGCCTCGCAAAAGACCCCAACGTCTATACCCTTCGGATCGAAGGACCCAGCAAGCTCGGCTTTAGTGCAAACATCACCCGTGCGATCGCCGAGGCGGGCATCAACATGCGGGGGATGTCTGGGACAGCTCTCGGCCGACGCTGCGCGATTTACGTCTCCTTCGACTGCGGAACCGACGCTGAGCGAGCACGCCGCGTCCTCAGGAAAGCGCTCAACAGCAAACCCAAATGAGCCCGTTCGCGCGCCGGGCATACTACGGGCTCGGTCCATGGTGTCGCAGCGATTCCGCAGGAATGGTGGGGGGCGCTTGACAATTCCGGCAAGGGCCGAGATTACGTCCTGCAGCTCGCGCTCCGCCTCTACCACTTGCACCGAAAGCTGTTCAAAAGGTGAGCGCCAACCCGACCGATCACTAATATGGGGCTGGCAGGAGACATGGCCTGACGCACCATATAAGTGGCGCACAATGATCGCCAGGCACGATGATTCATGGCGTCTGTCCCGCACGGCCAGAGGTATGAACCTTGTTCGCTGACTACTCAACCCTGCAACACGCGCTAGCTGAAGCCACACCGCACAGCAGACCTGTACCCTCGGGTTACGAGAGGGATGCCGTCGGCCTGCTTTTGCTCGATCGAGCCGAGACCACGCTCCTGTTCATCCAAAAGGCCAACAACGAAGGCTATCCTTGGCGAGCCCAGGTCGCTTTCCCCGGTGGACGGATTGACCCCACCGATTCCGATGCCGCGGAAGCAGCCCTGCGTGAACTCCAGGAAGAGCTGGGAATCGACCCCTCGGATGTGAACGTCTTTGGCACCTTGGGTCACTTCCAAACCCGCACCTCGAGGAACGATCTCGAGGTCATCGTCGGGCGGTGGCGAAAGCCCTCGCCCGTGCGCGTCGATCCCCGTGAGGTCGCACGGGTCCTCGAGGTCTCACTGCTGCAGTTGGCGGGACTGCACCTGGATCGGGGATTCTTCCAAGAGCCGGCTGACACAATCGGTGAAGCCCTCGTCTACCCCGTCGAAGGCGTCAACATCTGGGGCGTCACCGCCCGCATCCTGCACCAATTCCTCGACCTTGCCCTCGAGCGTGGAATCCTGCCCAAAAGCCGAACCGTGCCCCGCCGCCCCTTTCGGTACTGTTAGATCACCCCGGAGGGGCCGCGCCCATGTTGGCCGCACCATTCCCCGCCCACACCGGTCTGTCCCTTTTCATTCGTCCGACGATCGAGTTGAATGTCATCCATGATGACGGTCTACGCTACGGATATTGAGATCATCCGAGAAGCGCAAACGCGAATCGCGCCCTACGCTCACTGCACACCGGTGATGACATGCTCGACCCTGGACCAGATGGCCGGCCGCAGCCTGTTCTTCAAATGCGAAAACCTTCAGAAGGTCGGTGCATTCAAGTTCCGAGGCGCCTGCAACGCCGTCTTGCGATTGGATCCCGATCTGGCGTCGCGCGGTGTGGTGACGCACAGCTCTGGCAACCACGCCCAAGCCCTTGCCCTGGCAGCCAGCATTCGGGGAATCGAGGCACACGTCGTCATGCCCCATACCGCACCGGCCGTTAAGCGTCGGGCCGTACAAGGTTACGGAGCGAGAATCTATCCTTGTGAGCCCACCCTGGCCGCACGTGAAGCACTGGCCAGCAGAGTCATCGAAGACACCGGCGCGACCTTGATCCCCCCTTATGATCATCCCAACACCATCGCCGGCCAGGGCACGGTGGCGCTCGAGATCATGGAACAGGTGGAAAACCTGCATGCCATCATCGCCCCCATCGGTGGCGGCGGGCTCGTGGCCGGCATCACCATCGCCGCCAAGGCCCTGCAACCGAGCATTCGCATCTTCGCCGCCGAACCATGCGGTGCCGATGATGCCGCGCGTTCCAAGATCGCCGGGCGACTCATTCCTCAAACCGACCCGAAAACGATTGCCGACGGTTTACTGACAAGCCTGGGGCAACATACCTGGCCCATTATCCGCGATCACGTGGAAGGCGTGATCACCGTGACCGACGAGCAGATCATCGCCGCCATGCGCCTGGTCTGGGAGCGGATGAAGACCGTCATCGAGCCCAGCGCCGCGGTCGCCGTCGCCGCGGTACTGACTGACTCCTTCAAGTCACTCTCCCGAACCTCTCGCGTCGGTGTCGTCCTCAGCGGCGGGAACGTCGATCTGGATCAGTGCCTCTGGTAACCCTCGCACCTCAGGTGGTCCTACAAGCATCGCGGGTGCCCCTTCCTTCGCCCCCATGCGCGTGCGGGTCACCTTGACGACATTCCAGGCGAACGGTGGGGCACAACAAGCAGGTCCCCCAATTAGAAAGGCAGCGTATGGCATCCGTTTGCCATACGCTGCCTCATACTTACGCTACC
>CAYOQG010000269.1:0-7985 GCA_964405925.1 uncultured Phycisphaeraceae bacterium | reverse complement strand
GCGTTCCCTGGACACCTTGCCAGTAACTAATTTGGAGGAGAACCAAAAAGTATACCAAACGAACCCAATTCTCCGGCCTGGCGCTATCAAAAACGCGGTCCACCGGCAGAAACGAACCCAAACAAACCCACCGTTCGCCACCCTCCGATTTGGACGTCTCGACTTTTGGACGTTTCTCTTCGTCCCCTCGTTCCCCCGCCCCTTCGTCCCTCCATCCTTCTTCCCGTACAATGCACCGATGATTGACGATGCCCCAAGAGTACAAGCGACTGACAAGACCCCGGACTCGCTCTTTGATCTGACACCCGACTCTCTCGGCGAGTGGCTGCGCTCATCGGGTGAGCCGCGCTTTCGCGCCACGCAGATTCTCGAATGGGTCTATAAGCGCGGGGCAACCTCATACGATGACATGACCAACCTTTCAAAGGCCCTTCGAGCACGCCTTGCGGACGAACTGCCGTTATACCAGTCTAGCATCGTCCGCCAGCAGGAATCCCAAGATGGCACAATCAAGCTCCTGCTCGCTTGGCTGGACGAAACGACGAGCGAATGCGTCCTCATACCGGAGGCCGAGCGAAACACAGCCTGTATCTCCACACAGGTTGGGTGTCCCGTTGGCTGTGTGTTCTGTGCTAGCGGCATCGGCGGGCTTCAGCGATCGCTTTCCGCTGGCGAAATCGTTGAACAGGCCATGCGCGTTCGCGAGCTTGGCGGGCAGTCATCGCGTTTGTCGAACGTCGTATTCATGGGTCTTGGCGAACCGCTGGCCAATTATGACGCGACGGTCCACGCGGTTCGCACCATCAACACCGACTGGGGGCTGACAATCGGTGCTCGGAAGATCACCGTGAGCACAATCGGACTGCCCAAGCAGATTCGTCGACTGGCGGAAGAGGAACTGCAGATCACGCTTGCCATTTCGCTACACGCACCCAACGACGAACTGCGAGCGAAGCTGATTCCCTGGGCAGCCCGGATTCAGATCGAGCCTATCGTCGACGCAGCCAAGTACTACTTCGATCGTACGGGGCGCGAGATCACCTTCGAGTACCTGCTTATCGGTGGGATCAACGACTCACCAGCGGACGCCCGTCAGCTTGCGCGAATCGTCCAACGTGTGCGCAGCAACGTGAACCTGCTGGCGTACAATCCGGTTGCGGGTCTGCCTCCGGCAACCGCCGGTCTGCCTCTGGCAGTTGCCGGTTTGCGTCCGGTAGCATCCGGTTCGCGGTTCCGCCGCCCAGCCACCGAAGCTGTGCATGCATTCCAGTCAGCGCTCAAGGCAGCGGGTGTGAACGCTCATCTTCGGCGGAGCCGCGGCCTTGACATCGACGCCGCGTGCGGGCAACTTCGACGACGAGAGGCCGAATTGTCATCGGCCTCCAAAGCCAGGCGTGAGGGGAATGAGACACAACAGTGCCTTTAGATCGTTTGATGCTCGGTGCTAAATCACAGTCCGCGATTCGGCGACCCCGCTCCGAACCGCGACCGTGAGGAAGCGGACGTTCCGCTGCTCCGAGCCGCGACCGTGAGGGAGCGGACCCTCCGCTGCCCCGAGCCGCAACCGTGAGGGAGCGGACCCTCGACGTTGACACGGCCCCGTGTTCGCCCACGATCGCTTAGACTGCGGTGTCAGTAAGCCGTGTCGCGGATCATGGCACGGACAGCCGCAAGCACAGTTGTGTCCAAGGAGAACCGTCGGTGAAAGTGCTGCTTTTGGGTTGCGGGCTTCAGGGGCGAGCGGTGCTTTATGATCTGGCACGGTGTCCCTCTGTACGTTCGGTCACTTGTGCGGACGCGGCGGTCGATCGCGTAAATGCGTATCTTGCCCAAGTGCGTAGTGACAAGCTGGAGGCGGTACGTCTTGACGCGACGGATACCGCAGCTTTAGGTGATCTTGTGAGCGCTGGGTTTGACGTCGTCATCGACATGCTCCCGCGCCAACATGTCCGGGCTGCGGCTGAGGCAGCCATCGCCGCCGGTGTGCACCTTGTAAACACCAATTACGCCTATCATCTGAAGGGCTTGGCAGAGCCCGCCGCGGAAGCCAACGTCGCCATCCTTCCTGAAATGGGCTTTGACCCTGGCATTGATCTGGTGTTGGCCGCCGAAGCGGTCCGCCGCTTTGACCGTGTCACCCGCCTGGATAGCTACGGTGGTGGGATTCCAGAGCCCGGGGCAGACGACAATCCCTTGCGCTACAAGATCAGTTGGACATGGGCAGGCGTTCTTGACTCCTACGTCCGTCCTGCGCGCTTCGTACGCAATGGACAGATCGTGGAGGTCCCCGGGCATGAGATCTTCGAGGAGCAACACATTCACACGATCGAGGTGAAGCCGTTTGGCCAGCTCGAAGCGTTCCCGAACGGTGATGCGACGGGTTTTGCCCACCAGTTTGGGATCGAGGCCTCAGTCCGAAATACCGGCCGTTATGCGCTCCGCTGGCCCGGACACGCACAGATTTGGCGTCTCTTTGCCCGCCTCGGTTTCTTGGAGGATGCCCCTATCGCGTCACTGTCCAATATGTCGCCGCGCCAGTTTATGTGCTGGCACCTCGAACCACGACTACAATACAAGCAAGACGAGCGCGACATGGTGATCATTCGCGTGGTAGCCGAGGGAGAGGGCTATCGGTCAGCCCGGCTAACCTTCGATCTCATCGATTACGAGGACCCTGATTCCGGTCTAATGGCCATGAATCGCACCGTTGGTTTTCCGGCGAGTATCGCCGCCCAGATGATCGTCTCCGGGGCTATCAAGGAGCGAGGTCTGTTATCACCAGCCTTACACGTACCGTATGGCCCGTTTATTACCCAGCTACGGGCACGGGGAATCCGTATCCGCGAGCATGAAGAATGAGGGCCGTGTCAATGGCACAACGTTTTGGGCAGGTGACCCATCGCATACCCAGCTGCCCAGGCCAACGCACTGGAGGGCGTTCGGGCGTTACTGCTCGCGTGTTTTCTTGGATTCAGTCGGGTCGGTGGTACAACCAGTTCATCTACGGTTCGTTTGTCTGGACCCTGGTTGAATCCGTCTCAAACGCTTGGGGGGCTCACGGCACAATGGACACTCTCGAAGGCTGGTTGACCGAAAGACATAGGATAATACGCCACGGCGAACGGCGGCGCAAGTATCGACCGGCGCGCGATTGCGGGCGCACTTCGTGGATGAATTCTCGGACCCTCGTCGGGCGGACGTGAGAGGAGAGGTTTCCATTGCGGCGGATGGCGGAAGTTGGCGTGATTAGCGTCGCCGAGTCAACAGACGGCAGGGTATGTGCAAACGCCAACGTAGAGCGCACGCGTGCCGAGCCTCCCCGGACGACGTAACCGGTGAGAAGCCTGCTTATGCGACGAGCTGCGGCACGCTGATAACCTTCGCTCATATGCACCTCTGTTGGGTGGGTACACGGTTTGGCAGCGTCCCGCCGGGAATCTGGGCGGGGTTGGCGGGTCCCTGACAGTGTGATACGCTCCACCATCCAAGTTGCCACGGAGCAGGACATGAAGGACACCCCTCAGTCAGCAGAAGCCGTCATTGCCCTGACAAACGCGCTGGGGTTACACGCGCGGGCAGTCATGAAGATTCAGGATGTCACGAAGCGTTTCCCTGGATGCACGATATGGGCCTCCCATGGGGGGAACCGTATGGACCTCAAGAGCACCTCGGAACTCATGTTCCTCGAAGTTCCGTGCGGTGGTCGGCTCCAGATCTCCGCGTCCGGGTACGAGGCGCTAGACGCAGTCGGTGCTCTCAAAGAGCTTATTGTGAAAGAGCGTTTCCGGGAGCCGGCTGTCGTGGTGAGCTTTCTGACTCCCGCATGTATCACGACATCGTTGCGTGGCCGCGTGCGCGAAGCGGTGATTCTCGAGCTCCTCGGTCTGCTCGCGCGCGAGCACAGCATAGGCGGTGGATGCTTGGCCCGTCTCGCCTCGTACGCTGCCGAAAGGGAGCTTAAGCAAGCGGGCATGTCGGCAATCGGTGGCGTAGCGTACTCCCATGCGGATGATCCGGAATGTCCACGTTTGGCCGCTGCTATGGGCCTGTTTCCCGAGCCGATGGACTGGCAGGCCGCGGACGGTCGGCCTGTTCGGATCGTTTACCTGGTCGTCGGACCTGATGACCAGAGCTATAAGTGGGCTCTAGTGGACATCTCTGACGTTCTGCGATCAGAATCTGTGCGGGCGGAGATCCTCAACCTATCGGATCCTCAGGCGATTCATCGTGTTCTGTCCAAAGAGGCAGATCGTCTAACGGAGTCGCTGGGTAAGTAGCTCAAACGTCTGGTGGGTGATTCGCGTTGATTAACGACGCTGACTAGTCAGGAGTTGGGCTTGCATGGCAATGAATCTGGACGCTGTATTTGAGAATGTGTGCGTCAAAGCACCCATGGCGGCGAGAACCAAGGACGAAGCCATCGACGAACTCTGCGCGATGATCGCTGAGCGCCGTCGCCTCTCGGCGCACGCGTCGCAATTCGCGAGGGCTGTAAAGGAGCATGAACTCAAGGGTGGTCCGCAGGACCGCGAAGGAGTGGTTTTTCCCCACGCGCCCAGCGCGATCGCGGGTACAGCGGTCCTGGCGATCGGTAAGTTTGCCCATCCGACCCGGTGGGATCGGAAAGGGTCTTCTACGACTAGGGTCGTTTGCCTGCTCATTGTTCCTGAGGGCGGCAGGGCTGACCCAGTGGTGGTGGAGCTCTCAAAGATGCTTAACAACCGGGCGATTATCAACCGGTTCTACCGTTGCGAAAGTGAAAAGGACTTCCAGGACTTCTTCCGATGTGTGGGCAAGAATTTGGATGTTCCAACCGGCTTCTCCCTGATGGGATCTCTGCCGCCGAAACAGCGCGAGCGCATTCAGACCATCGGTTGGGCGCCGAACCGTGCGGTCATGGCTTTCGCAAGCGTGCACCACAATCATACCGTTGTCCTGTGGGACGAGCCGACGCAAGCGGTCGAGGAGCTGAAAGGACATCAGAACACAGTGTGGGACCTGGCATGGTCGCCAGACGGCACTCGTCTTGCGACCGGTTCCATGGACTCGACCATACGGGTATGGAACGTGCAACCGCCAGCAGAGCTGGAGAGGAGCATCCCTCTGAACGCCTACGTCCACGGTATCGCTTGGTCGCCGGACGGCGCATCCGTGGCTGTGGCCCGACACATCGGCGGGATCCAGGTTTGGGATACGAGCACGTGGACGCTTAATCGGGCGCTGGAAGGGGCGAATGTCGAACCCGCGTATCGAGTCGCTTGGTCGTGCGACGGGGAGTTACTGGCCGCAGTGGGAGGCAGAGGGACCGCTGCCGCCCTTCAGCTCTGGGAGGGGCGATCACCTAGAGCGGTCCAACGTCTGACGCGAGGTCAAGGGCCTCTGGTGGCACTAGCTTGGTCGCCGACGAACGAGTTCTTGGCGACTGGTGACGCCGCAGGTGTGATCGATGTATGGCGACGCGAGAGGTGGGATTGTCCCGAAAAAAGCTGGGGGGCGCATCATGGCCAGATCACCAGCATCGCGTTCTCACACGATGGCCAATACCTGGTATCCAAGGGGGAGGACGGAAACGTACTCCTTTGGTCGACCCGTGAGTGGGAGGAGCTGGCATGCATACTGGATCCGACGACCGGTAGCTGGTGGGATCCTGTTGCCTTCCATCCTCAGCAGATGCGGCTCGCCACTCTTGGCGGCGTTGGAGATGCGATCCGCGTCTGGGAAATACGGGGGGAGGTCCTGGAGAGTGGACGTACTCACGGTCTGCGCGGAGCCCTTGAGGTGGACGAGCAATTGCCTCGATTGCCACCTGCTTTGGTGGAAGCGGTCTGGAAGAGGGAGGCGGTACTCTTCGCCGGGGCGGGTATGTCGGCTGAGGCCTTAGGCGTAAGAACCGCGAACCTCACGGACGAGCTTGTCGCTGACATCCGGAGGCACTATCCCGAATACGACGCCACCGGACGTTCGTTTGAAACCGTGGCGGATGAGTACGAAGCGATCCTCGGTGCTGATACCCTGACTACCAGGCTGGTCGCGGAGATACCGCAGGATGCCGATCCTTCTCCCTCCCACCGTATCGCAAGCGACCTCTTCAGTACTGTTATCACGACAAATTGGGATCTGCTCTTTGAGGCGGCCTACCGACTCGCAGGAAGCCGCGCGCTTGTCGTATCGTCTAATGAGGGTGCGCCCGCGTATGGTGCCGATCAGCCGACCGTGATCAAAATGCATGGTACGGTGGAGACGCCAACAACCATCGTTGCAACAGCAAGCCAATACGAAACGTATCATCTTTCCCACCCTGATCTGCTGAAGCTGATCGGCACGATAGTAGATCGACATGTGGTCGTCTTCGTGGGATACGGGCTCCGTGATGAGCATTTGCGGCGGCTGCTTGCGACAACGCGATACGGCAAGCAGCGGTGGGCGAAGGCCGCGTTCGCGGTCGGCCATTTCGACGAGGCACGTGCTGCAGTCTTGGAGAACCGAGACATCAAGGTGATCAACTGCGATGCTGCAATGTTTTTTCCAGCGCTGCAACGGGCGGTCGAGCACCTTGGTGGCTGAAGCGCCCAGCGCTTTCCCCGACGGGGGTAAGCCCGGTCCGGAGAATGCCCAGCGAGCTCGTACGTCATTGACAAGAGGTGACGCTGGGCGAGAACTGAGGTTCCCACTCCGCGGTCTCGTGTCGGTCACGGCGCAGATGCCCCGGTAGATCGTACACCAGGCCGTGTATCAGAAGGCTCGACGTTCAGTTCACGGTCCTGCGCTCCGCGGTGGGGTTCATTGGGTGCAGTGTGGTCCTACATGCCGGCTGGGCACGTGGGAGACTAATGAGCTATGGCGTGTGCGAGCTGGCTCTGGAGGTGATTGACCAACTGGTGCATTCCGCAATGAATATGCGTGCATAAACGGCTGTAATCGGTGTGATTACCGCTCGGGGATTATTGTTGCCGACAAAGCACATGCCTTTTTGAGGTCCTTTCTTCGGGTCGGCAACAGCGGCGTTTCGATGTCCGCAAGCTTGACGAACGCGTCTGCACTTGGCAGGGCGGGGTCTTGGGTTGCTGCCCCTGTTCTCACGACCCGCCGCTATGCGTTGGAGTCGGAATGGGTGTACTGAAAGTTGGCATCTGTAGCTGGAGCATCGATCGGCATGACGTAATCCGCGCGATCGAGCAGGCTCACCGTCAACTCGACCTCCGCCTGATGCAACTTGGCTTCTTCACCGCTGATGCGATCGAACGGGCGGACGGCGAAGCGATTCGTGAGACCGCAGAAGCCAGTGGAGTGTCACTGGTCGGCACGTTTATCGGATTTGAGGGCGAAGATTACTCGTCCATTCAGCGCATCGCCGAGACCGGCGGCTACACGCCCGATGATCTCTATCCACCACGACTTGCCTTGACACGAAAGGCAGCCGCGCTGACGGCTCAGCTTCGTTGTCCATCCTTGTCCATCCATCCCGCGACGATTCCTGCGATCCCGACTTCCCCCATCTACAAGAAACTGGTTCAGCGCCTCCGCGAGGTCGCGGACGCAACGGCAGCTTACGGTGTCCGCCTCCTGTTTGAGACCGGCCGCGAATCGATCGATACGCTCCTGGAGTTCAAAGCCAACGTTGGACGCAAGAACATCGGCATCAATTTCGACCCTGGCAACCTGGTGATCTATGGGACTGACGACCCGGCTAACGTGGCTGCGAGATTGGCTGACTTGGCGGACATTGTCCACGTGAAAGACGCTCGGCGATCACCGCGTCGGGGAATCGACTACGGCCAGGCTGCACCGCTTGGGCAGGGCGATGTCCAGATCTCCCGGGTCCTTAGCAAGCTTGTCACCCACGGGTTTGACGGGCCAGTACTGGTCGAAACGCGGCCATGGCAGGGCGATTTGCATGGGCTTCGAGGGGCGATCGACTACGTGCGGTCGATGTCCCCCTTCTGTTGACATGTTCGTCGTGAAGGCATCCGTTCAATCGGCAGAGG
>CAYOQG010000268.1:0-8016 GCA_964405925.1 uncultured Phycisphaeraceae bacterium | reverse complement strand
CCCCTTATCAAGGGGGGGAGCCCCCTCGTCGCTTCGTCGCTCCGTCGCTCCGTCGCTATCCCCCGCCGTCACTTCGTCGCTCGGCAACGTCCCCTGATACTCCGGCGCTCCCGTTCGCTTCCGGATCGCGGCGAAGATCGGCGTCCAGACGTCGGTGTCGTAGTTGCTGACCTGGCCAATTCGGCCTCGTTCCATCCCCTGCAAGACAGCCGCGAGCCGCTCGAACCCCATCCCCGTGTCGACGTGCTTGGCGGGGAGCGGGGTGAGCTTGCCGTCGGAAGCGCGGTTGAATTGGATGAACACCAGGTTCCACAGCTCGATCACGCGAGCATCACTGGCGTTGACCAGCGAAGCCCCGGACTTATCCGGCGTCAGGTCGATATGGATCTCGCTGCACGGCCCGCAAGGCCCGGTCTCGCCCATCTCCCAGAAGTTGTCCTTCATACTCCCGGGGTGTACGTTTGCCGGATCGATGTCCGTCACCGACACCCACAAGTCTCGTGCCTCGTAATCGGGCTCCAGGTCCCATTCTATGTCATCGCCCCTCTCGCCCTCCGTCGCTCCGTCGCTTCGTCGCTCCGTGGCTGCATCCCTCCGTCCCTCCGCCCCCTTGCGCGACCCGCCGAAGTACGTCGCATGAAGCCGGTCCTTCTCGATGCCCCAGATCTCGGTCAGCAGCTCCCAGGCCCACTCGATGGCTTCCTTCTTGAAATAGTCGCCGAATGACCAGTTGCCGAGCATCTCGAAGAACGTGTGGTGGTAGGTGTCCTGCCCGACGTCGTCGAGATCGTTGTGCTTTCCGCCGGCTCGGATGCACTTCTGGGTGTCAGCCACCCTGCGATAAGGCCTCGACCCGGTGCCCAAAAAGACGTCCTTGAACTGGTTCATCCCCGCGTTCGTGAACATCAAGGTCGGGTCGTCGAGGGGGACGACTGGTGAGGACTCCACGATCGTATGCCCCTTCGAGGCGAAGAAGTCGAGAAACTGCTGTCTGATTTCCTTTGAGGTCAAGGCTCCATCTCTCCGGGCCAAGATCAGGCACCCGTCGCATGTGCTCCAGGGTCGGATCGGATACCCATCGCTCGCCCTGGGCGATCGGATCGGGCACCTCGGTGTAATGCCTGCTCCCCTAAGCGGACGATCATAGTATAATCCCCGCTTCCAGACAGTATAGGATGCCTCAAACATGATCGAGTCACGATTATTTCCACCGGGAACGCCGATCCGCGTCAAAGAGACGATTCACCTGCGGGGCAAGAACGCCGAGTCGGACACCGTCGGCACCGTCGAAGCTTGGGAGACGTTGCCCACCGGAAGCTGGTTCGCCCACGGCAAGAACGGAAGACTGTCGCTCAAACGCCTCAAGCTGAGAAAGCCCGACGGGGAACTGTCGCTGCTTGTCGTTGATGGCAGCACGATCATCGAGGCAGTTCCTGCACCGGTCGGTGAATGACCCCTCGGGACCTACAATTGGGGATTGACAATTGGGGATTGGCGGATGGAGATTCGTCGCCACTGACGGTCTTTAATCTCCAATCCGCAATCGTCAATCTTCAATTCGCGGACACCGGTCCACGCCCGCCAGTCTCCCTCGCATGCGCTTTGCCTGCGACTGCACCGGAGCTTTCGCCTGGTGGCGGAATCGCGTAATGTGATGGACAATCACATGGGTTCAGGAGGAACCCGACGGGTCATTTTTCGGAGGTTCAACTATGAAGGCTGTCATCGTTCTCGTGCTGGTGCTTCTAATCGGCGTGTTGGTCTTCCGCTTTGCCACGTCGTCAACGGAGTCTTTCGACCCGGCGGCACAGGGTAGAGAGACACGGGCCAAGATTCAAAGGGGGGATACCTGGGCGGACGTGTTGGAGAAAGCCGGTGACCCAAGCCGCTGGCGGGATGGCACCAGCGATTTCGATTTCAACTACATCGATAAGTATGAGGCGGACACCCGCGATGTAATCGCCAAGGGAATCGAGAACGGCAACTACGGTCTTGGTTTTAGCTTCCTCTACCGGTTCGGGAACGAGGTGACCTTTGCGGTTAACTTCGATGAAACCGGGAGGTTCACGAACATCCAGGATAAGGTAAGCTCAAAAGAACTCGCGGAAGAACTGGGCGGCTAGGTTGTTTCCCAAGCTCGTAAAGCGGATACAACGACGCCTCCTTCGGACTGCACCTTGGCAACTACCGTGTCAAGGGTGGGGCGTAACGGTGCACGAATCGCAGCGACACGATATGCGCGTCGTTTCCGTTCAAACGGTTTCAGCGTGTGGCACCGCCGGACGCAGGTCAACCGTAAGTGTGGCTGAGTCAATGGCATTATTGCCCAAACGTGGTCATTCCGGGTCATGTGTTGATATCCCGGCCCGGGTACTTGCCAATCGTGAATCGCCAATCTCGAATCCCCAATCGCCAATCGTCAATCCGCAATTGGACGTCGTTTCATGACCGTCCGTGGAGCCACCCTGGCAATCGCTTCTCTCGGTGTTGGGTGGTGGCTCTTTGCGGACACATACGCGCGGCACACGGGGGCCGATCGAGGCGACGACACGATTCGATTTGCCCATTTCGGGACCTATCAAGACTATAAGCTGTGGCGGACGGTCATCGCCGAATTTGAGCGCGATCGACCCGGTATTCATGTGAAACAGGTGTACGTCGTTGGGCTGGCGGGTCAGTACAACACCAAAATGCGACAGCAGATTCTGTCGAATACGCTGCCCGATGTCGCCCTGGTTCAACTTGGCCCCTTTCACGAGCTGGCTGAGCACTTTGCTGATTTGACCGAGTTGGCGCGGAGCCCATCTGAGAGGAGTGATTCGTTCGCAGCGGTCCTCGATGATACCGGCTTGTCCGCCTTTACCTTTGAAGGGCGACAGCATGGCCTGCCTGTCTCAGGCGGCAATCTGCTGGTTTATGCCAATCCGGAATGCTTTCACCGGGCTGCTCAATTCCACGGCAGACCCGTCTCGCTGCCGCGCGACGACTGGACGATGGAGGACTTTCGTCAGACGGCAGAGCTGCTGACCTGTGACTTCGACGAAGATGGCCATATCGATCAATTCGGCTTCTGGCTGCCAAGGTGGATTTACTTCTTGCCTTGGATCTGGTCGTTTGGGGCTGAGTTGACAGACGAAACAGTGACGCGCTGGACACTGGTCGGACCAGAAGCAGAGCAGGCATTCGAGTTCTATCGCAACCTGGCTGTCGGGGATCGCGTTAGCCCGCGTGAGGAGGAGGTTCCACAGGTCTTTCAAGATGTGGGGTTTTTGACCGGTAAGGTCGGCATGTGCGTCAACGGCCCGTGGTTCAATCCATTCCTCGCCGAGACCGGGCTGGCGGATTCCTATGTCGTTGCCCCGATTCCCAAGGGCCCTGCCGGGCGGCGTACACGGATCACGTGGGATGGTGTGGTGATGCCCAAGGACTTACCGCCCAAGCGGCGTGCCATGGCCTGGCAGTTCATTGAGTACGTCCTCTCAGAGGCGGTCCAGGATCGGATCGCCTTAAGCGGTCGTGCGTTGCCTGGGCGTCGGACGTCGAGCAAGGCGTTTGTCCATCCACCGGATAATCCCAAGCGTCAGCCCTTCGTTGATGCACTGTCCTACTCGCGTTTGCAGCCACGGCTGCCGCATTTCGGCAGGGTAGATCGAGCTATCAACAGGCAGCTTGTACGGTTGTTGGACCCCGATCGTGGGATGACGGCTGCGACCATGCTCGAGCAATTGGCCCATGACCCAGCCATCCAGACTGCGTTCCCTGCCAAGGAGAGTGTCAAGCCGTGAGCCGTCCATCGAGACAAGTCGGGTGGTTTCTCCTGCCGTGGGTGATCGGGTTTATCATCCTCACCCTGCTCCCGACGATCGCGTCGCTGGGGCTCTCAGGTGTGCGAACGGATGCCGGACCCTCTTGGGCAGGCTTCTCGTGGGTCGGCGCCGAGCACTACCGGACTGCGATCGGCGTTGATCGTTTGTACCAGCCAACGAGGACAGACCCATGGCATTGGCGGGCGCTCGGTGGCAGACCGAACGATCCGTCCTTCTATAGGGCGTTGTGCAACAGCGTCTACTACACGTTCTTCGCTGTTCCCTTGGGTTTGTGTGCGTCACTCGCTGTGGCGATGCTATTAAACCGGTCATTTCGCGGCATGTCGGTCGTTCGGGCGTGCGTTTACTTGCCGCATGTGCTTGGTGGGGTGGCGACGATCGTGATCTGGAGCTGGCTATTGAACCCCCAGTTCGGTTGGATCACCCAAGGGATTCGCGTTTTCTACGCGGTCTTGGACCCGTTGGTGAGCGTGTTTTCGGAAAACGGCACGCGGAATTGGCCGGTCCCGGATTGGCTCTACTCACCCACAGGATGCAAGCCCGCTGTCATCATCATGTACGTCTGGACGATGGGCGGAGCGATGCTGATCTTTTTGGCGGCTCTACGCCGGGTGCCGCACGAACTATATGAAGCGGCCCGGCTGGACGGTGCCGGATCGTGGCACCGATTCCGCTTTGTCACCCTGCCGCAGATCACCCCAGCCGTTCTGTTCAACCTGATCTTCTCGCTCATCTTCACCATGCACGCGTTTTCCGAGGCGTACATGCTTCAGAATCGCCAGCAGGATGACGGACTCTTGTTCTATATGCTGTACCTGTACCAAGTTGCTTTTGAGCCTCCATACCAGTTCGGGTATGCGTCCGCGCTCGTGTGGATTCTGTTCGTGGTCCTGGCTGCTTTGATTATCCCAGTTCTTTGGACCTCGAGACGATGGGTCCACTATGCGGTCGAGAGATAGCCGTATGAGCGCGGGGCGTCACGTTGTCAGTCGAGCATGTCTCTACGGGACGCTTGCGCTGCTTTGCGCCCTGATGATGCTCCCACTTGCTTGGGCGGTGATATCCTCTTTGAAATCGCTGGAAGAGGTTTATGCGTTCCCCCCCTCATTGCGCTTGGCCGATCCAAGATGGTCTAATTATTACCAGGCCCTGACACGACTGCCGCTGCTCCGCTTTCTTGGCAACTCGATCTTCATCACGTCTGTTTCCGTGATCGGGGCAGTGCTGACGTCGTCGATGGCTGGGTATGTGCTTGCCCGCGTGCGGTTTAGGGGCCGATCGCTCTGTTTCGTATTGGTTGTTCTATCGCTGTTGATCCCGGCGCAGGTCCTGCTGATCCCGCGATTTCTTCTGTACGATCTGCTGGGATGGGTCAATACGTATAAGCCGTTGATCGTTCCCGCCTGGTTAGGAGGTGGGGCGTTCAACATCCTTCTCTTTAGGCAATTTTTCCGCACGATCCCACCGGAGTTTGACGATGCAGCCCGTTTGGATGGTGCCACGATGTGGCAGACGTATTGGCATGTTCTGCTGCCGATGGCCCGGCCTGCGGTGGTCACCGCAGCCATGCTGAGCTTCGTGTACCACTGGCAGGATTTTTTGGATCCGCTCATCTATCTATCGGACTTCAAGACGTATCCGATTTCGCTGGGTCTGCGCATGTATCAATCGATGGCCGGTACCTGGGCGAACTTGCTGATGGCGGCCAGCCTGATCGCGCTCGTCCCCGTTGTGGTGGTGTTTTTCCTCTGCGAACGCCACGTCATGCGCGGACTCGGGGTGATCGGGGACAGCAGCGCGCTCCGCCCTGAGCGGTTCTAGGACACGAGCCGTGGGCTGTGGTCCGCGGATTGGGGATTGGGGATTGAGCGACGAAGCGACACAGCGACGGAGCGACAAAGAGGCCAAAAACATGGGTCTGTTTGGCTTCGCTTGTGGGTAACATGGGTTCGTATTGGGCTGCAATTGGGTTCGAATTGGGTTTGTTTTCTGCGCGGATCGGGGTTTTCGATAGCGCCAGCAGCGTTTTTTGGCTTCGTTTGGCAACTTTTTTTCTTGCACTTCGCCGTTTTCCCTTTCTCGGGCGGTTGCCCGCCCGGTAGTCGGTGCGCGCAAGTTATGCGCGCGAGGCCGCAATTGGGCCCAGGAGGATAACTTGCGGACTGATCGTTGAAGGGGCGATGCGGGTAGTGCGCTTCTACGCGTCTATCACGTAGAAGAATTAGCACGTTTCGGGGCTCGGTAGAAGCCCGTTTTGCCGGGTTCGATGTGCAAGTTTCGTGCGAGTGGGTTCCTGGTGCCCGGCTGCGGAGGGCTGGCAGGTGGCCAGGGCTGTTGGAAAAACGACCCGGGACGCAAGCAGCCCGCCGTTGAGTACAATAAACGCCCGGGGACGCCACCAGGGAGAAAACCTGATGTCGCAAACACCCAACAAGGCCGGTGCAGCTATCGCCGCCGACGCGTATTCGCCGCCGCTCATGCCGCGACGGTTCAAGTGGTTGAGGCGATTCGGTGTGGCCGCGGCCGGAGTCGTAGTCGGGACCTGTCTCCTGCGAGTTATCTGGGGCGTCGCTGCACGTCACCGGTTGGACACTCAGCTTGAACAGTACCGTGCTGCGAATCAGCCGGTGTACGTGGGCGAGTTCGATGCGGAGTTAGATGCGGTCGACCAGGGTCGTAACGCCGCGATTTTGATCGAGAAGGCGATGGAGACATTGGTCGCTACCTCCGAATCGGGAGTGGGTATCGAGAGTTTCTTGGACGATGCGGCCAACTTTAAGAGCAACATGTCTGCGGCACATGAACTCATGGAGGCAAACGCGGAGCCGTTTCGATTGCTCCGGGAAGCGAGGAACATGCCCGACGTGGCGTGGAGTTCAAGGCTCGGTACACCGGAGGGCTCGCCCGCACGCTTCCGTCAGCAACGCCTCATCGCAAAGCTGCTCTGGTTTGCGACTGCGTATCACTTTCGGAATGGTAACCACGGCGAGGCCGTGGCTGTCCTGCGAGACTATCAGGCGTTCAACAACGTGGTCGACTCCGAGCCTACGTTAATATCAAGCCTTGTTGCGTGGGCGGCTTACAACTTGAGTTTCGCGTTGCTCGAGGAGTTCCTTGACGGACTTCAAATCAGCCATACGACAACAGAATCCCCCGCTTCGATTTCGGGGGCTCCTCGGCAAGATGTCGAGTCTCTGTTACGAGAACTTCTCGCCGAAGAATCCATGCGACGAAACGTCGTTCGCTCACATTACGGGTCGCGGGCCTCAACACTTCACTCGTTAGAAACGAAGGGTATGGTCGACTGGGTGGCACCGAATAGCCTGGGGGCGTTGAGCGGCTCGCCCTGGAGGCAGATTATCAACGTGATGGTCCGCCCGGTTCTCGTCTTGGATACCGCTCGCGCGGTCCGGTACGACACGATGGCTGCGGCGGCGGCAAACGAGGAGACATGGTCTGAGGCATCGCGGCACTTTGTGCCGGAGACCGTAAGCGCGAACCTTCTGCGGCGCGTGACCCGGCCAATAACGTGCACGCAATTCGGTTCGGGACACTCGTCAAGTCAGCTTGGTGTGCAGCTCTATTTCAAGATCCTTGCTCGGCGGCGAATGGCCGCCGTTGCTGTCGCGATTCATCTCTTCGAGCTGGATCACGGGCGGCGCCCATCGCAATTGGCGGGTCTGACCCCGACGTACCTCGCTGAGCTTCCCCAGGACCCGTTTGCCACGAGTGCTCGTTCCTTTGGCTATCTGCCGCACGTAAACAGGCCTTTGCTTTACAGCGTTGGTCTTGACGGAAAGGACAACGAGGGAAAGCAGGTGCGTCGACCCGACGGAAAACGTGACCGCGAAAGAAGCGACATCGTGTTTTATCTCGAGCCGGAGCCAATGTCCTCGTCAACCGACGAGGCTGACGATGACGAGCAGAATGTAGAGCACGAACAGGGGAAGGAAGCCGAGGAAGAGAACGGCAAGTCCGAACCATATGAACGGCAGCGAGGTCGCTAGTGCAGCGCGTCGCTGCTTGTGAAGAGACATCGTCCGCTGCATGAGGCGAAAGAGTCCCCACCACCACGCGACCACGCATACAGCGCCCGACGCGAAGAGCCCGATGCCCGGCCAGCTCCTGGGAGCCAGTAGATAGGCCAGCCCCCACCGGTCGAGAGGGACAACTCGGGCGAGTATGCAAA
>CAYOQG010000267.1:0-8028 GCA_964405925.1 uncultured Phycisphaeraceae bacterium | reverse complement strand
GCGCACGACTGATTGCCGGGGTCGATGCGGCCGAGGCAAGACCCCTGTTTTACGCGTCCGTCGGCAGCGTGCTGGCCGGGGCGGTGTTCGGCGATCATTGCTCACCGATCAGTGACACGACCGTGCTTTCCTCGATTGCGTCAGGCTGCCGTCACGAAGAGCACGTATGGACGCAGATCCCCTATGCGCTCGTCGCGGCGATTGGTGCCATGGGATTGGGTGATGTGATGTGCAGCGTGTACAAGCAGCCCTGGTACTATGGCCTCGGCGCCGGGGCGGTCTTCCTCACCTTCGTGCTTCTGATCTTCGGACGGCGCGCTCAACCAAGCCTCGAACTCGCCGACGCGTGATTTCTTGGGGACATGAGACGGTTTCATCGTCGGTGCAGAGGTGTGAGCATCTATCGGTGATCCGCTCTTGCAGGAAAAAGTTGGGCGGTACCGATGTTCCTCGGTGTGCCGCCCAATCTATCAAGAAACACGCCCCGCAGCCTCGTTGCCCAACGGGCCGCGACTAGCGTGTCACGTCTGCATAAGCTAATTGATAGGCGCCGAAGTCCGCTAGTGTCACGCTGCCGTCGCTATCGAAGTCGAACTCGTCACACCCAGGCGGCAGCGTTTGCGTCGGACCGGCCATGCAAGCCTGAATCGTCCCCGCCTTGCCGCTTCCCGAACCGGGCGTCGCGTCGGTCAGTGGGCCAGACCCAAGACGCGCCGCAGAGCCCCCACCGAACATCCAACCACATATCGCGACCGCGACAATGGCAGCGGCTGCAGCCAGCGGAACCAGCCGGCGGATCAGGCTCACGGGATCGCCAGGTGACGTCGCCGGGGCACCGCGGAGCAGTTCGTTCGCCTCGACGGGCGAACGTGAGAAGACACCCACCCGCTCGAGATCGTCCAGCTCGAGCATCCGCCTTTCGACAGGATCAAGTTGGCTCCGCTCAGTCATTCTGCCAAGCTCCCACCGACGCACACAGCGTCTCCGCCCTAAGAGTCGCTGTGACCCTCGTGCGGCGCGAGCCGAATCCCGGTTCTTCGCTCGATACACTCGCGCAACCGCTCCAAGACGCGCCCCCAATGCGAGCGCAAGGTAGATTCACTCATTCCCAGGGCCTCCGCCGCAGCCTTCCATCTGCGCTCCGTAATAGCCCCAAGCTGAGACGTCAGAGACTGATCTTTCATGTCAAGATCGCTCAAGCACTCGCGAAGGGCGGCCAGCTCCTCTACTTCTGACACGAGAAGCGAGGGATCTTTCAGCTCCACTGCAATTGCTGGTTGTCGCAACTTCGGGGCCGCATCCAGAAAAGCGGTATCGCGGCCTTTCCGACGCAGGGCGCTAATCGCCTGATTCCGAGCCACATACATGAGAAATGCCGTTACAGAACGCGGCAAGTCGCCTCGCTCCCGTCTGACCGACTGGACGAAACCAGCCCAGGTCGCGGAGGCAACCGAGTCGAGCCACTGGGGATCTTTCCGGCACTGATCCTTCGTCAACTTGTAGACCAAATAGCGCACCAAGCGATCATATCGATCCATCAACCTCTTAAGTGCTGCGGAATCGCCTCCGCGCAGACTCTGGACCAAGAACTCGTCAGTTGGTTCCGAGACCTTCGCGCCTCGCGCCCCCGGTCTGGCACTGCCGTCGGCAAGCATCTCATCCATTATGAGAGATCGGTCGGACCGGTCAACCGTTCGCATACCAGCCATAGCGTCATCTTCGATTAGAAGTGCTCGGGCCCAATCGAGGGCTAGGCCACACGAGCAACCGTGCCAAATCCCTGGAAAATCATGATAGTGTCATTAAGAGCTTATCACTTCAGAGACTTTGGCGACCAGCGCTTGGGGCGTATACGGTTTTTGAATGAATCCCGCAAATGCCGTCCCCGAAAAGCGGCTGGTTGCCTCTTTCTCATTGTAACCGCTGGTGACAATAACGCGCGCATCGGTACGCATCCGCCGGATCTCTTCAAAGACCTCTGCGCCGCTTAGGTGCGGCATGGTCAAGTCCAGCAGCACCACGTTGATCTCCTCTTTCCTTGTTCGGAAGACCTCAAGCGCTTCGCGTCCATCCCGCACCGTTAAGACGCAAAAGCCCGCCCTTTCCAATGCCTTTTGGGCTACCGATAGGGATAGATCCTCGTCATCCACAACCAGCACGGTTCCCGTCCTACCTGGGGTACGTGGTGAGTGCTCTTGCTTGCGAACGGGTGTGACTGGTTGGTCGCAGGCCGGAAAGAGAACTTGGAAGGTCGTGCCGCAGCCCGGTTCGCTCTCTACCTGGATCACTCCGCGGTGCCCGCGAACGATACCCTGGACGGCTGCCAACCCCAACCCGCGACCGGTGAACTTTGTCGTGAAGAACGGGTCAAACAGCTTCGCCCTAGTCTGATCATCCATTCCGCACCCGTCGTCGGTCACCTTGAGATAAACGCATGTTCCCAACGCTGAGCCCTCCGACAGGTGCATCTCGGCTGACCTTGCGTCATCCACCCCGCAGACACCTGTCGAGACAGTGATCTTACCTGGTATGTCCCCGATTGCCTCTGACGCATTGATCACCAGATTCATGATGACCTGGCGAAGCTGGGTCGCGTCCGCATCCACGGCAGGCAGTCCGGGTGAGAAATCGTAGTGCAGATTCGCCTTCTTGGAGATGGACACCCGAAGCAAATGTGCCATCTCCGTGACCAACTCCGAAAGGTCGACGGGCTCCGTCACAAACTTGCCGCGACCGGAATAGGCCAGCATCTGCTTGGTCAGGTCAGCCGCCCGGTTGGCCGCCGCATCTATCTCGCGCAAAAACTCACACACAGGTGAGTCGGGTGGCAGAATCTGCAGACCCAGTTGAGCGTTTCCGAGAACCCCCATGAGTATGTTGTTGAAGTCGTGGGCGATTCCACCCGCGAGCACGCCAAGACTCTCCAGCTTCTGGGCGTGTTGGATCTGAGCTTCGAGGTGGCGTCGCTCCTCGTCCGCTCGCTTGCGCTCCGTGATATCACGAGCGAAGGCCACTTTGTATTCTCGCCCTTGGAATTCCAGATAGTTGGAGGTGATCTCGACGGGGAAGACTTCTCCGTTTTTCCGACGGTGACGGGACTCGAAGGTCGAAGACCCCTGTCGCTTCAGCCCAGCCCAGAGCGTTGGCCACGTCTCCGCTGGAAAATCAGGGTCAAAGTCATGGATCGTCATGGAGAGCAGCTCGTCGCGGGAATAGCCCAGCGACTCACAGGCGGCTCTATTCACCCGAAGCACTCGTGCCTCCGGGCTAAGCCAAAACGTCGCAATTGCGGCACGATCAACGGTGAACTGTGCAAGATGCAGCTCCTCTTCCGCCCGCTTGCGATCGGTTATGTCGCGCAGAATCGATCGACTGAAGAGAATCTTGCCGTGCTCATCGCGGATAGCGGAGGCGTTGAGCATCACGTCAAGTGTGCTGCCGTCCTTTCTTTTGGCCCGCAGCTCGGTGTTTTGCACCTTCCCTGTTCGGACAAACTCCCGAAACGCTTCCCGCGCCCTGGGGATGCATTCCGGATCGTACAGATCGAACACAGGGCGACCGATCAGGTCCTCCTTACGATGGCCGAGGGTCTGAGCAGCTTGTTCGTTGCATCCGCTGATTCGGGCAGTCTCCGCCTCGATTGAGAAGAACATGTCCGGGGCGTTGTTGTACAGGTCTTGATAACGTGCCTCGGATGCTTTCAGTGCCTCCTCCACCCGTTTGCGCTCGGTGACGTCCCGCACAATGCCGAGTACGAAAGGTCCACCGGGAAGACTGATACGGTTGAGGGTCACCTCGGTGTCGAAGACACCTCCGTCGAGTCGGCAATGTTGCCACTCAAAGAACTGTGGTTCTCCTGCCAGGACCCTCCGCATCCTCCGGATAGCCCCCTCGCATGAGGGTTGCCCGTCCGGCTGAACCGGGGGCGAGAGATCCAGAGGGGTCTTTCCGATCATGTCGCGGTGCGTGCATCCAAACATGCGCAGGGCGCGCGGGTTGCAGTCGACGAAGACCAGATTCGCTTCCGCAGCCCTGGCCAGAAATATGGCGTCGGCAGCGGACTCGAAGAGCGTCCGGTACTTGGCTTCGCTCTCTCGAAGAGCGTCTTCTGCCTCCTTACGCTCGGTAATGTCACGAGCGATTCCAAGCACTCCGATCACTCGACCGTCCCGGTTGAACCGTGGGTACTTGCGCACGGAGTACGTCCGCGGGCCACGACCAGGCACTTCCATGTGTTGCTCGTAAGTCAGGTTCTTTCCGGATGCGAGAACCTGCCGGTCGATCTCAATAACCTCCTTGGCCTGCTCGGGATCGAGCAGCTCCTTGTCCGTCAAACCAAGGAGCTGATCGGCCGGCTTGCCGAACCCGTCAGCCTCCGCAGAGTTCACCAGGACATAACGCCCGTCCAGATCCTTTCCGAAGATCCGGTCGTCTGTTCCCTCGATAATGCTTGCAAGAAGACCCTGCTGCTCCCGCAGTTCTTGCTCAGCCTGTTTGCGCTCGGTGATGTCGATGTTGACGCCCAGGATGCCTCGTATCTGATCACCGTAACGGATCGGGGAGATAATATTGTGGTAGTGTTGTTCTATTCCGTTTACTTGAAAAGCGACGTCGCCGCTCACGACCTCGCCCGCAAACGCTCTGCGGTTGTTGCCTTCCCACAGTGCCAACGTGTGCTCATCCGAGCACACGTCCTGCGGACGCTTGCCGACGACGTCCCCCCAACGTTGCTTGCAGACGGCGTTCTGCATGGCATAACGGCCGCTCTCATCGATGACAAAGAAGTCGAACGGCAGCCCTTCGACGACCGCCCGGAGGCGGGCTTCGCACCGTTGAGCGCATTCCTCTGCCTGCTCGCGGTCGGTGATGTCTTGGCCGAGGGCCTGGAACATGGTCACCCGGCCTGCGCCATCAAAGAGTGCACGGTTGCTCCATCGTTGCCAGCGAACCTCCCCGTCGGCGGCGATGACTCGGTGCTCCAGGGTTAGCGTCGGCAAGTTGGCACTTAGTGAGAGAATCTCATTCCGAACGCGCGATCTGTCCTCTTCGGGGACCAGAGAGAAAAAGTCCTTTCCCACCAGTTCGTCGCGAGCTTTACCGAAATACGCGCAACAGGCATCGTTGACAAAGCTGATCTGCCCATTCGGCAGGAACCGACACAGCAAACCCGGGAAATCCCCCACCACCGCACGGTAGAGTCTTTCCTCCTCTTCGCTCAGCGCCCACCTGGCGCCGTTACGCTCCGTCTCAACCTGTTCGAAGTATGCCACGCGCTTGCGCAGGGCCTTGAGCTCATTCATCAGCTCGTCGCGAGTTCTTGTTGTGCTACTCATTCGCTACGTCTTCCACTCGGTCGAAAGGCGAGCACACCTGCTCTGCTGCAAACGGGTCCCGACGGACACGCCGAAGCCGATCCGCCGGAAGGCTCTAGCGGCGAAACACCGATTGCATCCTACCGCGATTGGTGCTTAACCCACAGCACCAACGTGGATGCAAACGAGAGGACCAACGCTCCGTGAACGCTTCGGCCGACAATGCCAGTTGCCCCTATGCGACCAGGATGTACTGCCATGTGCACGAAACAGAGGCAGCTACACCCTAAAGATTCGGCACTTGGACGGGTGAACTTCTGGGTTTTTGGGGCCCAGACGCGGGTTCGGGGGCCGAACGCGCGTCAACGGGCGCCTGGCGATCGGGGCGAAATCCGGGCCGGCGTGGGGTCGGCCTGCGAAACCATACGAAAAACCGGTGGATCGAGACTCGACAGGATCAGTCTCGGATCCCCTTTTGCCGCGGGCTCGCGGATCGGAAACTTCCCACCGGCTCCGCGCTGTCAAGGAGCGGAGTTGCACGGTCCATTCCGCGGTGTGCCGCTTTCATCCCGATGACGCTGGCATGTGTAGCCATGCTGGCAGCTCGCGGTGATGGGCAAGGAACGCACGGTGTGCGCCGCCCCTTGGGGCAAAGGGGCGGACTTCGTCAGGGAGGGGAGCTGACAGGGCCGATCGCGTGCGGAGGCCCTCCCCCTGTGGTACGCTGAGTTCGTGGAAGGATCGTACTCCGAGGGCCAGCGGGCCTCCAAGATTTGCCTGGCGATCAATGGCGGTCTGGCGGTGGTGAAACTGGTGACCGGGATTGTCGGTCACTCCTACGCGCTCATCGCTGACGCCGTCGAATCGCTTGGCGACATATTCAGTTCCGCCATCGTCCGGAGCGGGCTGGTGATCGCCTCGAGGCCGGCAGATGAGGATCACCCCTACGGACACGGTAAGGCGGAGCCCCTGGCTGCGTTGGCGGTGGCGGCCATGCTGATGGCCGCGGGCGCGGGGATTGCCGCCCAGGCCGTTTACGAAATCCGAGCACCGCATGATTCCCCCGCTCCGTACACACTCGCGGTTCTGATTGTTGTGATCATCATCAAGGAGAAGATGTTCCGGTTCGAGCGACGGACGGCGAAGCGAATAGGCAGCTCAGCGGTAATCGCTGATGCCTGGCACCACCGGAGTGATGCTCTCACGTCAGCCGCGGCGGCGGTCGGTATTACCATCGCTTTGATCGGCGGTGAAGGGTATGAAACCGCTGACGAATGGGCTGCACTGTTCGCCTGCGTTGTGATCGTCGGCAATGGAATCAGATTCGTGCGATCGTCGGTCAGGGAACTGATGGACACCACGCCGCAGACGGACTTGGTGGACACGATCCGGGCGACGGCGTTGGAAATCGACGGGGCCCGGTTCGTCGAAAAAGTGCTTGTCCGGAAGATGGGACCGACGCTCTTGATCGATCTTCATCTGGAAGTCGACCCGCATCTCAGCGTTCGCAGGGCCCACGAGATCGCCCACAACGTCAAGAATCTGATCATGAGCAAATGGCCCCCGGTGGCGGACGTATTGGTCCACGTGGAGCCTCACGGCGACGCACAGGAGCGGAGCGTATGACATCGCCGGGTGTGAGCCGGGGCAACCGCCGCGCTAACCGGTATACGGATGCGATCATAATGACATTCCTCGGAGAATCTGTCCATGAACGTCATACTGGATCTATGCGTGGTGCCTTTGGGGGTGGGGGTGTCCGTCTCCCGGTACATCGCCGCCTGTCAGAAGGTCCTGGACGACGCCGGGCTTGAGCATCACCTGCACCCTTACGGCACAACAATCGAAGGCGAGTGGGATCAAGTCTTGGGAGCCGTCAAGCGATGCCACGAGGTTGTCCACGACATGGGAGCACCACGCATCTCAACGACGATCAAGCTCGGAACGCGCACCGACCGCAAGCAGACCATGGAAGACAAAATGCGTAGCGTGGAGGAAAAGTCCGCAGACCTTCAGTGCTTATCACCACCACCCACAGACGATCCGTCTTGCAATCCGCCAACACGCGAAGCGCTGAACCGCGGGCAGGAATAGAATCCAACGCTGTCGGGAGCCTGCGCGGATACCCAAGCAGGCTGAAGTGTGCCGTTCAGATGGTCGCGGGGATTGCGAAACACGGTGGCAGACATACGATGTCGAGAACCGGATTAATAGGAAAGTCCGTCTGTCCGCGTGTGTACGAAGGGCCTGGTATCCTCAACGAATCCACCGGCTACGACCTCGCCGACGTATAGATAGTGGTCGCCGACGGTAATCTTGTTCGCCACCCGACAGCCGATGTGGGCGATGCATGATTCGATCAGCGGGCCAAACCCGGTATCCCGGACGCCCAGACCGGCGAAGGCGTTCTCCTTGAGCGAGTAGCCCCTCCCAAAGTGCTTGAGGATGTCACTCGAATCCTCACCGACGACGTTGAGAAGGAACTTCTGCGACGCGTCCACAAGCTCGATCGCAGGCCGCTCGTGCTTCAAACAGACCGTCACGGACAGCGGCTCAAACGAAGCCTGCTGCACCCATGACACCAAAACACCGTTCGATCGACCGTCATGCTCGGCTGTCAACACACAGCACCCGCTCAGAATCCGACCGACCGCCCCCCTGATCGCCCCGACGTCATCTTTCACGGCTCCCCCACCATTCTGAAAAGTGTACCTTG